>PMBG01000146.1 GCA_003153755.1 Chloroflexota bacterium | reverse complement strand
CGGCGCTCGAGAAGCGCCGTCGAACGCCAGGGCTGGCCGTCGCCGGCAATTGCCGGCACCTCGGCCGCCGCCCCCCAGAGGTGGGGCACGATGAAGGTCTATTCCGAGGGACGCATTCCAGTGAAGTCGTGGGCTCCGAAGCTCGACGCCGGTGCCCAGGAGCAGTCGATCAACCTGGCCAACCTTCCGTTCGCCATGAGCCATATCGCGCTCATGCCGGACGCCCACTCCGGTTTCGGCATGCCCATCGGTGGAGTTCTCTTCGCCGACAAGGCGGTAGTGCCGTACGGCATCGGCGTGGACATCGGCTGCGGCGTGACACTTGCCCGCACGGACGTATCGATCGAGAAGCTCAAGCGCGACCGCCTCGGCCGCGTGCTCGCGAAGATCGAGGCCACGGTCCCCACGGGCATGCGCTCGCACGACCACCGCGTGGATCCGGACGAGGCACTCGCCGAGATCGGCATGCCGCTTCCGGATTCCATCGAGAAGAGCTGGTTCGATCGCGCCGTCGTCCAGCTGGGCACGCTGGGTTCCGGGAACCACTTCCTGGAGATCCAGCGCGACACCGAGGGCCGCGTCTACGTGATGCTCCACTCGGGTTCGCGGAGCCTGGGCAAGACGATCTGCGACGCCTACCACAAGAAGGCGCTTGCGCTCAACGAGCGCTGGCATTCGCAGCTCCCCCACAGGGAGCTGTCCTTCCTGCCGGTCGGCTCGCCGGAGTTCGAAGCCTATTGGTCCGCGATGACCTTCGCGCTCCGGTACGCGGAAGTGAACCGCACGCGGATGCTGGCCGCGGTCGAGGCCGCGTTCTGGGCGTTCACGGGCATGACCAGCTGGGAGCGCGTGGTGGACATCCACCACAACTACGCGTCCTGGGAGAACCACCGCGGCAAGAACGGCATCGTGCATCGCAAGGGCGCTGTACGTGCCCGCGCCGGTGAAACGGTGCTCATCCCGGGGTCCATGGGCACGGCGTCGTACATCGCGGAGGGTCTCGGAAACCCCGAGTCCTTCGAGACCTGCCAGCACGGCGCGGGCCGGGCAATGTCCCGAACCGCGGCTCGTGCTCGCGCGACGTCGGATCAGGTGATCCACGACATGGAGAAGCTCGGCGTCGAGCTGCTCTGCTCCGCCCCGAAGGATGTGGCGGAGGAGGCACCCTACGCCTACAAGGACATCGACGAGGTGATGGCGGCTTCGACCGACCTCATCAAGCCGATTGCCCGCCTCACTCCGGTCGGCGTGGTCAAGGGTTAGTCGATTCGGCCGTCGGGCAACCGGCGGCCGATTTCGATTCCACGATCAGACGGGCAATGAACCCGAATCCGGCAAGCCCGATTCCGGCACGCCGAGCCGGATCAGCAGCGCCGCGAGCTCGGCCGCGCAGAGCAGGATGAACGAACTCAGATAGAACCAGAGCATGAGGACGACCGCGCTCGCGAGCGCTCCGTACGTGGCGTCGAATGTGGCGAATCTGGCCACGTACACGCCGAAGGCATACGTGACCACGAGCCAGACGACGGCGAAGGCGACGGCGGAGACCGCCGACCAGCGCCATGGAGTCCGGACGCTCGGCGCATAGCGCAGCAGCGCGGCAACCGCGGCGACCAGCAGGGCGAAGGCCGCCGGCCAGCGCAAGAGCGACAGCGTGGACCAGATCCCGCCGAGGCCGATCTCGTCAATGACACGTTTCGTGGCCACGGTCCCGCCCACGATCACCACGAACGAAACGACGATCGCGGCGCCGGCAAGCACGGTGAGGAGCACTGCCAGCGCGATGCGGAGGGGAAGAGACCGGGACTCGGGCACGGAGTAGGCCCGGTTCATGGCCTTCATCAGGGTGTTCGTGCCACCCGCCGCGGCGTATAGCGCCAGCACGGCGCCCAACGACAGCAACTGCGGGTCCGTATGAGCGAGCACGGCTTCGAGCTGAGCCTTGATCGGACCGACGAGATCGGCCGGCAGCTCCCGCCCTATGGAGTCGATGATTCGCCCGCTCAGATCGTGGATGCCCAGCCAGTTCGCGATGAAGCCGGCGAGTGCCGCGATGAAGATGACGAACGGAAACGTCGCGAACATGAATCGATAGGCGAGCTCGGCGGCAAGCCCTGGCACGTCATGGTCGACCATCTGCCGGACATAGTCCACAACGACCCGGCCAATGACTCGCAGTCTTGCCACCTCTACCCCTTGGACTTCGGTGCCCGGAACGAACTGCAATTGTGCCCGACCGGGCGGCCCGGCACGACCCGCAACCCGGCACTTCCGCTGATAAGCTTGGGCAAATGGAGAGCTACGTCGACGTTCCCAACGGTCGCCTCTACGCCCGGAGCGACGGCGCGGGCCGACCCATTGTCCTCGTCCACGCCGCGATCGTGGACCACACGTCGTGGGATGGCGTGGTGCCTGGTCTCACGGCGGCCGGATATCGAGTCATCCGGTACGACCAGCGCGGTTTCGGCGCCTCCACCACCCAGGACGTGGAATTCGACGAGCGCGCGGATCTGCTTGCGGTGCTCGACGCACTCGACGTGGCCGCGGCTCCGTTGCTCGGGAACAGCCGGGGTGGCCACATCGGTTTCGACACCGCGATCGTGGCCCCCGAACGAATCGCGGCGGTGATCAGCCTGGGCTCCGGGCCCGGCGGGTTCGACGGCGACGGGCTCACGCCCACCGAGGAAGCGCTATTCGTCGAGGGCGGACGACTCGAGTCGGAGATCCCGCGTGACGCGGACGCGATCGCCGAACTGCTCGTCCGCGTCTGGGTGGACGGGCCAGGGCAATCCGCGACGCGCGTGGATCCGGCCGTTCGCGAAGCTGTGCGTGCCGTCGTGCTGACTCTGTACGCTCCCGGGCACATCGCCGGGAAGCGCATCCCGTTGAGGCCGCCGGCCAACGACAGGCTCGGCGAGCTGCGCTGCCCGGTCCTGGCAGTCGTCGGCGCGCTCGACATGCGGTACCTGGTCGCCGGCGCGCACCGTCTTGAAGAAGCGGCCCCGAACGCGCGGGCCGTGGTCTGGCCGGATGTCGCGCACATGATTGCGATGGAGCAACCTCACCGCCTGGTGGAGCTGGTCGTCGAATTCCTGACGCCGCTCGGCCTGTAACCGAGGGGTCGTCCGGCGCGGACGCGGCGGCTATGCTGTCTCCCCAAGATCGAATCGCAGACGGAGCTCGCGCTATGGCCTTCGCCCAGACAACGGCCGCCCCGAACCCCTCCGAGTATCCCGTTCAGGTCGACGTCACCCCGGACCGCGAGATGAGCCCTCTGTGGGGCATCCCGGTTGCAGGGTTCGTGGCGCGGGCAATCGCCGCCATACCGCACATGGTCGTGCTTTGGATACTCAACTGGGCAATCACGATCTGGTTCCTCATCGGCTGGATCTGGATCCTGGCCTTCGGGCGGGTCCCGGCGATCGCGGTCAAGTTGATCGTGGAGTACCTGCATCGCTCCAGCAAGGTCGCGGGCTACGTGCTACTCATGCCCGGCGGCTACCCGCCGCTGGAGCCAGGTCTCAGGGGTCCCACAGACCTGACCGTGAACCTCGAGAGCCTCAACATCAACCGCCTCTGGGGTATCCCGTTCCTGGGATTCCTGGTCCGCGTGCTGATCGTTGTGCCCCAGCTGATCGTCCTGTCTCTGCTTGCAGTCGGCGTGGTCCTGAGCTGCTTTGTGGTGTGGATTCCGATCCTTACGTCGGGCCGCTATCCGGACTGGGCGGCGCGCTTCTACGGGTCCGTGCTGAACCTTGGTGCGCAGGTAGTCGCCTACCTCCTGTTCCTGCCGGTGCCCTACCCGCCGTTCTGGCTCAACTAGCCCCGCGCAGGCGTCGGCGGCGATCTGAGGTTGCATTTCGGGCCGCCTGGCGATCCTTGCGCTCCGCCACGCGGAAAAGGTGGCGACAGTGTCGCGCCGAGCGTATCGCTTGG
>PMBG01000085.1 GCA_003153755.1 Chloroflexota bacterium | reverse complement strand
CCGGAGGCGGACATGCTCGGCTACGCCATTCGCAAGAAGAAGGCGAAGCTGATGAACGAGATGCGCGAGAAGTTCGTGCGCCAGGCCGCCGAGCGCGGGGTCAAGCCCCAGGTCATCGACGCCGTCTTCGCCGCCTTCCAGCCGTTCGAGCGATACGGCTTCAACAAGGCTCACGCCACGTGCTACGGCCTGATCGCNNAACTACACGGTCGACTACATGACGTCCGTGCTGACGGCGTTCCGGGACACCGAAGAGAAGGTCGCCGCGGCGGTAGCCGAATGCCGTCGCCTCGGCATCGAGGTCCGAACGCCGGACATCCACAAGTCGTCGGTCGAGTTCACGGTCGAAGACGACGCGATTCGCTTCGGCATGCTGGCCATAAAGAACGTGGGCGAGAGCGCGATCCAGTCGATCATCGACGCGCGCCAGGCCGACGGCCCGTTCCGCTCCCTCGCCGACTTCTGCGGCCGCGTGGATCTGCGGCTCGCCAACCGCCGCGTCCTCGAGTCGCTGATCAAGGTCGGCGCCATGAACTGCTTCGGTCACCCGGCGCAGCTGCTCGAGGCGCTCGACGACGCCGTGGCCGCCGGCCAGGCTGAGCAGCGCGACCGCCTCAGCGGCCAGACGTCCCTCTTCGACATGGGCTCCGCGACGGAGTCCCTCGAGCGGCCGCTACCTTCCGTGCCCGAGGCGCCGTCGCGCGAGCGGCTTCGGTGGGAGAAGGAGCTGCTCGGGCTGTATCTCTCGGAGCACCCGCTCGGTTCCATCTCGGAGCAGCTGGCCCAGTACGTAACCGCCTATTCCGGCGATCTCAAGGACGAAACCCTTGACGGGCAGCGGGTCGTGATGGGCGGCATCGTGACGGGGATGCGCACCGTGGTGACGCGGAACAAGGACACGATGGCCGTGGCCACGTTCGAGGATCTCCAGGGCAGCGTCGAGGTCGTGGTCTTCCCGAGAATGTACGTAACGAGCGGCGCGACGTTCGCGGACGGCGCGATCCTGCTCGTGGCCGGCAAGGTGGACCATCGAGGCGAGGAGGCGTCGCTCCTCGCCGACGCGGTATGGGTCTGGGAGGACGCACTGGCCAAAGGTCCGGCGGCTATTTCCCAGGAGGTCGCGGCGGGCGATCGTGGACGCGGGGGCGGACGCCGCTGGGGAAACGGCAACGGAAGCGGCAACGGGAACGGATATGGAGCTGCGAAGCCGGGGACGGCGCCGGTCTCGGCCAGAGCGGCGGATCCGCACATTGCACCGCAGCCGGGGGCGGCTCCGCAGGCACCGGCTGCGGCCCCATCCGTGCCGGCGACGCGCGTTTCGCCGCTTCGTGGCGGGGGAGTGGAGCCGATGCCAGCACGATTCCTGGCGCAGGCCGGCGTCGCGCTCGGCGCGGGTTCGGGCGCCGCCGCCGCTCCCGCCGCTCCCGCCGCCACCTCCGCTCCCAGCGCGCCACACCTCCCGTCCGAGCCGTTGTCGTCTTCGCCCGCACCGGAGGACATGGCCACGCTTGCCCCGGAGCGCGAAGAGCCGCCGCTCCCTGATGAGGCCCGAGCGGTTGCGGCCCGCGCGTCGACCGCACCCACGACTCCGGTCGAGGCGCCAACGTCCGGCATCCTCAACGTGCGGTTCACGCGCGGCGCGAGCACCGAGCGGATCGTTATCGCGATGGAGGAGTTGCGGTCCGTGCTGAGGGAACGTCCCGGCGAGACGCGCGTCGTCTTCCACATTCCGGCGCAGAGCGGGGCCACTCTCCCAATGGAGGTCCGTGCGGGCGTGGCGTACGACACCGAATTGTTGGCCGAGGTGCACCGCCGCCTGGGCGAAGGCCTGGTCAAGCTCGATCTGACCTCCGGCTCTGCACGATGACGGTCGAAGGCGCGAGCGTGCGGGGGCGGGTAGCGTTCAACCGCGCGATCGGCATGGGTCCCGCGGCCAGGGTAGTTCTTGGGTTCGTTGCGGTCGCGGGCCCGCTCGCGTTTGCCGTCGCTTGCGCCGGTCGCGTCGGCCCCTTGCCATTCGTCGCGGCCGTGCTGATTCCCACGCCGGCCATGCTCGCGCTGGCGACTTTGATCTGGCGCCGCTCATGGCCCGCAGTGGAGGTGGTCTCCCGGCTCAATCTCGACGCCGATGCGGACTGGCGAAAGCTCACCGGAGGAAAGCGGCCTCGAACGGTCCAGGCCGCCCGGAACTGGCTGCTCCGCCATCCCGAAGGCTCCGTGCCGTTGCACCTGAGCGCGGTAGCCCTGCTGAATGCGGAACGGACCCAGGAGGCTCGCGACGTGATCGGTCGCCTGCCAACCGGCCGCCCGGCCGAGCTCCACGTCCGCCGGGATCTGGAGATGGGACTTGCCGTTGGGGAGGGCCGGACCGTCGAGGCGGAGGCCGCCGCCGCCGACGTCGCCGCTCGCTCCGATGGAGGCACGTCAGCCGAGTTGCTGCAGATTCACCTCGCTCGCCACGCCTCGATCCTCGCGCAGAGTCGTGGGCTTGACGGTCTCGAAGAACTGGCGGCCGTGAGGCCGCAGCTCGGCTCGCTGACCGGCGACTGGGCCCGCGCCGTCGTGGTGTCGCGCTTCTGGTTCGCCATAGCATCGTTCCTGGTCGGCGCCTGGATCCTAGTCGCGATGGCGCTGTCCGGGGCGGCGTCCGGCGGCGCCTTCTGGCTGTAGGGCGAGAGGGGCGTTCGCCAGGACCGCCCGAATCGTGCATAGTAGGGAGACGCCGCCTCCGCAAGCGGGGCTTCTGAGCCAGGCACTTTCCGGTTTGGCTTGGTCATCTGGAGGACTCGATTGCGTCTGCTATTCAAGAAGCCTGCCGTGGCCGCCTTCATGTCCCTCCTCCTGCCGGGCTTGGGACAGGCTGCGGCCGGCAAGGTACGCCGCGGTCTGATCGTTGCGATCCCCGCGATCGGGCTCTTCTGTGCGCTTGTCCTGATGCTCGTCTTCGCCCGGAAGCAGCTGTTCGACGGGCTCGTCTACAACTCGGGCCTCCTGGCGAACTTCCTGATACTCGACGTGCTGGCTCTCGTCTACCACGTCTGGGCCGTGTTCGACGCATATCTAGGCCAGGCCGCGCCCAAGATGCAGCAGCCCATCGGGACCAGGGGGATCACCGTAGATCGCCCGCCCCTGGGTACCACCGTGCCGGTCCTGTTCATGGCGCTGGTCATCACGCTCGGGCTGCACGCATACCTCGGTGCGCTGGAGTACAGAGCGCAGAACCCATCGTGCGTGACCGCAGCAGGATCGTCCTGCGACGCCCAGCAGCTGGCCGCGGCAACACCCACCGGATCGCCTGTGTCGAGTTCAGGGGGCTCCGCCCACCCGACCGCGTCGCCCACGCCTGTCACTCCCGCCGAAATAGCACCTTCGCCGCCGCCTCAGCAGGCTCCGTCGTGGGTGGCCATAGGCGACAAGGTCAAAGTTCACACGGGTCCGGGCACCAGCTTCCCGACGATCACCTTGCTGGCAAAGGGATCGGTGATTGGCGGCTGGACGGTGATCGGGGCTCCGTATACCTACAACGGCGTCACGCGCACGGACTGGATCGAGATCGACGCGAAGCCGGTCTCCTCGAGGTTCGTGGCGATGGCCTACTTCGAGAGTACCGATGCCCCGCCGGGAAGCGTCGTAACCCCAACGCCGTTCGTGAGTCCCTCGCCGAGCGGTCCTGCAGCGCCCTAGGCTTCTTCGCGCGGATGGACGTCGCGCAACGACTTCGCACGTTCGTGCGTCTCAGCGCCGGTCGCGTCATCCCCCCGAATCGTGCATAGTAGGCAGACGCTGCCGCCGTCCCGCAGTACCGGAGGCCACCGAGTCCGGCGTCCCGTCAGGCTCGGCAATGGAGGAAACGTTTGAAGTCGTTCCCGGAAAACCGGACGCCACGCCAGATCAACCCGGCCGTTGCCGCCGTTCTGTCGGCAATCCTGCCGGGCTTCGGCCAGGCAGCGGACGGCAAGCCGAGGCGCGGTCTGATCATCGCCATCCCGGCGCTCTCTTTGGCCGGCGTCTTCCTCCTGATGCTGCTGTTCGCGCGAAAGCAGCTCCTCGACGGTCTCGTGACGAACACGGGCCTTCTGATGAGCATCCTGATCATCGACATCCTTGCGTGCCTGTATCACGTCTGGGCAATCGTCGACGCTTATCTGGGCGCGGCCAAGCCGCTCCCCAAGGCAGCCGGGACGCGCGGGCTCCCACCAAGACGACTGTCATGGAAGCTGACCTTCCCGGTCCTGATGGCGGTGCTGGTGTCGACTGTCGGCATTCACCTCTACTTCGGATACGTCGACTACAGCGTCCAGAATGGGCTCACCTGCCTGTTCAAAGAGGGATCCGCCTGCGGCATCGACCCTAACTACGCCGCCGCTACCGTGCCTCCGGACACCACGGCGGACCCGGCGGACCTCCCAAGCGGCAGCGCCGGCGCAAGCTCAGCGGGTCCACAGGCCACACCGTATGCCGCCTGGGTCGCCAACACGAACGGCGTCAAGGTGCGGCAGGGAGCGGGCACGAACTTCGCGATCGTGACGTCCGTCAACCAGGGTACGGTAGTCGTGGGCGAGGTCGTGCAGGGCGCGTCCTACAACATCAACGGGACGGCGAGCACGTCCTGGCTCAAGATCACGGACGGGCCGCTCTCCGGCGGGTACTCTGCGGCCCAGTACTTCGACCAGGCGATGGTGACCCCCACGACTGCGCCCAGCCAGACCGTCAGCCCGATAGTCTTCCCGGATTCGACGATGGAGCCGGTCACGGGCGTGTCGACCGACTGGGCCGCCGACGGCTACCTCAACGTGTTGCTGGTCGGCGCGGATTCCGGCAACGGTAGGTCCGGCCTGCGATCCGACACCATGATCCTCCTGCAGGTGAAGATCGCGACCGGGCAGGCCGCCATGTACGGCATTCCACGCAACCTCTTCAACGTTCCGTTGCCGGCGCCGTGGCAGAACGCATGGGCGTGCCATTGCTTCTACGGCTACTACGGCTCGCCGGCGTCCGGCGGCAACTACATGCTCAATGCGTTGTGGACGTGGGCAGCCATCTGGGGCAAGGACAAGTTCCCGCTTGCCGGATACACGGACTGGGAGCGGGGATTCAAGGTCCTGGAAGGGACCGTCGGCAACATGACCGGTGTACACGTCGACGGCGCCGTCTACATCAACCTGCTCGGAATGGTGAAGCTCGTCGACGATCTGGGCGGGCTGGACATGTACGTCCCCAAGCCTCTGCACGACGACAAGATGCCGTTCCCGGATAAGCCCGGCACGTACGTGCTCGACATCCCGTCCGGCCAGCAGCACATGAACGGCACGGTTGCGCTCGCTTACGCGCGATCGCGCCATGCCTCGGACGACACAGATCGTATGGCTCGCCAGCAGGCGGTAATCAAGGCGCTCCGATCCGACTTCAAGCCCTGCGACCTGCTGCCCAAGATACCCAGCCTTATGAACGACCTCGGAGGCATGATCTGGACGGACCTGCCGCAGGGTGACTCGCCCAAGCTGGCCGCGCTCGCTCAGGCGATCGGCGGGAACAACGTTCAGAGCTTCTCGTTCATCCCGCAGAACGGATACCCGGAGTACGTCACGCCGGCCTCGGTAGCGGCGATGAAGAACGCTGTTGCGCACGGCCTGGACAATGCGCCGAAGTCAACTTCCGGAAGCGGCGGCACGAGCGGCGGCGGCGGCATCGGCCTCTCCTGCTAGGTCGGCGCGTCCGCCGCATCGCGCAGGCTGGTTGAGTTGCCTCAGCCGACCTTCCGGACGACGACCGTGCCGCCGATCATGTCGTGCCAGCCGCGCTTGCGCGAGTCGAACGCGACCCAGATGACGCCGATGTAGATGCAGGCGAAAGCCACAAGTGAGCCGACGAAGCGCAGAACGACGTTGCCCCAGGTGATCTTGCCGCCGTCGAGATTACGGACAACATGCAGACCGAGCAGCATCATTCCGATTGTCTGACCCGTCGTGCCCCACAGGCCGATGAAATAGGCCATAAAGATGAGCGCGCCCATCGCCTGCCCGGCCGCTCCGAGGGCTGAGGATAGGATTACCGCGACGATCCCAAGGATGCCGACATCGATGATGTAGGCCGCCACGCGGAGCCAGAAGCCACCGAACTCCAGGCCCGGCGCGGGCCCGACCCGAGTTTGCAGATCCCGCGCGCCAGCGGGCGCTCCGGTGGACGAACGAAGCGCCTCGATGACGGCGACCGAATCGGCCGCCTCGTCCAGGCTCACCACGTAGCGGCCGCCGGTCACCGTCCAGATCTCGAGCGCCGGCCCCGTGCGGAGGACGCATCTGCTCCGGTCGAAATTCAAAGGCTCAGGCCGCGCGGCGATGACCTGTGCACGCTCGACCTCTGAAAGCGCGACGCTCCAGCCCATGTTGTTGCTCAGCAAGCGGGTCCGCACCCTGATCGCGGCGTCGGTGATCGAGATCGTGGCGTGATCGCCGCCGACGACCGCGAATGCCCAGGTTCCGGCGAGCAGTAGCTGGATCGGCAGGAGCGAGCCGGGGGCATAGGCTAGAGACGTCGCCTGCGCCAGGAGTATCAGCGGTAGGACTATGAGTCCGGTCGTGATGCCTGTGGCCCTGCGCCAGGATCCGTCCGGGGACGTCTCGGCGAACCACGCCGAGCGTAGGGTCGAGGCAGCCTCGCGGCGCAGCCGGTTGGTGGCGGCGAGACCGCCGAGATAGCGGCCCAGAAGCCCACCTGCGAACCCGCCGCCGAGAACAAGGCCGATGCCGGGCAGGGAGTCGAAGGGCATCTGGAACGTCTTCGCATCGAGGTTGAACCAAAGCGTCGCAGTCAGCCCACCGGCATCTACTCCGTAGAGGCACAGTCCGATCGGCAGGACCGTCTCGAGCGCGTAGCGCATGCGGTGCGGCCGGCGCAGCGCGACCCAGGCGACGTACATAGCGATGCCGATGACTTCGGACTCCAGCCAGTACGACGTGAGATTGCCCGGTTGGACCGGGAGTCGGGACTCCGTGGTCCAAACCGCGGCGAAGGAGAGAGCCACGATCGACACATAGATCGCGATGAAGACCAGGAGCACCGGGTTGACAGCCAGCACGGAACGGACCCAGCGAGCGTATGTACCAGTGCTCATCGCATCGTCTCCATCAACCTGGCGAGCTGTACCGTCGTGAGGCCCTGCACGTCCGCTTCATTGAGAAGGTCGTGGATCAGGGAGTTGAGTCGAGCGGAAGGTGCTACCCGGCCACTGGCGACGATCGCACCTCGGCCCTGGCGCAGTTCGAGAAGACCCTCATCCCGGAGCTGGCCATACGCGCGCTGAACCGTGTGCATGTTCACGTCGAGCTCGCGCGCCAGATCCCGTGACGGCGGAAGCTTCGACCCTGGCCTTAGAGTCCCGCCGGCGATGGCGCGACGCACGCATGCGGCTATCTGCCCGTAGATGGGGGCTGAGCTGAGAGTGTCGATCTCGAACAGCATGATCTACTTATACTAGATCAATAGGATCTAGTCAAGGTGCCGACGGCGTAAGCCTGGCCGCGCGCCCTTTCACGGGCGTGGCCGCTGAGTTTCTGCTGTGCGGCAAGCCTCACTGAGTCCAGGGAGCACCCGGGTTTCGCCAGCCGGGCGTTCCAATGGGTGTTCCCATCTCCGCCGAACTGCGGCTCGAACCGGTCAAATGAGACGGCTGCCAGGCCCGATCTGAGCACGAATCGGGCGCTGTCGAGTTGGGTGCAGGGGATTGGTGCCGACGGCGGGAGCTTGTTACAACTTTCTCTACTGCATCGAGCTTGATACGCTATGCGCTCCGGGCCGGGCTCTAGGGGCGAGAAGCGGGAGCGAACGATGTCGTCGATGGTCGAGTGGGTCAGCCTGTTGCGCCGGGCGGCCGAGAACTTCTCCCGCGATCTGGACCCTCGGGAGCTCGACTTCAGCGTTGCCAGCATTGGGCGCCTGGACGACATCCTCGTTCGCTCGGTCCAGAGCCCCGAGGCCTTCAAGAAGATCTTCGTGGGGATGTGGACGTACCTGGCTGAAGTGCTCATTCGACAGTACGGCTGCCGTTGGGGGACCGAGGACGGTCAGGAGGCGAAGACGATCGGGGAGATTCGGATCCTGCCGCCTTCGGACGCCGAACGGGCCGCCCAACCACTCCGGCCGATGGACCTTCTCACCCTTCGCTTCCATCGAGACGTGTCCCTGACCGAACTGGCCATGGAGATAGCCTATTCGTGGTTCGCTGATCCCTCGAGCGCTATCAAGGCCGAGGATTCCGATTCCATGCGTCATGTCGCTGACATCTTCGTCGCGGCGGTCAGAGCGTCCGGCGAGTGCGGGCTCGACTACACGCCCGAGAGCGTCTTTCGCCTCGACGATCTCATCGACAAGTTCTGGGGACCCAAGCCCGAGCACGCCACCTACGAGGCGATGGTTCCCGCGATCGGCGCCTATCTCGGCGAAGTGCTGGTCGACGCAACCGCAGCGCAGTGGGTCCGAACTCCCGACGGCCAGATGGCTGTCCAGCTAGGAGCGATCAGCGCCTTTCCGATGAACAAGGTCGGCAAGCGGTTCGACCGCGGCAGAGAGCACAGCATCACCCAGTTCTACCGCGAGATCTCGCAACACTGGTCTTCCGGCAACGAGGAAATCCCGGCGACCTGGAAGTCGATGGAGCCGCCCCAAGCCAAGAGGGGCCTGCTCCGGAGGGGTTGATCCAGAGAGCGACGAATACTCGCAGGAACGACACCGGTCGCCATGCACATCAGGCGGACTTCGGAATCTCGGCCCTCGCCTCCGCCACGACTTCGTAGATCAGTTGGAAAGACTGGGCTCTGGACCAGTGGGGCCATCGACTACGCCACCGCGACCATCAGCCCGGCAGCAGGCGCGACCGAGAAGATCAGTTGGAAAGCGAAGCCGCCACTCCTCTCGCGCCGACCATATCCAGCGGAATTCGGGCCGGCGCACACCTCTACTGGCGTGGCCACTGTCTTCCTGCCTGTGCAGTAAGCATCACTGAGTCCAACGAGCACCCGGGTGTCGCATTCCGGGTGTTCCCATGGGTGTTCCCATCTCCGCCGAACTGCGGCTCGAACCGGTCAAATGAGACGGCTGCCAGGCCCGATCTGAGCACGAATCGGGCGTTGTCGAGACGGGGGTAGGGGATTGGTGCCGACGGCGNNCGGCACGGTCCGGCGGGCATGGTACAGCCTGGGAGCGAACCAGGCACCGCAAGAGCGCATCGTGGCGGCACGGGAGCCCGTGCTATCCTCGCCCGGCCGCAGCCGGTTGAAGGCTTTGCGCACGGGCGAACCTCCCTGCGGCGATCAGCTGGTTTGATGGACGAGGCGTGAACGAGCAGAGGGGAGACCACGACGGGACAGCCCTGGCGGCTCGGCCGGCGTCCGACGCGGCACCGGAGTCGCCCGGCCAGGGAATCGACCTTGCGCTAGTCGAGGAGGCTCTGAAGGGTCGCCTCGAGGCCTTCAATGAGCTCGTCACGCGGCACCAGGATCATCTGTTCGCACTCGTCTATCGCCTGGTTCCGGACCGCGATCAGGCAGCGGACGTGGTTCAGGAAGCGTTCTTCAGTGCCTATCGCAATCTGGCTTCCTTTCGCGGCGGGAGTGTTCGCAGCTGGCTTGGGAAGATAGCAGTGAACGCCGCGATGGACCTCCAGCGAGCTCGAAAGCGGCGACCGATCCAGCCGTATCCCGAGTTCGAGGACGACAGCTGGCAGCCGCCCGCCGAGAGCGAAGCCGAGCCGGAGATGAAGGCACTCGCCATAGAGCGCTCGAAAGCGCTTGCCGCCGCCCTCGCCACGCTCACGGCGGATCAGAGGACGTGCATAGTGCTTTTCGACGTGGAAGGCTACGACTACTCCGAAATCGCGACGATCATGAAGGTTGAGGTGGGCACGGTGAAGTCGCGCATCCATCGGGGCCGTCTCGCCCTGCGGGGCGTACTGGCACCGCACCGGGAACTGTTCCGTGGTTGAGGTCGTCTGAGGAACGTGATGGATAGAACCGCCGCAACCACTCACTCCGAACACGACGAGCTCTTGATCGCTCG
The DNA here is from genome assembly GCA_003153755.1 of Chloroflexota bacterium. Lineage (GTDB taxonomy): Bacteria > Chloroflexota > Limnocylindria > Limnocylindrales > CSP1-4 > Fen-1039. Next base: position 3,592 of record PMBG01000085.1, on the reverse strand, counting down.
TCTGTTCGGCGGCGACGTCACGGAGCCGGAGCGCGATCGAGCACTGGACGCGATGTCCGAATGCGGCGAGTGTGCGGCCATCTTCGCGGACCTCGGAGCGATCGAGTCAGCCGTCGTGGAGATGGCGATTCCCGCCAGACCGCGCGATTTCGCGATTACTCCCCAGGATGCCGCGCGACTGCGCCGGAAGCCATGGTTGGCGGGCCTTGCCGGGTGGGCCGGCTTGCGGCGTGCCCTCGGTGGTTCCATTGCCGCTCTCGGCCTCGTTGGGTTGGTGGCGACGAATCTGATGTCCGGCACCGGCCCCGGGAGCGGCTTCGGACTCACCTCGAACTCGCAGCGTGACGCTGCCCAGCCCGTAATGGCAGCCGCAACGGCGGCGCCGGCCGGAATGCCGACCAGCGCATCGACCGTCAATCCCGCGGCCCTGGGCCCCGTCCCGGTGAGTTCGGGCGACCACCTCACCACCGATACCAGCAGTCCGCCCGAACGGCCCGCGGCTACTCCGCCGGCTACGTCTCCGACGCAGGAGCTCGCCGCCGCGAGTCCCGGAGACAAGACGGCGGCCTCGACGCCGCCGAACCCCGCTGCGACCAGGTACGTGATCTGTTGCGGTCCATCGAGTGACGGCACGAATAGCACGGGCTCCGTCTCCGTCACGCCGGAGCCGGCGTCATCGTCACACGGCCCGGACGCAACGATGATCTGGCTCGCCGGTTTCGGTGGGCTCTTCCTTGTGGGCCTGATCGTCCTGCTGGCCCCGCTTCTGAAGCGAATCCGGCGCTCCAGAGGCACTCCGCGAGGTTGACGTTCCCGGCCGCGACGGTCGCCGTCCGGCACTCCGCCGCATGCGGCCGTCACGCCTGTTTGTCGCCGATGGCGATCTTCGTGCATAGTAGGGTGGCCCGGCCACCAGCTGACCCTCACCTCCGATCGGGCAACGAGGAGCCAGAGTAGACGGATGCGAATTCGAAATCGACTGAGTAGTCCCGCCGCCGCCGTGCTGCTTACGGTCTTGTTCCCCGGCCTGGGCCATTGGGCGATCGGCCATGGGCGACGCGGCCTGAAGGTCGCGGTTCCAGCCATCGCGCTGAGCGTGCTTGCCGTCGTGCTCTTCATCTTCAACAGGCACGCGATATTCGATTCCCTCTTCTCCAGCTCTGCGCTGAGCTCACTCGTGCTCGTGGATGGGGCGCTGCTGCTCTATCGCGTCTGGGCGATCGTCGACGCATACATGATGGCTACGGCACCTGCTGCCGGCGAAGAGATCGACTCGCGCGTGCAGTCGAAGAAGCCGGTTGCGCCGCCCAGTCGCGTGCGGTTTGGACGCAATGTCACGACCGCGATCCTCGGTGCGGTGATCCTTGCGAACGTCGGCGCGCAGGTGGCGCTCGGCGCCCTCGTGGTGCAATACCGCGACGTCCTGGATTCGGCCTTCAGCCAGGATGCCCCGGGCTGGTTCGGCAGTGGCAACCTGATCGCAGGCGAGACTCTCCCGCCACTCCCAAGCGCATCGGGCGCGCTCGACGAACCCACGGCGTCGGACTCGGCCACCAACTCCGGCGCGTCGCCGAGTGCGGTTGGATCGGCGACCGCCGGCCCATCAGCTTCGATGCCCGTCGTGACACCCGCCCCAACGACCGACGCCGGCATACCCGTCTTCACGCCGGAGCAGTTCGGCGCCAACACCACGCCCGAAGAATGGCGAGCCGACGGATACCTCAACGTGCTGCTCGTGGGCATCGACCAGGGCGTTGGACGGTGGAGCCTCCGGCCCGATACGAACATCCTGCTCCAGGTCCAGATTTCCACCGGCAAGGCCGTGATGTACGGAATCCCGAGAAACCTGGAGAACATCCCGCTCCCGCCGGAGGCCGCCAGCGCCAACCCGTGCCACTGCTTCCCATATCCAAACCTGCTCAACGCTCTATGGCTCGATGCGGTTCGGCGGCCGACGGCCTATCCCTACGCGGGCACGGACTTCGTCCGTGGCTTCAAGGCCATGGAGGGGGCCGTCGGTGAGTACCTCGGCCTGCACGTCGACGGGGCAGTGGTGATCAATCTCATGGGCTTCGTCAAGCTGATCGACGCGCTGTTGCCCGACGGTCTGAGCATCAACGTGCCGACGAAGATCGTGGACAAGCAGTATTCACGGCCCCAGGACGGAGTGGATATCACGATCACGATCAATGCCGGTCAGCAGCGCATGAACGGATTCACCGCCCTCGCCTATGCGCGAAGCCGCCACCAGGACTCGGACTACGGCCGGATGTCGCGCCAGCAGGACGTGCTTCTGGCGTTGCGCAAGCAGGTGGATCCGTGCGCCGTCTTGCCGCGAGTCCCGACAGTGTTGAGTGCCCTGGGCGACGCCCTGTGGACGGACATGCCGAAAGGCGACGCTTCGGCCCTGGCCGCGATCGCCCAGCGAGTCGGCACCGGCAACATCAAGAGCGTCGAGCTCACACCGGCCGTGACCGGGAACCCGGTGGGATTCCTTACGGTCCCGCGACTGGCCACGGTTCGAAACCTCGTTGCGCACGGGCTGGATGACGTTCCGGCGTCTACGACCGGGGGTGGCGGCGGCAGCGGCGGCGGCGGCCTCAGCTGCTAGGCGCGGCGTCCCGCGAGTAGCGGCGCCGGGCGGGCGGCATCCGAAATCGAACCCGGTCCGGGTAGACTTGACCGGCCGGCCTGTGCCTGAGCCGGCGATGAGTTCGAGGCCCGAATGACGCGCTTGATGCTGCTCGACAGCAACGGCCTGATCTACCGGGGCTACCATGCCCTGCCGCCGCTGACTACCAGCAAGGGCGAGCTCGTCAACGCCGTCTTCGGCTTCTGCAGCATCCTGCTGCGCGGGATCCAGGACTTGCGCCCGGAATACGTGGTTGCATGCTTCGACCTGCCGGGACCCACATTCCGCCACGAGCAATTCGCCGAATACAAGGCGACCCGCGCGCCGATGCCCGACGATCTGCGCTCGCAGTTCCCCAAGGTTCGCGAAGTCCTGGCGGCTCTGCGCATCCCCGTCTACGAGATGGCCGGTTACGAAGCGGACGACGTGATCGCCACGATCACGCGCGACATGGACGCTCGAGGCGGCATCGAGACCACGATCGTCACGGGCGACCTGGACCTGCTGCAGATCGTCACCGACACCACGCGGCTCATGACGACGCGCCAGGGCGTGGACTCAACGATCTACTACGATCCGGCGAAGATCCGCGACCGGTTTGAGCTGCGCGCCGACCAGATGATCGACTACAAGGCCCTGAAGGGCGACCCGTCCGACAACATCCCGGGCATCCCCGGAGTGGGGGAGAAGACCGCCGCGAAGCTCGTCGGGCAATTCGAATCGCTGGAGGGCATCTACGCCCATCTCGAGGACGTGAGGCCGGACAAGCTGCGCTGGAAGCTCGTAGAGGCCCGCGATCAGGTATTCCAGAGCCGTGAGCTGGCGCGTGTAGTGCGCGACCTGCCGATCGATCTGGATCTCGAGGCGGCCCGCCTCTCCGACTACGATCGCGCCGAAGTGGTGCGGCTCTTCCGGGAGTTCGAATTCCGGACCTTGATCGACCGGCTGCCGGCACTCACC
>PMBG01000174.1 GCA_003153755.1 Chloroflexota bacterium | reverse complement strand
TCACGGTCACGTTGCCGGTGACCGCTAGCGCGCCAGAGGGAACAAGAGCGCTACTCCAGCCCAGAGCCACTACCCCTGCCACGGGGAAGGTTCGCACGACGCGGTTGGGCAGCTTGGTGAGCGGGCCGATGTGGGTCACCCCACTGCCAGTCGGCCTGGTGTCGAGGACTCGACCCGGAGCCAAGCTGTGATAGGTGGCACCGGACGTTCCGGCCAGGAAGTAGCCGGTGACATCGAAGATGAGATCGGTCGAGCGGCCCGCCGGACCGCGGAAGACCGCCTGCAGGCTGCCATCGAGAGCGAGGCCCACGGTGACGTTGTCGGCCCTGTTCTCGATCGCGTTGAAGTTGACGGTCGTGACCTCACCCGACGAAGTCATCGTTGGCCCGAGCGCCACGAGCCCCGCCGAGGTCTCGCCCGTGATCGTGAGGTTGCCGGTGACGGCGACCGCGTTTGCGGGCACGGCGACGCCCGCGCCGCCGACGTACGGGGCATTGGCTACGTGGAACGTGCGGACGACGCCGGCAGCGAACGGTCCGGTCAACACCCCCATGTGATAGACGCCGTATTTGATGATGTCGGGTCGAGTGTCCAGAACGCGGGCCGGCTGGATCGCGTGGTATGTAGCCGCGGGCCAGGTCACGGTGATGCCGCTCTGCGACCCGCCGATCGAACTCGTAGCTGTGTCGGCCGCGGTCACCGACTGTGTGCCGTATGTCCGCAACGTCACGCTGAAGACGTGGACGCCCCAGTCGGCCGAGGTGTAGGTGTAGTCGGGCGGCAGGATTGCCGCGGGATCTGAGCTGGTGAAGTGGACCGTGCCGACGTATCCGGCGGCCGTGGAGCCCGAGCCGTCCCCGGCCGTGACGGTGAGGCTATACGCCGTGCCGCTGACCGCCGGGCTGGGGATGCCGGACAGGGCGAGGCTCGTGGCAGGCAGAGCCTGCGAGGCCGAGGGTGTGACCGGCGCGGAGGGATCCGACGGCAGGCTCGGTCCCACCGAGTTGGTGGCGACGACTGTGAACGTGTAGGGCGTGCCGTTGGTGAGACCGGTCACGATGCAGTTCGTGGCGGTGGCGCTGGCGCAGGTCTTGCCGTCGGGCGAGGAGGTGACGGTGTAGCCGGTGATAGCCGCTCCGTTGGAGGCGGGAGCGACCCAGGAGACGAGGGCCGCGGCGTTGCCGGCGGTGGCAGCGACGGCGGTGGGCTTGCCGGGTACGGCTAGACCAGTAAAGGCGCCTATGCCGTTCGGTGTTCCCAGACCCGTCGGACCGTCGTAGCCGGCGACTCCGTTGCATAGGTAGGCGACGGTACAGGAGTGAAAGGTAACGTCGTTGTTGCCACCTACGACGTCATACAGGGAGCCGGTTGCCCCGTAGAGGTAGCTTGCCGGATACGTTCCGGCGACCGGACGACCCGCGAGGGCATATGTAGCCGCGATGATCGGCGACGCGGCGCTGGTGCCTCCGCTCACATACCACTTGCCGTTCGTGTAGATGTACACACCAGTCGCGGGATCGGCGACGGCCGAGACATCCGCTTGCGTCCTGTTCGCGCAGCCAGTGTCATGCTGCCAGGACGGCTTGGGCTCGTATAGGGAGCAGCCGCTCCCGGCTCCGCCATCGGCATTCCCCCAGGCCGACTCGTGCCAGCCGCGGACGCTGCTGTCGTGCGTCAGGCTGGTGCCGCCAACAGCGATCACGTACTGCGAGGCGGCGGGATACAGAACACTGCTGTAAGTGGTGCTGCCAAAGACGCCGTCGCAGTTGTAGCCACAATCGCCTGTGGAGGCTGTGATCGCGACGCCCGGATGGTTGTAGTAGAGCGTGTCGTAGCTGGACTCGCTGAACCACTCAGCTCCGCCATAACTGTTGGACACAGCGATCGCACCGAGGGACACGGCGGTGTTCACCGAAGTCCCCAGGTTGGCGTTCATGTTGCTGTTCGCCTCGACAAGGAGGATGTTGCAGTGGGGGCATGCCGCGGAGACCATGTCGATGTCCAGGGCGATCTCGTACGCCCAGCCGTACGTGACAGCCGACGGTACGCCCGACATATCGGTGCCGCCGCTCTGATTGACCTTGCGGAAGCAGCCGCTTGCGGATGTACATGGGGGCAGACCCCAGTAGCTCCGGTAGGCCGCCAGGTCGGCCTCTGCGGTCGGCAGGTCGTAGGCGTCCACGATGGCGACGGTCAGCCCGGAACCCTGGCTCCCGGTCGGAAGCGCGTAAGCGCTCTGAATGTCGGCAGGTGCCAGGAACCCGGACATCACCGAGGGCGTGACGGCAGATCCTTGAGGGGCTGCGATGTCCGTGCGAAGCAGCGCGAGACACTGAGCCGTGCCCGGTGTCGCCGCGGGACAGACCGCCTCAAAGGCGGGGGTGGTGCCGGCTGAGTTGGCAGCCAACGGCGACGTCCCTGCCAGCGGAGCGGCCAGTGCGACCAAAACGAGTGCCGCCGCGATCCGTCGCTTGATCCCTGAAATCCCGATCATCCCTCGCCCCTCTGCATAGTGTGGCTCGGGCGAAGCTTGACAACGCGTCGGCCGCGCCGCCAGTCGCCAATAGTCACCCTGGGCCGAGAAGGAGAGGTGTCGGGGGCCGCCGTCGAGCCCGGCAGCTGCGCAAAACGAGGACTCGCCTGCACGAGCGAGGTGTTCCGCAACGCAAGGTGCCGGGCCATGGTCCTGCCAGGCGATCGAGCGTCCATCTCGTCGACACGATGGGAACATAACGTTGGGGACTGGGGCTGCCAGCGGATCTTCAGCCAGACTGGCGGACGAAGCGGTACATATCGAAGTCAGAGACCGGCCGGTAGCCGATCGCCTGGTAGATATGATTCGAGGTTGGGTTGGCCAGATCGGTGAAGAGGAAGCAGAACTGGCTGCCGGCGTCCAACTCGGTCTGGCTCGCCGCGGCGGTGAGGGCCGAGGCGTAGCCGCGTCCCCGCTCTGGCGGCGGTGTGTAGACCGGGCCGACCCTCGCTCCGTGTGGGGTCCGTGAGCCAACGCCGACCATGGACGTCACTCGGTCTCCGATGTCCCACAGGTATATCCTGCGCCCCACGCCACGAATCCACCTATCCACCACGGCCGCCATGTCGGCAGGCAGACGCTCGTTCGGAAGCGATTCAGCGTGGAAGGCGGTCATCCAGGCTGCGATCATTTCGCCGTCACGCGGCTCAGCCATCCTCGCGAGTCCCGGCGGTGCGGCCGACCTAATAACCTGCGTGAGCCGGTAGATGCGCTCCTGCATGGACGCCATCGGCTGGCAACCTGTTCGATTCGCCCAGACGGCGGCGAAGTGTCTCGCTATCTCCTTGGGGCCGCTGACGCCCGGCAGATCGACTGACTGGGCGACCAGATCGTCCGCGATGGAGTCCACGACGTCGAGCCGGTCCGCGTCGGAGAGCACAAGGTTGGCCGGCGGCGTTCGGATCGCGACACAAACGACGCTGTTCGCCTGACGGACGACCACCAGATACGGTGGTTCGGGGTAGACCTCTGGATGGTCGCGCAGCAGGCCGGCAATGCCGAGCAGAAGGTTGTGCTCCGCCTCGCGCGCGACGAGAAAGCCCTGTGCTTCTGAGAGGAAATCCGCAACCGAATCGAACCGACTTAGTGACCCCATCGGAGCCAGTCTGCCGGTGGTCCGCGAGCGGGTCAAGCACGTTCGCAGGCGAGCGGAGGCTCCGCGACTCGCTACCCCCCAACAGCCAGGAAGAGCCGGACAACGGCGCCAGTCGGCGACTCACTCGAGGTGATCACCCCCTACCGAGTAGGCCATTGGACCTACTCGGTCAAATAGTACTTGTCGGCTACTATCCGGCTGTCTGAACTTCGCGTGCAGCCATCAGGGTCCTGGCCGCCGAACCAGGGTCAGACCGTACGCCATGGGGGGCTGTGGGTATGCGTCGCCGACGACTCCTGGATGTCATCTGCCTTGCGGTGGGACTCCTGGTCGTAGCGGGTGGTGTGTACATCCACCTGGCCGATGTTCGAATGCAGCCGGTTCTTTCTGGCTCGATGCGCCCAGCCTTCTCGCCTGGCGATCTGGTCATCACCGAATCGGTGCCGCTCTCATCACTCGCGCCGGGCGACGTTATCGCCTTCTACGCCCCAGGCTCGAATGTGGCGACGCTCCATCGGATCGTCACCATCAGCGACTCGGGCAGCGGCCGCCTGGTCACCACCAAGGGCGACGCCAATTCGGTCGCCGATCCCTGGACCGGGCGCCTCAGCGACCCAACCGTGCCTCGCCTGGTGGCCGTCGTGCCGTGGTTGGGTTGGCTCTCGCAGATACGCCTGCTGATCTTCGCGGCCGCCGGGCTTGCGCTTCTGGCGGTCTTGCTACTGGAGATCTGGAGGCTTAGAAGGAGGGGTCGCCCACTGAGAAGAAGCTCTGCTCCGGCTCGATCCGTCAACGACGCCTCGCGCTGAGCATCGCCGCTCACCCTGGGGGGATCCAGGAGATACGCGACATCCCGAAGCCACGACACCTGCAAGGGCCTTTGGCTCGGGGTTGGGGGCGTCACGTGCGTTCACTGGCAAAGGGAGTAACGGAGAATGACTCGGCGAAGAATGAGTCTGCGGGGAATGAGTCTGCGTAAGGCTTCGGTCCTCTTGATAGTGGCCGGCCTCGCGGTCGGTCTCATCGGCCCCGGCATTTCGGCCACCTTTACGGACGCCGTCAGCGCCGAACAGCACATCAATGTCGGCACTTTCGGCTGCAACATCTCCCATGCAACCAACGGCGCGGTCATCTCGGCCGATCACAAGTCCGTGGCATACAACGCTCCCGACATCATGAGCTCGGCGCCCGGGAGTGCCCCCTTCACCTTCACGGTGAGTTCCACGGGCTCCATCCCGGTGGTGCTCCAAGTCACCCAGACCACCCCGGCCGCGCCGTTCACGAGCATCCTGGGCTCGCCGGTCGCCGATGTAGTTCTCAACCAGGGCGGTACCCACGACTACGCGGCCGGCCTCCAGTGGCCTGAGCTGACCAATACGAACCTCGGCATGGCCGTCTCGATTTCGTACTCGGTCAGTTGCGGTGAGAGTGGAGCCGCAACGACCAGTGGCGACTGGATGCAATTCCGCTTCGGTCCCACGCACACTGGCTACAACCCGAACGAGACGACCATCTCGGCCTCTAACGTCGCTGGCTTGGGCGTGGCGTGGACGGCCACCACCGGCAGTGAGATCGACTCCTCACCCGCCGTCGCCAATGGCGTGGTCTACATCGGTTCCTACGACGGCAAGCTGTACGCGTTCGCCGTGGGCTGCGCCAGCGGGGGCGGCACCTGCACCCCGCTCTGGACGGCCACCACAGGCGCTGGCATCGGATCGTCCCCTGCAGTCGCCGACGGTGTGGTCTACGTCGGATCCCTCGACCGCAAGCTGTATGCCTACGCCGTCGGCTGCGCCACCGGCGGCGGATCCTGTAGCCCGCTCTGGACGGCAACCACAGGCGGCGATATCTGGGGTCCTCCCACCGTCGCCGCCGGCGTGGTGTACGTGGGCTCCGGACCGACTCTGTATGCCTACGCCGTCGGCTGCGCCAGCGGCGGCGGCACCTGCACACCGCTCTGGACGGCCACCACCGGCGGCGGAATCGCCTATCCGCCCGCAGTCGCCAACGGCGTGATCTACGTTGGCTCGCAGGACCACAAGCTGTATGCCTACGCCGTCGGCTGCGCCACCGGCGGCGGATCCTGTAGCCCGCTCTGGACGGCCACCACTGGCGGCGCAATCGGCAACTCCACGCCCGCAGTCGCCGACGGTGTCATCTACGTCGGCTCTCAGGACGGCAAGCTCTATGCCTACGCCGTCGGCTGCGCCACCGGCGGCGGATCCTGTAGCCCGCTCTGGACGGCAACAACAGGAGGCTGGATCAACAACGCGCCCGCAGTCGCGAACGGCGTGGTCTACGTCGGGTCCGGCGACCACAAGCTGTATGCCTATGCCGTCGGCTGCGCCACCGGCGGCGGGTCCTGCAGCCCGCTTTGGACGGCTACCGCCGGTGACGAAATGGCCTCCTCGCCGGCAGTCGCTAATGGCGTGGTCTACGTCGGATCCCTCGACCACAAGCTGTATGCCTATGCCGTCGGCTGCGCCAGCGGCGGAGCGACATGCACGCCACTGTGGACAGCGACCACAGGCGACATGGTTGTCTCCTCGCCCGCAGTCGCGAACGGCGTGGTCTACGTCGGGTCCCACGACGGCAAGCTCTACGCCTACAGCCTATGACAGACGAAACTTGCGCCCAAGGGCTCGTCACCACGACGCCGGGCGATCGACGATTCCAGTGGGTTGTGATGCCCGCCGGCGCGAGTACCCACCGACGGGTCGCCATCGCCCCTTAGCGGTCAGGGTTAGGGCCGGTCGGGAAGCTCTCGACTAGCCTTCGCCTCAACGCCCGCGGCCCTCGCGTTCATCAGCGAGGGCCGCGGGCCTTCCTGCCGCGAAAGGAAACACGACCACCTCTCGCGCGACGCCTTGAATGAGACAAGGATGTGGAGGCAATCGCGTGGGGACACCGCCGGCCCGTGCGGAGGAGTGGTACCCCCAAGCGGATTCGAACCGCTGATCTCAGCCTTGAAAGGGCCGTGTCCTAGGCCTCTAGACGATGGGGGCGAGGCGCGAACGGGAGTGTACCAGGGAGAGGCGCCGCGGTAGCTGGCCGGAGGTCGGAAAGTGGCCGAGTCGGCCTAGCTGTTGAGCACCAGGACCATGACCAGAACCCCGGAAAAGGCACCGGCGCCGACAAGAGCGGAGAAACCGCCGAGCAACGCGAGCAGCAGCGCTCTGCCGGTCCTGCCTTCCTGGCCGGACCGAAAGACGGCGACGGCGGTCACGCCCGCGTCGATGCCGAAGACCAGGGCGGCAACGACACCCGCGCTCAGGAGCACCGGCACCGGGGTCGTATGGCTGGTCATCGCCCGGAGCAGGAA
>PMBG01000145.1 GCA_003153755.1 Chloroflexota bacterium | reverse complement strand
CCGGCCATGCCCTCGAGTCCGGACAGGGCGCCTCCGGCCATGCCGCCGAGACCGCCAAGCAGCCCTCCGGCTCCGCCGCCACCACCGCCGAACATCCCCATGATGTCGCCGAAACCAAAGCGCTGGATGCTCGTCGTGTCTCCCGCGGCCGGATCGGGTCCCGACAGGCTGGACGGCTGGAGCTTCTCCTCCTCTTCCTCATCCGATATCGCCGCGCGGGCGACCGTGTCCGCCTGGCGCTCGAAGGGATCGTCGGGGCTGCTCACGTTGAGCTTGCCCATAGGCGTCCCCGACACGGGGCCGTTTCGCTGCTGGACCACGTGCGTTAGCTCGTGCGCCATGGTCCTGCTGTCGGTGTGGCTCTGCCCCTGGACGATGTGGTTGCCCACGGTGTAAGCACGTGCCTGGAGGGCCGCGGCGGATGCCTGGGCCATGGGTCCGCTGTGGACGCGGACATCGGAGAAGTCCGTCCCGAACCGCCTGGACATTGTCGCCCCGAACGCGGCGTCCAGCGGCTCGCCGGGGCCCGGGATGGTCTCGAATTCGGGCTCGCCGTCTATCATCGATGCAGTCGCGGCGTTCCCGGCCTCTCGCTGGAGATGTTCGATCGCGGCGTGCATGGGAGCCGGCGCGTCGCCCGTGTCCTGCGATCTTGCGCGGCGAGGTTCCGGGACCGCTTCAACGGCCTCAACCTGTGGCATGTGCCTTCGATCTCGTGAGCTCATGACCTCGCCTCCGTCGCGACGCCTAGGGATTGGTAGTACGGTCCGAATTCGGCCTCGGTGCTGAGATGGCCGAGCTTGCGATATTCACGTTCCGTGCCCCGGATCAGGTCGGTCATGCCCACGGCTCGCCCCGAGGAGACGGCGCCGTACGCCGCCGTGGACACGATGTTTCTGATGCTGCCGCCGGAGATCCGGAAGCTGCGGGCGAGGAAGTCGAGGTCGATGTCCCCGGCGACCGGGAGACTCGGCGGTAGATGGCGGCTCCAGAGGCGCCGCCGGCCGGCCTCGTCCGGCATCGGGAAGTCGATGAGGACGTCCAGGCGCCGGAGGAATGCCTCGTCCAGATTGGCGCGCAGATTGGTCGTCAGGATTGCCATGCCGTCGAACTGCTCCATCCGTTGCAGCAGATACGCTATCTCCACATTGGCGTAGCGGTCCCGTGCGTCCCGTACCTCCGAACGCTTTCCGAAGATCGCGTCCGCCTCGTCGAAGAGCAGCACTCCGTTTACGCCGTCGGCCTGGCTGAAGACGCGGTCCAGGTTCTTCTCCGTCTCGCCGATGTACTTGTCCACCACGGATGACAGGTCGATGACGTAGAGGTCCAGCCCGAGCGTCCCGGCGACGACCTCGGCCGAGAGCGTCTTGCCGGTCCCGGAGTCTCCGGTGAACAGGCCGGTAAGGCCCCGGCCGCGGTTCGGGTTGCCGAGACCCCAGCCGTCCAGCACCTGATCCCGATATCGCGCTCGGTTCGCCAGGTCTTCAAGCTGCTCGACGGTGTCCCGCGGCAGGACCAGCTCAGCCCAGCCGGCGCGCGGTTCGATCCGGCGAGCGAGCTTCTCGAGTCCGGTGGCGTTCTGCGCCCGGACTCCCGCAGCGAGGTCCGCGGCCACGACAGGACGGCCCTCCGCGGCCGCGGCGAGGCGGCCCATGGCAGCTGCTTTTGCGATGGCCGGCGGCGCCACACGGAATGGGAACGCGGCAACCTCGGCCGCGGTGGCCGCGGCCTCCGGCAGCCCGTCCAGCGCCGCGCGCCACGCGTCGGATCGTGTGCCGGCCCCCGCCGGCTGAGCGTCCAGCAGGAGCGGGTCCTTCCGCGACCACGCCGGATCCCACGGCTTCGTTCCGTGGAGGACCACGTGGCAAGGCAGATCGGCAAGCTGCCGGATAAGCGCCGCGTGGCGTTCGGGGAGGGCTTCGATCGGTCCGGCGACCACGGCTCCGCGTCGCAGTCGCGCCTCCAGGCCGGCGGCCTCCGCAACGGCCGGGAGATCCGGATCGGCCGGAAGCGTCGCGAGATCGATCACGACCGCCTCCGCTCCGAGCCGCGCCACTGCCGAGATGGCGAGCCGCCGGCCGTCCGAACCGACGCGTTCCCGCAGGTAGGCCAGGCCGGCTCCCGACGAAAGGGCACGCGCCAGATTGATCTCGGTCGTGGGAGTGGGCGATGCCGCCGTCGCGGCGGCCGACGCCGTGTCGCCCGTGGCGACCTCGCGCGTGGCGACGTCGCGCGTGGCGACCGTGCCGGCGGCGTTGGTCCGCGCAAGGACGGGCAGAAGCCGTGGGTCCGGCGCATCGTCGCCGAGCAGGAATCCGGCAACGCGGTCCTGCACGCGCAGCGATCGCGTGAGAAACGGACGCTCCGGCCCTTCAACGTCGACCAGCCTTCCGAAGACGAGCGGCCCCGCGGCACCGAGGCGGGCACGTCCGGCACCCGATGCAAGGTCCACACCGCACAACGCCAATGCCAGGGCGACCGACGCGCGCCGCCTGGAGACGTCGTCGTTCAGATATCCGTAGAGCCGCTCGAACCGGGGGTCAAGGTCCGGAGCGATCGCGATCAACAGCAACTCCACGTCCAGGGGATGCAGCCGGAATGCCCGGGCAAGGTTCCGGAGCCTGATCGCTACGCCGCCCGCCTCCGCTTCGTCTGCTTCCGCCTCCGCCGCCTTGAACGCAGCACGATCGGCGTCGGCGAGGGTGGGGCTGGGCGTCCCCGAGCCGGCGGACCCCGTCCCACGGGCGAGCAGCTCGTCCACCTCCGCGTCGGACACGTACAGGCCCAGGAACCTGTCGTCCGCAGCGAGGTCGGCACCTCGGCGGGTCTTCACCGCCGCGCGGACCCGTGACTCGACGATCGCCAGGCGCGCCCGGAGATGACGCAGTGACGGATCGCCTGAAGCGCCATCAACCGTGGTGGCCGAGGCACGGGCGCGCGACGGTGCCGCGGCTGCCGTCCCGGACGCGGCGAGACGATCGTCGGATGAGGCGAGTGGCGCTGCGGTGTCGGTCGAATCGCGGCTCATTGCCGCTTCACGTTGCGGACGTGGATGATCCGGCCACGCTGCGAGTCGGACCCGCCGACGACGGTCTCCTCGGCGACGGGCGCGGACGTGCCGGGCGCGGACGTGCCGGGCGCGGCGGCTCTCTGGGATTCGGACACGGACGCCGCGCGGGGCCGGCCGCTCGACGCGCCGCGCTCCGTCGAGCCGGCTCCGGCCGAGATGCGCACCCGCGGCTCTTCGAGCACGGGCGGCCCGGCGATGGTCTTCTGATCCACCACGAACGGGACCGTGGCGACAAGATCCAGTGACGGCTTCAGTTCCCCGCCGAGGGCCGTCCAGGTGTCCGCTATGGACCGATCCTCGGTGGGCGGCATCGCGATCGAGATCTCGACGTGATGAGGCTGCTGCGCGAGGGTTCCTGTGAGCTCGCGTGGGGCCAGCGTTTCGTGGCGGAGGAACGTCGCCAGACACGCGGACAACAGGCGGTGTTCGTCCTCGGGCCGTTGGGTCCAGGCCGTGACCATGTACGAGAGCCGGAAGCGGCGTACCGGCGGCCGGCGTTCGATGACGCGCCCGGTTGGGTCGCGCACTTCCTCGAATTGGACTTCGCGAAGGTTGACGTCGTCGCGGATGTCGTACAGGTAGAGATTCACGACGGGGGCGTTCCGGCGGGCGGCCCATTCCTTCGTCGGCGCGTCGAACGCGATTTCGACCTGGCTGCCGTTTACGACCTCGCGCCGCACGAGCTCGCGGAGAGTCTCATCGAAGACTTCGATCATTCCGTCACCTGCGGCACGTCCGGCCACGCGTCGCCCTGCGGGCGCCGCCAACGGAGACGAGACTCGTGCGCGAGCGCGACTGCGGCAAGGTGCGTGGGGGCAGCCGATCGGGCAACCGGACTTCCCTTTCGGACGGATGGTTCTACCCTGCCGACCGCCCCTGCGCCCATTGCTTCCCGATCCGTGCGCCACGACCCTGACGAGGTTCTGCAACTCCGCATCGTTGGAGATACGAGACGCATGCCGCAGTACCTGTCGCCCGGCGTCTATGTCGAGGAGGTCGAAGCCGGTTCCCGCCCCATAGAGGGTGTCGGGACCGCCGTCGCGGCCTTTGTCGGCCTGGCTCAGCGGGGCCCCGCCAACACCCCAACCCTGGTCACAAACTGGACCCAATTCACCTCGACCTTCGGGGACTTCATGGAGGGGTCTTACCTCGCCCATGCCGTCTACGGCTACTTCCTCAACGGCGGCGGATCCGCTTATGTCGTGCGTATCGGCGCCGACGGCGGAGCGCCCGCGGCGCGAGCCGAGCTCCCAAGCTCCACGGACAAGTCTGTTCCGGCGTTCCGCGCGGTGGCCCTCGAGGCCGGTTCGAGCGGCGATCAGATCGCCGTCGAGGTGGCCGAGCCTTCCGAGCCGGGCGAAGGCGTCTTCAAACTCGTCGTCATCGTGGGCGGCAAGGAAGACGAGGTCTTCGACAACGTGACGCTCAAGAAGGGCCGCCAGAACGTCTTCCAGGCGGTCAAGACCTCGAAGCGCATCCGGCTCGAGGAGGTCACCAAGTCCGAGCTCGCACCCGCGGTCGGCAAGGTTGGCCTCGCCGGTGGAAGCAAGTCGGGCGGAATCCGCGTTACTCCGGACGAGTACGCGGGCGACGCGGCTCAGCGGACCGGCTTCGGCGGCCTCGAGGCCGTCGACGAGATCACGATGGTCGCGGCGCCCGATCTCATGGCGCTGCACCAGAAGGGAATCATCGATCTGGAAGGCGTCAAGGCCGTACAGCTCGCGATGATGGCCCACTGCGAATTGATGGGCGACCGCGTGGCGATCCTGGACGCCCCGCCCGACTTCGGGGCGCAGCAGGTCAAGGAATGGCGCATGGATCGCGCGGGCTACGACTCCAAATACGCCGCCCTCTACTGGCCGTGGATCAAGGTCTTCGATCCGGTGGCGGGCAGGGCCGTCTTTGTTCCGCCGTCCGGTCACATGGCCGGCATCTGGGCGCGAAGCGACGGCGAGCGCGGCGTCCACAAGGCTCCCGCGAACGAAGTGATCCGCGGCGCCATCGCGCTCGAGACGACCATTACAAAGGGCGAGCACGACCTGCTCAACCCGCTGGGCATCAACTGCCTGCGCACGTTCCCCGGCCGTGGCATCCGCGTCTGGGGAGCCAGGACCCTCTCGTCGGATCCGGCCTGGCGCTACCTCAACGTGCGCCGGCTCTTCAACTATGTGGAGGAGTCCATCTTCGAAGGCACGCAATGGGTCGTCTTCGAACCGAACGACATGGCGCTCTGGGAGCGCGTCAAGCGAACCATCGACTCGTTCCTGGTCCGCGTCTGGCGCGACGGGGCGCTCTTCGGCGCGACCCCAGGCGAGGCCTTCTTCGTCAAGTGCGACGGCGAGAACAACACGGCCGAAACCATGGACGCCGGCCAGCTGATCATCGACATCGGGATAGCTCCCGTGAAGCCCGCCGAGTTCGTGATCTTCAGGATCGCCCAGTTCTCCGGCGGAGCATCGCTGACGGAATAGGCGGCAACCGGTAGGAGACTTGAGGAGATTCCGAAATGGCAGCTGGTGTCCCAAACCTTCCGCAGGATGCCCTCAGTTCACAGCGCTTCTCGATCGAAATCGACAGCGTCTCGTTGGCCCAGTTCCAGGAGGTCAGCGGCACCTCGTCTGAGGTGGACGTCATCGAAGTCAAGCAGGTGGACGGCACCGGCCGGCCCACCCTGAAGAAGCAGATCGGGGCGATCAAGCCGCCGACGATCACTCTGAAGCGCGCCGCCAACCAGTCGATGGATCTCTGGAACTGGCACCAGGCCGCGCTCGACGGGAAGTTGAAGGACGCCCGCCGGAACGGCTCGATCGTCCAGTACGACTTCGAGCACCAGGAGGTCTCGCGCTACAACTTCACCAATGCCTGGGTTTCCAAGCTGACGGTGAGCGGTTTCAAGGCGGGCGACAACCAGCCGTCGCTGGAGGAAGTCACCATCGTTTGCGAGACCTTCAAGCGGGTCAAGTAGGCCATGCTCGCCGAACCGAGGGCCGCCCCAAGGCCCGGTGCCGAGCCTTCGGCCCCACTGCGGACGGAGTTCGCATTCGTACTGCCGCGCGGCTATGTCGACGAGCAGGGCGTCGTTCATCGCGACGGCCTGATGCGTCTGGCAACGGCCCGCGACGAGATCCAGCCGATCCGCGACCCGCGAGTCCGTGAGAACGAGGCTTATCTGACGGTCATCCTCCTGTCCCGGGTGATTACCCGGCTCGGGACGCTGCCGCAGATCAACCCCGGGATCGTCGAGGGCATGTTCGCCTCCGACCTCGCGTTCCTGCAGGACCTCTACCGGCGCATCAACCAGGACGGCACG
This sequence comes from Chloroflexota bacterium, assembly GCA_003153755.1. Lineage (GTDB taxonomy): Bacteria > Chloroflexota > Limnocylindria > Limnocylindrales > CSP1-4 > Fen-1039. The sequence continues at coordinate 8,546 of PMBG01000145.1, read as the reverse complement.
TCGCAGGCGGCGGTCACCTGCCCGGCCTGCAAGCATGAGTTCGCCGTCGAGATCGGCGGTGGTTCGCCGGGGGGATCGTGACGTACGCGAACGACCGCCTCTTCGAGGAGATCGCGTACGTGGCTTATCACCTGCACTGGTCGTTCGAAGAGATCCTTGATCTGGAGCATCCGGTCAGGCAGCAATTCGTCAACGAGATCGCGGGCATCAACAGACGCCTGACCGGAGAGGAGTGAGGTCGTGCCCTGGCCCTTGCACTGGCCCCGCGGCTCGACTCAAGGGGCATCCTCCGCGCCCACGCCGGACGCTGCCGGCTCTCAGCAACCCGGCGACGGCGCGGCGTGGACCGATGCCGTCCGGAGTTCGAGCGAGATCCCGCCGCTGCCGCATCTGGTCGGCGCCATGACGCCGACCGCGAGCATATCGGCGTTCACGGCCGGGCTGGCCGGGCCCAGGGGGCTGCCGCCGATAATCCGGCCGCTCGTCGTAGGACACTCGGCAGACGGTCCCGTGGGGCTCGTTGCGGGACTGGCCGTCCCGCGTGCCGCCGGCATGAGTGCGCCGCCGCGTAGCGTTTCGACGATGAGTAGCGGGCCGCGCGACAGCGGTGACCCTGCCTCGTCCGGAAGTCCGGGAGCCGCTCCGGATCTGGGTTCGATGCGGCATCTGCCCTCGGTGGAACCATCAGCCGCCGAGCGGGCCGGGTTCTATACGCGTGTCGCCGGCGGCGGCCCCGAGAGCATGCCCGCACGTGGCACCGAACAGTCGCGGCCGGCGCCGCCCGACATCCAGCTCGCCGCGAGCGAGCCCGCACGCGGTCCCGACCGGGAAGCCCCGGCGCGACCACCGCTACCGGATCCCGCGGCGCCGCCGATGTCGATGGGCCGAGCCCGTCGCCTGGGTCTGGGCGCTCCGCTCGAAGCCCGGCCGGAGACGTCCCTGCCGGTCTCGGATGCCGGCCGGCCGGCCTCCCGCCTCGTGGCGCCGGCCCCCGGCGCCACCGCCGATGCGGCCTCCGGCGCAGTCGATCGCGCCGCCACGACACTGCCCGCGCCACGCCGCTCCGGGCCGCGGCCGTTCGCCGCTCCGGATCCGGGGCCGCTGCCGATGTTGCATGCCCACGAACCCGGAGACGCCGCCCATTCCACCGATTCGCACTCGCGATCCGCCGCCGCGGCGCCGCTCGCGGGCACGGGGTTCGGCCGCGGGCCGCGGTCCGCGGACACCCACTCCACGGCCGCCGACGGCGGCTCCCACCCGGCGGTGCAGCGCTCGACCGGCGGGCAGTCGCTGCAGCCGGCACGCTCCGGTAGCGTCGCGTCCGCCCTCCCGGTCACGACCGGGGGATCCGCCGTCGGTCAGGCCGCCGGTCACTCGCCGGCCACCACCCGGACGCCGGCACCGCCACTGCCCCCGACCGCCGCCCGCAGCCAGGGCTTCGGCTCGCTCGCGCCTGCCCGCGTCGCCGGGTACATCGAGCAGGCAACGGATCCGTATTCCGACGCGGCCGAAGGCGAGGCGATTCAGAGGTCCGCGGTTTCGGAGGTCCCCGCCGGCTTCGGCCGGTCATTCTCGTTCGAGCCGCCCGGCCCGTCCGGCGCCTCGTCGGAAGCGGTCATTGCTCGGGCGCCGGCGGGCGGAGCTGCGGGCGAGTCGGCGGCGGGCGCGGCCGGAGCTTCCGCCGCCGGATCGAGCGCCGGACACGGAGCCGCCGGCGGCGCTCCCTCGGAAGACCAGCTCGACCATCTGGCCGGCCAGGTCTACAGCAGGATTCGGGATCGACTCGGGGCGGATCTCCTGCGCGAGCGCGAGCGGGCCGGCCTGCTCGCGGACCTGTGATGGAGGGTCCGCGATGAGCGACGAGATGGCGCTCGGACTCAACTTCGTCGTGGAGATCGACGGCCAGGATCTGGGCGCATGGACCAAGTGTGAAGGGCTCGGCGTCAGCTACGACGTGTTCGAATACAAGGAGGGTGGCAACAACGCCTTCGTCCACCGGCTGCCCGGCCGCGCGAAATACGACCCGGTGCGGCTCACGCGGGTGGTGAGCTCGTCCACCGCGTCCGTCATGGCGTGGCTCACCTCGGTCCAGGCGACGCCCAAGTACGCCACGGCCAAGATCTCGGTGCGCGACGCGGGCGGCGAGGAGGTCGCCAGCTGGAACCTCACGGGCGTCTACCCGTCCAAGTGGACCGGTCCCTCGCTCGATGCCAACGGTAAGGCCGTCGCCACCGAGACTTTGGAGCTCGTCCACAACGGCTTCCTGGGGAGCTAGGACGATGAGCAGCGGCTCCAGTCTCGAACGCGCATCCCTCGTCGCCTATGTCGACAAGAACGCCAGCGTCCCCACGACGACCATGACGTTCAGCTACAACCCAACCGAGGTCAAGACGTCGCGCTCGGCCACATGGAAGAAGCCCGACGGCGCGATGACCGACAAGCCCGAGTACATAAGCTCCGGCCCGCAGAAGGCGACCCTGTCGATCTTCTTCGACGAGTGGGGAAGTCCCAGCGGCGACGTCAGCAAGCAGGTGAACCAGCTTCTGGGTTGGACGAAGCCGAGTATCGAGTCGGTGGCCCAGCACGACCGACCGCGCCCGGCCGTGGTCGCGTTCCAATGGGGCAAGAACGGCGCGCTCGCCGACCACAAGTGGTGCATTGAGAGCGTCAGCGCCACGTTCACGATGTTCCGCTCGGATGGCACGCCGATCCGAGCCACCTGCGACCTGAGCCTCTCCGAGTACGCGGACAACAGCATTCCCGCGCAGAACCCGACTTCGGGGGCGCGCGAGAGCAGGCGCAGCCGGATCCTCGGCCAGAGCGACTCGCTGGCCTCGGTGGCGTTCAGCGAGTACGGCGACGCGACGCTGTGGCGCGCACTGGCCATCCTCAACGGAATCGACGACCCCATGGCGATCCCGCCCGGGACGAGGATTCTCGTTCCGTCGGCGGCCGAGGCACGGCGTCTCGATCGCTCGAGCGGGGACTGAGACATGCCCGCCGCGACCGCCACCGGCGCTACCGTCGAGATCGACGGCGTCGCGCTGCCCCAGGCGGTGGCCTCGCGCGTGGTGGAGGTCACGATCGAGCAGGACGTCCACCTGCCCGCAAGCTTCGAGGTGAGGCTTACGGATCAGGGCCGCACCGCCACCTCGGATGTACCGGTGAGGATCGCGTCGAAGATCCAGATCTCCGGCGCGGCGGCCCGCGGGACTCCGGGGCCGATACTCTCGGGCGAGGTAACCGCGCTCGAGGCGGATTACGCCGGGTCGGGCTCGTTCCTGATAATCCGCGGCTACGACATGGCGCACCGGCTCCATCGCGGCCGCAAGACCAAGGTCTACACGCAGGTCATGTACTCCGACGTGGCCCAGCAGGTGGCGATGGACGCGGGCCTGGAGCCCGGCACCATCGACAGCACCGACGCGGTCAAGGATCACGTGCCGCAGGTTGCGCAATCGGACTGGGAGTTCCTGAGCGGGCTAGCCGCCGAGATCGACTACGAGCTGAGCGTCGTGGACGGCAAGCTCAACTTCAAGGCCCCCACGGACGCGTCGGAGGCGCCGGACATCGGGATCTACGGCTCGAGTCTGCCGCTCCAGCTCATCTTCGGCGAGGACCTGCTGTCCTTCCAGCCGAGGATCACGGCCGCGGGGCAGGTCGACAGCGTGGAGGTGCGCGCCTGGGACGGCGTGAACAAGCAGGTTCTCGTTGGTACCGCGCAGACCGGTTCCACTGCCGCGTCGCTCGGCGACGACCCGCAGGAGTTGAGCGGCCTGTTCGGCAGTGCCACGCTCGTGTCCGTCGAGCCGCGCGCAGTTGACCAGGCATCGGCCGACAAGCGCGCGGCCAGGATCGCGCAGCAGGTGGGCACATCCTTTGCCGAGGCGACCGGCGTGGCGCGCGGCAATCCAGAGATCCAGGCGGGGCGGGCGATAAGCGTGTCCGTCGTGGGCAGTCCGTTCGTGGGCAGCTATACGCTCAGCCACACTCGCCACGTCTTCGACGCGCACGGATACCGCACCCACATGGTGGCAAGCGGCCGCCAGGACCGGTCGCTTCTGGGGCTGATGCGCGGTGCGATGCCGCCGGCCGGGGCCGCATCCGGGGGCGGGGCCCTCAACGGCGTCGTGACCGGAGTGGTCACGGACGTGGACGATCCGCAGAAGATCGGCCGGGTGAAGGTCCAGTTCGAGTGGCTCGCGGACGACTACGTCAGCGACTGGGCGCGGGTCGCGATGCCCGGCGCGGGACCGAGCCGGGGCATGGTGTGGATGCCCGAAGTGGGGGACGAGGTCCTGGTCGCCTTCGAGCACGGCGATCCGCGGCGGCCGATCGTGATCGGCGGGCTCTGGAACGGAACCGATACGCCGCCCGAATACGGGCAGCCCAACGGCCAGAAGAACTCGCGCGCCTTCGTCTCGCTCAAGGGCCACAAGATCGTCCTGCACGACGAGGACGACGGCTCGATCGAGCTGGTGTCGGGCAAGGGCCTGACGGTCGTTCTGGACGACGTCAACAACCAGATTACGGTCAAGGCCGCCGGCGGCGCGAAGCTCGATATCTCCGCGGAGGGCGACATCTCGATCGCGAGCCAGGGCAAGGTGGAGATCAAGGCCGGAACGAGCATGAGCATCTCCGGCTCCACCGGCCTCGACTTGAAGAGCGACGCAAACACGACCATCAAGGGCTCGATGGTCCAGCTGAACCCGCCGGGCTAGGGAGGAGCAGCTATGGGTCAGCCGATCGTCCAGGGAGACCAGGTCCAGGCCACCTGCGCGATACACATGATCCCGAACCCGGCCACCGGCGCGCCCCAGCCGTCCCCGCCGATGCCGTTCGCGGCGCCGCTGACCACCGGCCTTGCGCCGAAGGTCACGATCGGCGGCAAGGCGGCGGCCGTCATGGGTTCGGGCGGAATCAACACGCCGCCGCACGTGGGCCTGCATCCATCGGACCCGTTCATGGTCCCCAACCTGCAGCAGGCCCTGATCGTCACCGGGTCGCCGACGGTCTTCATCGGCGGCCAGCCCGCGGCCACCACCGATTCGCAGGCGACGTGCTGCGGCATCCCCGGCGGCACGTGCATCCCAACCACCACCAACGTCACGATTGGCTGAAGGACTTACGGCATGACGGACGAGTTCATCGGCGCAGGGTGGGCCTTCCCGCTGCGCACCGATTCCACGGGCGGCATCGCGCTGGTGTCCAAGGGCCGCGAGATCGAGGAGAGCATCCGTCTGATCCTGGGCACCGCTCCCGGCGAGAGACCGATGCGGCCGGAGTTCGGTTGCCGCATCCACGACGAGGTCTTCTCCGGGATCAATGCCGGCACCGCCGGTCGGATCGTCCAGGAGGTCCGCGACGCGCTGGTTCGGTGGGAGCCGCGCATCGACCTGGACTCCGTGGAGGTCACCGTGGACGCGAAGGATCCGGCACTCCTCTACGTCGAAATCACCTACACGATCAAGACGACAAACGACCGACGAAACCTTGTCTTTCCCTTCTATGCGATCCCATCGGAGGCTGAGTGATGGCCCTGCCCGCCCCAAACCTGGACGACCGACGCTTCCAGGATTTCGTCGACGACGGCAAGCGGCTGATCGCTCAGCGCTGTCCCGAGTGGACCGATCACAACGTCTCGGACCCCGGCGTGACGCTGCTCGAGGCGTTCGCGTTCACGGCCGATCAGCTGCTCTACCGGCTGAACCGCGTGCCCGACCGGCACTACATCAAGTTCCTCGAGCTCATCGGCGTGCGGTTGTTCCCGCCGCAGGCCGCGCGCGCCGCGCTCACCTTCTACCTGACCGCTCCCCAGCCCGATACGGTGAAGGTCGCCGCGGGAACTCGCGCGGCCACGATCAGAACCGAAACCGACGACGCGATCGTCTTCACGACGGTCGATGACCTAGCGATCGTCGCGTGCTCGTTCGCCCGAGTCGCGACGGCCGCGTCGACGCCGAAGGCCGCGGTCGCCGAGTCCGAGGTAGATAGGACCGAACTCATCGCCAAGGATGCCGCCTTCGACGCATTCTCTGCGGTGCCTCAGTCCGGGGACACGCTTCTGATCGGTCTTACGCAGCCCGTTCCCTCGTGCGCGGTGGCGCTATCGATGCGGTGCTCCATCGAGGGAGTCGGCGTGGACCCCGCGCGGCCGCCGATCGTTTGGGAGGCCTGGTGCGGCGACGGATGGGCCGCCTGCGACGTGGAGTCCGACTCCACCGGCGGCCTCAACCGCGACGGTCGGGTGTTGCTCCACGTCCCGACGGGCCATGCGGCATCGCTCGTCGGAAAGCAGCGGGCCGGGTGGCTTCGGGCGCGAGTGCTCGGCCCCGAAGCGGGCGTGCCCCCGTACTCCGCCACGCCGCGCATCCGGGGCATCTCGGCATCGACGGTGGGCGGCACCGCCGCCGCGGTCAACGCGCAGGTCGTCGCGGCGAGAGCGGACGGTGGCGGGGCCGCCGGCGAGGTGCTCGGAGTGAGCGCCGGAGTGCCCGGCCAGACCTTCGCGCTGCTGCACCATCCGGTGGTTCCTCGCGATGAGCCGGCCGTTCTCAAGGTCAGCGACGGCGACAAGTGGGTAGAGTGGAAGCAGGTCTCCGACTTCTCGGCGAGCGGTCCCGCGGACCGTCACTTCGTCCTCGACGCGGTGGCGGGCACGGTTCAGCTTGGCCCGGGCGTGCGACAGCCGTCGGGCGAGGTCCGCTACTACGGTGCCGTTCCGCCGAAGGGCGCGCGGTTGCTCCTGGACTCGTACATGATCGGCGGCGGGCGGCGAGGCAACGTGGCCGCGGGCGCCATCAGCGTCATGAAGTCCACCATACCGTTCATCGGCCGCGTGGCAAACCGGCGGCCCGCGACCGGCGGCGTGGACGGCGAGGACGTGGAGAACGCCAAGCTGCGCGGCCCGATCTCGCTGAGAACTCGAGGTCGAGCGGTCACAGCGGAGGACTATGAGCAGATCGTCCTGGAGGCCGCCCCCGAGGTCGCGCGCGTCCGAGCCGTGCCGGCGACCACGCCGGCGGACCAAGGCGGAGTCCGGATCCTGGTCGTGCCGCGGGCAGCGGAACAGGACGGGCGTCTGCGCTTCGAGCAGCTCGTGCCCGGCGAGGAGACGCTCGCGCGCGTAACCGCCAGGCTAGACGAATGCCGCGTCATCGGTGCGCGCGTCCTCGTGGAACCGCCGGACTACCGCGGCATCACCGTGGTCGCGAAGATCCAGCCCAGGCATCGCGTCAATCCGGCGCGACTCCAGGAGGACGCGGCCCGCGCGCTGTACGCGTACTTCAACCCGATTTCCGGCGGACCGGACGGCGCAGGCTGGCCGTTCGGGCGCCCGGTGCAGGTCGGGGAGGTCTATTCGGTGCTGCAGTCGCTTCCCGGCACCGCGATGGTCGAGGACGTCCGGCTCTTCGGCGCCGATCCGATCACGGGGCAGCGCGGCACGGCGGCCCAGCGGATCGATCTGGAACCGAACGCGCTGGTGTTCTCNNGAGTCGCCGCATCCAATCGGCGACACACTGCCTGCCTTGTACCGCGACGACGATCTCGCTCAGCGCCTGGTGTCTGTTATGGATGCTTCGCTCGCGCCGGTCTTCGCCTCTCTCGACGGATTCTCCGCCTATCTGGATCCTGCCTACGCGCCGGAGGATTTCCTCGACTGGCTCGCGAGCTGGGTTGGCGCGGCTCTCGACCAGACCTGGCCGCTCGAACGCCGCCGCAAGATGGTCGCTTCCGCCGCGGATCTCTACCGGCTCAGGGGCACCGCGAGCGGATTGGCCTCCCAGGTGGCGATCTACACGGGCGGCAAGGTGGAGGTGATAGAGTCCGGCGCGGCCGGCTGGTCCGTGGTGCCGAACGCGGCCGTTCCCGGCGAGGCGGAACCCTCACTGCTTGTTAGGGTCACAGTGCGCGATTCGAAGAAAGTGCCGGTCGCCCGGCTTGACGAACTGGTCGCCGCGTCTAAACCTGCACATATCCCACATCGGGTGGAAATCCTGGAGGCCTAGCGGGGTGAGTCGACTGTGATCATCTGCACGAAGTGCGGTTTCCAGAACGTCGAAGGCGCAAGCTTCTGCGGTTCCTGCGGCAGCTTTCTCGAATGGACCGGCGCGAAGGTCGAACCCGAGGTTCCCGCGGCTCCTGAGCCGGTGCCGGCGCCCCAGCCCAAACACGATGGCGTCATCGATCAAGCCCGACGCGCCCTGGGTCTGGACGGATCCGGTAGCGAGCACGCGACGGGTGCCGACGCTGCCCAGACCGCCGCATCCGGCGCCGCGCCTGCCGTCGTCGCACCCGAGCCACCCCATGCCCCCGCACCGGCCCCGGTGGTTGTGAGCAGGCAGCGAATCGCCGAGGCGACGCAGTTCGAAGCGGCCCCGGTCGAGCCGCCGCCCCCGCCTCCCCCGGCCCCGGTCGAGCCGCCTGCCCCGCCTGCCCGGCCTCCCACGGCCGAGCCCGCGACCCCGCCGCCGTGGGCCGTTGCGCCGATGCCTCCGCCCACCGCGCCTCCGCCTCCTGCGTGGTGGCGCGCCGAAACGACACCC
>PMBG01000040.1:30765-39231 GCA_003153755.1 Chloroflexota bacterium | reverse complement strand
CTGCACGAGCATCGGGACCTGGCCGCAGGCCACAACGAGCGCCTGGAGTTTCTGGGCGACTCTGTCGTCAGTTTGGCCATTTCGGACGCCCTCTATCGTCGCCACCCCGACGACGACGAGGGCGTTCTATCCGCTCGGCGGGCTTCGATCGTCAGCACTACCGGTCTGGCCAGACTGGCCAATCGCATGTCGTTGGGCGAGCATCTGCTGCTTGGTGAAGGCGAATCGCAGCGTGGTGGGCGGCGCAGGCCGGCCCTCCTCGCCTCGGCATTCGAGGCACTCGTCGGCGCCGTCTACCTCGACCAGGGGTACACGACCGCCGCCGAGTTCGTGGTCTCGCTTGCCTCTCCCGAACTAACGAGCGATCGCCCGCTGGGTTCGCTCAAGAGCCCCAAGAGCCGACTCCAGGAGTTCACGCAGCGTCTCTCCGGCGAACGACCGCAGTATCACCTGCTCGACGCCGTAGGCCCGGACCACGACAAGGTCTTTCGGGTCCAGGTCGTCGTGGCCGGAAGAGTCATCGGAATCGGGCACGGCCACTCGCGGCGGATCGCCGAGACCGAGGCCGCGGCTCATGCCATCGAGCTTCTTCGCAACGAACAGGGCGAACTACCCGAGTCCAGCCAGGACGCGCCCGAACTCGAGGAGTTCGGCGCGCATGGCGGAGAAGACCCCATGTGGATCAACCCCGGAGCCGATGTACAGCCCGTGACCGAGCCCTGGATCGAGATTGACCTCAGCGAGCTCGGACTGCCGGGCGGCGAGCCCGGGCGCGGCGAATCCCGATGACCCGTTCCCTCTGCTGCCACCCCCGCGCCCGATGACCGCTCCCGCCCGACTGCTGGCACTGCGCCTGCAGGGCTTCAAGTCGTTCGGCGAGCGCACTCTCGTGGAGTTCGGCCCCGGTATCAGCGCCGTCGTGGGACCCAACGGCTCGGGCAAGAGCAACCTGGCCGACGCACTCCGCTGGGCGCTCGGCGAGCAGGGCAAGGCCCTCCGCCTCCGGAAATCCGAAGACGTGATCTTCGCCGGCTCGGAGAAGCGGTCTGCGCTCGGCATGGCCGACGTCACGCTCGTCCTCAACAACGAAGACCGGCTGTTCCCCGTGGAGTTCGAGACCGTCGAACTCGGACGACGCCTCTTTCGTTCCGGCGAGAACGACTACCTCCTGAACAAGCAGCGTGTGCGGCTGAAGGATCTGGTCGACCTGCTCGATGCCGCCCATCTCGCCGACAACGCGTTCCTGTTCATCGGCCAGGGAATGGTCGATCAAGCGCTTGCGCTGCGGCCCGAGGAGCGCCGCCCGCTCTTCGAGGAAGTAGCCGGCGTCCGGCGTCACGAACGGCGGAAGAAGAAGGCCGAAGAGCAGCTCGATGAGGCGGAATCGAACCTGGCCCGCGTTGAGGACGTTCTGGCCGAGTTGCGGCCTCAGGCTCGCCGCCTGGCCGCGCAGGCCGAGCAGCAGGCCACCCGGCAGACTGCCGGACGCGAATACGGCCGGGCGATCATCACGGCGGCTCGGTCCCGCTGGCGCGAGGCATCCGGCCGGGCGCACGGGGCGGGGGAACATCTCGCCTCGGGCCGCTCGCAGATCGACGCGGCGCTCACCGCGTTACGAGATGCGGAGGAACTGGCCGCCGCGATCGCGCGCGAACTCGCCTCGGGCTCCGAACTGGAAGCCGATCGCCGCGGCGCCCACGAAGCTGCGCGGGCGGCACTCACCGACCTCCAGCTTCGCGACGCCAGGGCCTTGAGCGACGTGGCCGGCGCCCAGCGAGAGCGTCAGCGCCTGGAGCAGGAGCTCGCCGCGGCAGAAGCGGATCTCGTCGTCCAGCGGCGCGACCAGGCCGCACCCGTTCCATCGCGGGATCTCGCCCTCTCTGCCGCGGTAGCCGAGGGCGAACGAGCGCTGGCCGAGGCTCTCGAGGAACTCAGCTCCATCCGCGCCGCGCAGCAGGCAGAGGGTGAGGCGCTCGCCGCCCTCCGCCGCGTCGAGGCAGCCCGAACGGCCGAAGTCGAAACCGCACGCCGCCGGCTCGCCGACGCCGAACGACAGGCATCGGACGAACGTGCTCAGGCCGACGAGGTGGCTCGCCGTCTCGGAGAGGCGGAGAAGGCATGCGCCGGACCGAAGGCGGCCCTCGCGAAGGCGCTCGAAGACGAGAAGACCGCCGTCGCCGCTCGGGAGACCGCGCGCGCCGCACTCGACCGACGCGAAGGTGCGCGACAGGCCGCCTCGGAGAAGGCGTCGGCGGCGTCCAGCCGCGTGGCGGGTCTGCGTGGCCGCCTCGACGGATTGCAGGCGCGCCTCGCCGAGGAAGAGACACGCGGCATCGCGAAGGCCGCGCGACGGGTTGGCGGAAAGCCACTCTCGGAAGGGCTGGAGGTCGAGGCCGGCTTCCGCGTGGCCGTCGAGGCCGCACTGGGCGAAGCCATGCGCGGCTACATCGTGGGCAAGGACGCGGCGCTGGAACTGTCCGAGCAACGCGGCATTCTCGTCATAGAGTCGGCGGAACCCGAGGATGCGCGCCGTCCGGCCGGCCGTGACGCCGTCCGCGATCGGGCTGCCGCCGCCGCGACGGCCGCCGCCGACGCCGCCTCCGACGTGGTTGCATCGGCCGCTGCCGCTCACGGTGGCGGGCGTCTCAGCGAGGCTTTGCGGGTGGATCCGGGCGGCGCGGCGAGCCGGCTTCTCGCTCGCTGCGTGTGGGTCCCGGATCTCACGGCAGCACTCGATGTGCAGCCCAAGCTCCCCGTTGGCTGGATCGCGGTTACGCGAGATGGAGCAGTCGCCACCTCGTTCGGGGTGTTGAGCCTGGGCCGCTCCGAATCGCTTCTGGAGCGCCGCGCCGAGCTGGAGCGTCTCGCCGAAGAAGTGGCGCGCCTGGAGGTCGATGCGGCCGCGGCTACGACAGAAGCCGCGGAGGCGGCCAGGGGCGCCGCGACCGCACGCGCCGATCTGGAGGCTGCGCGCGAAACGGAACGCCGCGCCGCAGCCGCGCGCCGCGAGTCCGAAGAATCCGAACGTCGGGCCACCCGCGCGCTCGAGACGATCGCCCGCGAGGCGGCCTGGCGGTCGTCGCAGGCCGCTCGCCTCGAGGCGGATCGCGACAGGCTGCGCGAGTCTGTCCGTCAGACGGCAGCATCGGCCGACGCGGCCGGCGCCGCGAGCGGGGCGAAGGATGCGGCAAGCCTNNGCGACCGGCCCGGCGAGCGCCACTGCCACGCCGGCCGAAGAGCGTGCCAGCGCGATCCGCGAGTGGGAAACGCGTGCCACCGACCTGCGAGCCCGTCGGGACCAGCTCGCGGCGGAGGAAGCCGCGCTCGAATCCACGCGCCGCGACGCCGAGGCGCGTCGTGCCCGGGCGGCGGCCGCGGCCAACTTCGACCAGGAACGCATCGCCAGCCTGGAACGGCAGACGGCCGATCTCGTCCGGCGCGAGCAGGAGATCGGGTCGCAACGTGATGCTCTCGGCGAGGAACTTGCGGCTGCCGGCCTTCGCGAAGCCGCCGTACGGGCCGAACTCGACGAGCTCCGCGCCGTGGCCGCCGCTTCGCGGACGCGGCTGGCCGAAGCCGAGGCTGCCTCGATGGCCGCGCGCGAACGGCTTCGCGCCTGCCAGGACCGCGTCCGCACGGCCGAAGTCGCCGAGCTGGAGGCGCGTCTCGCGCTCGAGTCCATCCGCGAGCAGGTGCTCGTGGAGCTTGCCGGCCTCGGCGATCTGGGCATCCGGCTGCTGATCAACGAGACCCGTGTGGACCTGGAGGACGCGGGTTCCGGTACGGCCAACGACGAGGATGACTTCGCGCCGCTACCGGCCGCTCCTGCAGGCTTCGACGACGGTGCCGACGGCGAGGACAACCCGAACGGCATCACTCTGGAGTCCGTTCTCGCGGAGGCGGCCGCACTCTGGGCGAAGGCGTCGGCGGTGGAGCCGCCCAGTTCCGGACGGCTGGCCACATTGCGCCGCCGCTTCCATGAGCTCGGGGCGCCGAACCCGTTCGCGGCCGAGGAGTACGAGCAGCTCAGGACGCGGCTCGACGGCCTCGAGGCGCAACGAGCGGACCTAACGAGCGCCATCTCCAAGACGCGCGCTCTGATCGAGCAGCTCAACGCGATGATCGCGACGCAGTTCCGCGAGACGTTCGTGGCCCTCGAGACAGCCTTCGACGCTCGGTTCCGCCAGCTGTTCGGCGGTGGCTACGCCCACCTGACCCTCACGGACCCCGAGGATCTGGCGGCAACAGGCGTGGAGATCATGGCGCGGCCGCCGGGCAAGAAAGCGCAGCCGCTCTCGATGCTTTCGGGTGGCGAGCGGACGCTGACGGCAGTGGCACTGCTGTTCGCCATGCTCGAAGTCCACCCGGTACCCTTCTGCGTCCTGGATGAAGTGGACGCGGCCCTCGACGAGGCCAATGTGGGTCGCTTTGCGGATGCGCTCCGGGGTCTGGCCGACCAGACTCAGTTCATCGTCATCACACACAACCGTGGCACCATCGAGAACGCCGACGCGCTCTACGGGGTGACGGTGGGTGACGACGCGGTTAGCCGCCTGATCAGCCTTAGACTCGAGGAGGCCCGCGAGCTCGCCGATCAGGTCACCAAGAAGGCTGCCGCGGCGGCAGGCTGACGGGAGATTGCCGGTGTTCCTGCGACGGAAACCCAAGAATGAAGAGCCGGCTGAGCCGGCGCCGACGAGCGAGCCCATCGAGTCGCTCTGGCACACGGACGAGCCCGAAGCGGTCAACGCGATCGTCCACGCGGAAGCTTCGGTGCCGGCCGTACCTTCGGTTTCGAGCCAACCTTCGACTCCGGAGGAGACGTCGACCGCGACGACCGCCGATCCGCTGGATGACGAAACTCCGGGCGACCTGTCGGCGGGTCTCGCGCGGAGCCGCGGCGGATTCATGTCGAAGCTCCGCGGGATTCTCAAGAGCGGCCCGTCTTCTGCCGACTGGGAGTCGGTAGAGGAGTTGTTGATCGCCGGCGATCTCGGCGGCGAGCTGGCCCTCGAAATCGTGGAGAAGGCCCGGGTGCGCAAGGACATGCCTTCGGCCGAGGCCGCCGTTCGCGCGGAGCTCTCGGCTCGCCTGATTCCCGCCGAGCCGCACTGGCGCCCCAAGGCAGGCGGGCCCGGTCAGCCGGCCGTGATCCTGATGGTCGGCGTAAACGGCACCGGCAAGACCACCACGATCGGCAAGCTCGCCCATGTCTACCGGCACGAGGGCACGTCCGTGCTGCTTGCCGCCGCCGACACGTTCCGAGCCGCGGCCATCGGGCAACTCAAGATCTGGGCCGATCGCACCGGCAGCCAGTTCGTGGCCCATGCCCCCAACGCGGATCCCGCCGCGGTGATCTACGACGCGCTTGACGCCGCGGTTGCCCGGAACGTGGACGTGGTGATCGCCGACACCGCCGGCCGCCTCCACACCAAGTCCAACCTGATGGACGAGCTGGCGAAGATGCGCCGAGTGATCGATCGCCGCCTGCCCGGCGCAAGCCCGGAGGTCCTTTTCGTCCTCGACGCCACCACCGGCCAGAACGGGCTCTCGCAGGCCAAGGTCTTCCACGAGACGGTGGGACTCACCGGGATCGTGCTGACCAAGCTGGACTCCACGGCAAAGGGCGGCATCGTCTTCGCGATCGAGGACTCGCTTCACCTGCCGGTCCGCTTCGTGGGAGTGGGGGAGAAGCTGGGCGATTTGCTCCCATTCGACCCGGAGGCCTTCGTCGGCGCGCTGTTCGACTGAGGATCCACAAAGTCAAGGGAGATCCCTTAGCCGCGCGCCCTTGGTAATCGTTGAGCGTGGCGCTAATACATCCGATACCACCTGTGGAGGGTCGCTACCAGAGTCAAGGAGCTGCGCGTGAACGGTATTTCCTCCGTTCGGTTGGACACGTCTCAGTCGGGGGCTATCCAACTTCTGGTACTCAAGCCCCAGCAGGCCGCCACAGGTACGACCGGCATCGTGAGCGCCAGCGCGCCGGTGGATGCGTTATCGGCTCCGGCCACCAGCGGCCTCGGCGCCACCCAGGCCCATCGCCATCCCCATCACCCACACGGGATGTCCGCGGCGATCGACGCGGCGTCGCAGCTTCTCGGCAGTAGCAAGAGCGAGATCCTCGCGGCACTCAAGGCCGGGCAGAGTCTTGCGTCCACGGCCTCCGCGAAGGGTATGAGCACCGACGCTCTCCAGAGCGCGATCGCCGGCGCGCTGCAGCAGGGCGACTCGACGCTGTCGGCCGGCGACGCAGCCACCGTGGCTTCGCGGCTGATGTCGGCAACGCCGAAGTTCGGCGGTCAGGCATGGGGCGGCGTCCGGACGTCGCAGAGCGGTGGCAGCACGATGAGCGTCGGCGCCTGACCGATTCGCGATTGAGAAGGCCGGCCGCCCGAGACCCGGAACGGCAGGCTCTCTCCGTGCCCGGTTTCGTTGACACCGAACCGCTCCCGCTATCGCCCCTTGCGCAGCCAGTTCACCGGCAGCAGCCGGTTCCGGCGAGATGCCATTCTCGCCAGCCCTGCGCGCGCTTCCTTGATGGCCGGATCCAGGCGCAACGACTCGCGGAATTCCTCGGCGGCACGATCCAGATCGCCCTTCGCTTCCAGGACGATGCCAATGCTGGCGTGGAGCTGAGCCAGGTCTTCGTCTTCCAGGAGGGCGGAGTCCAGGACCTCGAACGCGTCGTCGGGTCGGCCGAGCGACACCAGCGCCAGCGCTCGGCAGTGCAGCGACGGCAGGTGCTGAGGGTTCAGCGAGAGGCCCTTGCTCGTGATGTCGAGCGCTTCCTTGTATCGGCCGGCGCGTCCTACGATGCCGGCCAGGTCGGAGTAGCGGTTGGGGTCGTTGGGCGCGCATGCGACTGCCTGGCGGCACTCCATCTCCGCCTCCCAGGCCTGGCCCATGGTCTCGAGCGCGCAGGCGCGAGCCGCGTGGGATAGGGCAAGGTGGGGATCACGTGCGAGCGCAAGTTCGGCGCTGAAGAGCGCGTCCCGGCCACGACCCAGGTCGGCGAGTGCCATCGCCAGCAGCGCATACCCCACGGCGGAATCCGGAAACTCCTTCAGAACGGCGCGGAAGACGCGGGCGGCCGAGTCGGGCTTGTTCTGGGCAAGGAGATCGGCGCCGTGCTTGAGGCGTGCATCGCCGCGGGCATCGCGGTGTCCGGTGGAGGATCGATCCCAGCCGGAACGGAATGTCAACGGGGTCTCCAGGTTTGGACGATCTTGGCGGCCGAACTCGCGCGGCGGCGGCTTCAGGATGGCGCCGCCACGGGCTTGACTCTAGCGCACCCGATTGCGCGCCGCGATGGTGCGGGCGAGGGGTAGTCGCCGCTTCGGACCCGTGCCCACCCGGTGAGCACATGCAACCACCTGGCCGGCCAGAAACGGTGCGGGACGTCGAAACTGCTCGAGTCGGCATACAAACGCGACCCTGAGGCCGCAATCGAGTCGAATCTGTGTAGCCGGCCGAGCGCCTTGAACATCCGACGGTCTCGGATCCGCATAAGTTGGTCGCACATACTCATCGGGTGAGCAGCGCGCCGACGCGGCGCCGGCGTCGGACGTCCGCACAATCGCCCCGCTGTCCGTGATGGTCGCGATGCGGTACACTCCCCGAGCTTTCGGTGCCGCCAGAATCCGCGGCCCAACGCCGGACCCAATTCCGGGGCGGCGGGATGGATCAGGAGTCCAGCCACCCGATGTTCGACGCTCTGAGCGAGCGGCTGCGCAAGACCCTCGGCGCCCTCACGGGCCACGGGCGTGTCAGCGAAGCCGACGTCGACGCCGCGATGCGCGAGGTCCGCCTGGCCCTTCTGGAGGCGGACGTCAATTTCAAGGTCGTGAAGGACTTCGTCGCGCGCGTCCGCGAGCGAGCCACGGGCACCGAGATCCTCGACAGCCTGACTGCCGGCCAGCAGGTCGTGAAGATCGTCAACGAGGAGCTTGTGGCGCTCCTCTCGGCCGGCGACCGGAATCTCCATCTCACCGGTAACCCCGCCGTGATCGTGCTCGTGGGCCTGCAGGGCTCCGGCAAGACGACCAGCGCGGCGAAGCTCGCCAAGCACCTGACCAAGCTCGGGCGCCGGCCGCTGCTCGTGGCCGCTGACCCGTACCGACCCGCCGCCGCCGATCAGCTCGAGACGCTGGGCAAGTCGCTGGACGTGCCCATCCACCGCGCGCCGGCCGGCACGTCCGTGCTGGACATCGCGAAGGGCAGCTTCGACACCGCTCGCAAGCTCGTCCGCGACACGATCATCATCGACACGGCCGGCCGGCTGACGATCGACGAGCTCCTGATGAAGGAGATCGCCGACCTATCCGCCGCGGTGAAGGCCAGCGAGACGCTCCTCGTCGTCGACGCGATGACGGGCCAGGAGGCGGTGAACGTAGCAACGGCGTTCCACAGCGCCGTCCCCGTCACCGGGCTGGTGCTTACCAAGATCGACGGCGATGCCCGCGG
>PMBG01000040.1:0-30755 GCA_003153755.1 Chloroflexota bacterium | reverse complement strand
ATGGCCGAGAAGCTGCGCAAGAACAGCTTCACGCTCGAGGACATGCTCGATCAGATGGAACAGGTCCGGAAATTGGGCCCGCTGAGTTCGCTAATGGAGATGATCCCGGGAATGGGCGGCTATGCCAAACAGGCCCAGGAGTCGGTGGACAGAGGCGACCTCCAACGCACGGAGGCCATCATCCGATCGATGACCCCGGCGGAGCGTCGCGATCCGACAATCCTCAACGCCTCGCGGCGGCGGAGGATCTCGGAGGGTTCGGGAACCAGGCTTCAGGACGTGAACGCCCTCATCAAGCAGTTCGGCCAGCTCCAGAAGGTCATGAAGCAGATGGGCGGCGGCAGGCTCAGGGGCAAGATGCCCGGCATGTTCGGATAGGGGGAACGGCGAAATGGATCAGCAGACTCCAGGCAGCGGTAACACTCCGCAGTACTCACAGCCGGCTACGCAGCCCCAGATGAGTCCGGTAGACGAGGGATGGGCCGCCGGGGTAGCTCCGGTGACGGTTGCGCCGCGTTCGCGCCGGATGCGCTGGACGTTCTCGGCCGTCGTGGTGGCATGCGTGGTGGTCGCCACGGCCGCCGGCGCGTTCGTCCTCTCCGGGGCGGGCGGCAGCAAGTCGCTCACGGCCGGCACCGCCCCGCGCGACTCCATGTTCTTCATGGAAGTCCGGACGGATCTACCAGGCGACCAGCACGCCAAGCTCGCCGACTTCATGAGCCACTTCCCGGGCTTCAAGGATCGAGGCCAGTTCGACAACGCGCTGGATCAGATGCTGAGCAAGCTCACGGGCGCCATCTCGCCGGAACTCAGCTACTCCTCGGCGTTCAAGCCGTGGATGGAGGGCGAGGTCTCGATCGCGGTTACGGCTCCCCATGCGACCGGCGTGTCGTCGCCCGCGAACTGTGCGGTCCCGACGGCCATGCCCTCGATCGACCCGGTCGCCATGTCGCAGATGGCACTCGCCGCCGTGCCGGATGGGATCGCGATCTTCGCACTGAAGGATCGGGCTGCCGCGGAGGCGTGGGTCGCCGGTGAGATGACTCGCATCAAGGCCACGACGACTTCGCAGACATACGCCGGGTTCACGGTCTACACGGTGGCCTCGGGTTATTCGCGGGCCGCCTATGCCTTCACCGATCAGGATCTGGTCATAGGCACCGTGGGCGGCGTCCAGGCTGCTCTCGATACCAAGACCCAGGGCTCACTCGCCGACGTGGCCGGCTACCAGGCGGCGATGAAGTCCGTGGCGGGCGAGAGTGTCGCCCGCTTCTATTACGACACCAGCTTCTACGTCCGCACGTATACCGATTCGCTGAAGCAGATGTCGTGCCTGATGACCTCCGGGACAAAGGCCATTCCCACGCTCGACACGCGCTCGATGCCCGCCTGGCTCGCCGGTTCTATCCGAGCCGAGTCGGACCGCATGGTTGTCGAGATGACGATGCCGAACACGGGCATCCTGCAGCAGGGCAACCACACGAGCACCCTCGCCGCGAGCCTGCCCGGTAGCACCGTGGGCGTCGTCGAGATCCACGGGATCGGCAACATGGTGACCAAGGGCCTCGAGTCGCTCACGTCGAGCGGCTTCATGGACGCCCTTCCGGGTTCGATCAAGAGCGTCAAGGACGCTCTGGACCGGGTGGGCGGTGTGGACTGGCTCGGCGACGGCGCAGCCGTACTCACCAAGAACGGCAACGCGTTCGGCGGCGGCATAGTGGCTCAGGCCACGGACGCTGCCACGGCCAGGACCAAGGTCGATCTGATCACGAACCTGGTCTCGCTCACGAGCGGAGCCACCAAGGCCACGAGCCGTGACGAGACCTACAAGGGCGTCGGGATAACGGTAATCAGCATCCCCGCCTCCGCCCAGACGCCGCTCGTGGAAATCGCAATCGGCGCGAAGGACAATCTCATCGTTGCCGGCTACACAGACTCGTTCGTGAAGGCCGTCATCGATACCACCACCTCGGACTCCCTGGCTTCCCAGTCGGATTACTCGAACGCGATCGGCGCGTCGGGGAACTCCAACATGGAGTCGATGTATGTCAACGTTCCGGCACTGGAGGATCTGATGGGCCGCACGGCCATGTCGGCGAACCCGGCTCGCTGGACGCAGGACTACAAGCCCTACTTCGACCACATTGGCGGGGTCGCATACTCCGTCGTGGACGGGAATACGGTCACCATGCGGTTCGTCGTCATGGCCAGGTAGCCGTCCCGACCTCACCGCCCACATCTCTAGGAGGATCCAGCTCGCACATGGCAGTTCGAATTCGCCTCAGCCGCATCGGCGCCACCAAGCAGCCGGCATACCGCGTCGTGGTCATGGACTCCCGCAGCGCTCGTGACAGCCGCGCCATCGAGACGCTCGGCCACTACAACCCCCGCACCGAGCCGGTCGAGTTCGCCGTGGACGCTGAGAAGGTCAAGAAGTGGCTCGCCGAAGGCGCGCTCCCTTCCGACACCGTCTCGCGCCTGCTTCAGAACGCGGGCCTGCTACCTAAGGTTGCCCGCAAGACGACGACGGCCCCAAGGGCCGTTTCGGCCAAGTAGTTCGCGCCGTTCCAACTAAGGAGGGCCAATGGCAGCCCAGGATCTAGTCGCGTACGTCGCCCGCAACCTCGTGGACGACCCTGACAGCGTCGTCGTCGAAGTCCACGATGGACCCGACGGCCGCGTCGTTGAACTTCACGTCGCTGAAGCCGACATGGGCAAGGTAATCGGGCGGAACGGCAGCGTCGCCAAGGCGCTGCGGACTCTGCTCAAGGTCATGTCGGCCAGGGACGGCGAATCCGTTTCGCTGGAGATCAGCTGAGTCCCCGGCCGTGAGCGCCGGGGAGAGACTCGTAGTTGGACGCGTCCGTGGATTCCATGGACTGCGCGGCACCGTCCGCGTCGAACCGCTGACCGATCGAGCCGGCGATCGATTCAAGGTGGGCCGGACTCTCTTCGTCGAGGGTGCGGACGCGCCCCTGACGATCGTGGAGGCCGGTCAGGATTCGGTGGGCTGGCGCCTGCGATTCGCCGAAGTGGCGGATCGCACCGCGGCCGAGACGCTTCGTGACGTCTACCTCGAGATCGTGGTGGCTCCCGGTGAGCAGCTCGCTCGCGGCGAGTACTACTGGCATCAGGTGATCGGGGCAACCGTGAGCGGGCTCGACGGGACCGTTCTGGGCAAGGTCACGGACATGTATCGAGCCGGCGGCGCCGAAGTGATGCTCGTGGAAGGCCCGGCGGGTGAGATCGACGTGCCGCTCGTCCGGCCGATGGTGCGGATCTTCGCGCCCGATCGCGGCGAGATCGTGGTGGACGCCGACGCGCTCGGTCTCGACGAAGCCGAAACCGAAGAAGAGGCCGGCGAGGACGAGGACGCACTCGGGGTCGCCGAAACCGAGAAGCTCGACTGATGGCCGAGGTCGGTTCGCCGGAAGCGACGGAACCGGCGGCGGCGGTCGAAGCTCCGGCGGCGTCCGATGGAACGGCGCGGCCGCCGCTCGAAATCGAGATCCTCACGCTCTTCCCCGGCATGTTCACCGGACCGCTCGGAGAGAGCATCCCGGGCCGAGTCCAAACGCGCGGACTGGCCGTCGTCCGTGTCCACGACCTGCGCCAGTGGGGCATGGGTCGCCACAAGACCGTGGACGACTACACCTACGGCGGGGGAGCGGGCATGGTGCTGCGACCCGAGCCGGTCGCCGAAGCGCTCGACGTCCTGCGCCGCCCCGACTCCACCGTCATCCTGCCGGACCCGGGCGGCGAGGTGTTCGCGCAGCCGCGCGCGCATGACCTCGCCGAGCGCAGCCACCTCATCATCCTGTGCCCGCGCTACGAGGGCGTTGACGAGCGAATCCGCTCTATGGTGGACCTGGAGCTCTCGATCGGGGACTACGTCCTCTCCGGCGGCGAGATACCCGCGCTCGTGATGGTCGACACGATCATGCGGCTCCTGCCCGGGGCGATCGACGCGGAATCCACGGCCGAGGAATCCTTCACGTCCGGCCTGTTGGAGTATCCGCAGTACACGCGGCCCGCCGAGTTCCGGGGCGTCACCGTGCCATCCACCCTTACGAGCGGGCACCACGAGGCCGTCCGCAAGTGGCGGCTGAAGGAAGCGCTGCGACGCACGCTGGGGCGCCGTCCGGAACTGCTGGAGGGCCGCGCGCTGACCAAGGAAGAAGCGAAGCTGATGGGCGAGGTGCGGGCGGAGGTCAGGGCGGAAGCCGCGGACCTCGAAGGGAACGACACGGGTTCGGCGGCTAAGTAGGTGCTCGATCCGACGGAGGTTCAGCAGGTCGACGACGCGATCCGACACCACTACCGCACCTTCTGGCCGTCAGCGGCTGTAGAGGATGAGGTCTACCTGGATGGCCTGGTCGAGGATCGCCTGCCGGGACTCCACATCGCCGAGATCCGTCCGAAGGACTGGCCCGGCATCACGATCCTCGCCACGATCGGAGCCTGGACGGGCACACGCGACAGCAACCACAATCTCGAATTCCTGGCGCTCGCTACATCGGACGTGCGCACCGTCCGGACGAGACTGGCGAAGGTGGCCTACTACAACGCCGGACCGCCGGACCACCGATTGGGAGTGGGTCATACCATTCCGATAGGCGAACCGTGGGTGAAGTGCTCGAATCTCGATCACGTCCTTCTGTCGGTGCCATATTTGTGGGGTCCGAGTCTGGAGGACCTCGTGTTGGCCGACCGCCACATTCGCGTGCTGTGGGCATTGCCCATCTACCGAATCGAAGCCGAGTACCGGCATCTCCACGGCCTGGAGGAACTCGAACGTAAGCTCGAAGCCGACGGGGTGGACGTCCTCGATCCATTCCGGAATCCGGCCGTGCAAGGGGGGTGACTCCAATGGACGTGCTGCAGGTCGTCGTGAAGGTGGTGATCTCGATTTGTTTCGGGTTCACCTTGCACCTGTCCAGTTCGGCCGTCGACAGGAGTCTGGCAGCGCTCGGAGCACGACCGTCGGCCGGGCGACTGAACAGGTACGTGCCGGTTGTGGCGACGTGCGTCTGGCTTCTTGCCGTCGTCGTCCCGTTTCCCGAGTTCCTCGCGTTGATAGCGTTGGCTATGGTGGGCACGTGGCCCTCGATCCGGGCGCGCCTCTTGCTTGCGGTCACGGGCGGGGCGGTGTGGGAGCCCGGCGAGAGAGCACAAGGGCGCGTGGATCGAGCTAGGGAACTCGTCGAGTCACCCGGCGAGGCGTTGAAGCTGCTCGACGAGGCGATCCCGATGCTCGAGGATCTGGATCGAACAGATCGCACGCCTGCTACCGCACGGCAACTGGCTTATGCGCTCAGGCAGCGAGGTCGTACGTACGCCGCACTCGATCGCCATGAGGAGGCTCTGGCCGATCTTGACCGAGCCCTGGAACTGGCCGGCGATCGTGTCGACGAGGATTCCCGGGACTCTGCGTGTCGCGTGAACATGCTGCAGGCATGGTGCTTCTGCCGCATGGGCCGAGAGACGGAAGGTTTGGCGAAGTACGAAGAAATCGTCCGTACCTACGGCGACGACAAGTCATTGGGTATGCGGACGAACGTGGTGAGAGCGCTTGTCAGCCAGGGAGCTGCCTACGGGGAACTCGGGCGCGAATTGCAGAGCCTCGAATCAACCGATAGAGCGCTCCAAATGATCGGCGATGACCCGGACCCAGAGCTCGGCTACCTCAGGCTATCGGCCATGTTCAACCGCGTGCACCCGCTGGTGGACCTTGGGCGTACGAGTGAGGCCATCGAGGTGGCACGCCGTGTCGTTGAGACGCATGCAGATGCGGCCGACATGGAGACACGGACGCTTGTCGCAGACGCGTTGATTGCACAAGGAATGACTCTTGCGAGGCTAGCCGAGGTTGGCCCGGCGCTTGAAGCCTTCGAACGAGTCGACAAGCTCTACGGCACGGAGGTCGCCGGCGCTTTGAACGAGAGGGTTGCCGAGTCACTGGTGGAGAGGGCGGGCCTCCTGGAATTGGAGGGTCGCACGGCGGAGGCGCGCACGGTCTGTGATCAGGTAGCCGCACGATCCCGGCGGGTACCGAGCGAAACGATGGGCAAGTATCTCGCGCAGGCAAGGGACATAGAGCTTCGGCTGCATCGGGATGGGCCTGCCTGATCCGTGTGTTCCCCGCGCGCCTGTGTCGACGCCGTCCCGGCGAACATCGAGTGCGTGGCCCTGGGCCTCTATGGCCCCTCCGCTCGCGGCCGATCTTGTGCTATCCTTCGCCGTCGGTCGCGCATGCGGCCTTTCCGATGTGCCTTCATCGCAGCCTGGCTGCGGGCCACATAAGCCACGAGCGCAGCCGCGCCGCCTGACGAAGAGTAGGAACTGATGGCGAACGTTCTCGATGAGATAGTCCAGGATCAGATCCGCACGGACCTGCCCGAGCTTGCCGCCGGCGACACCGTTCGCGTTTCGGCCAAGGTCGTCGAAGGCAACCGCGAGCGCATCCAGGTCTTCGAAGGCACGGTCATGCGCCTTCGCTCCGGTGGGATCCAGCGCTCCATCACCGTCCGCCGTATCGCCAGCGGCGTGGGCGTCGAGCGAACCTTCAAGGTCAACAGCCCGCGCATCGAGAAGATCGANNGGCAAGGCCGCCACTCTGCGCGAGCGCCGCGTAAACAACTAGTCTCGAACGGCGAGCGACATGACAGCCCGTCGCTCATCGGTTCCGATAGAGGACCCCGTCCTTGCGCCCTCCGGGGCGCGGCGGGGTTCTTCTGTGTCCGCGCCGGGCTCGGCCGGCGGCCGTATGACGATCGCGTCGTGGCACCGGCAGCGCCTGGACCCCGATTTCGCCGAAGAGCGGATCCTCTGGAGCCGCGGCTACAGGCACGTGGCCGGTATCGATGAGGTCGGTCGGGGTTGCCTCGCCGGCCCAGTGGCCGCCGCCGCCGTGATCCTTCCGCCCGACTGGCTGCCACGCGGCCTGCGCGACTCCAAGCTGGTCAAGCCCGAGGATCGCCGCCGCCTCGACATCGAGATTCGCGAGCACGCGGTCGCCTGGTCGATCGCGTTCGTGGGGCCCGAGCTCATCGACCGGATCAACATCCTCCAGGCCACGCTGCTGGCGAGCACCCTCGCCGCCGCAAGGCTGCCCATCCGCCCCGACGCGCTACTGCTCGATGCGGTCGCGCTGCCGGAAGTGCCCGTTCACCAGCGCGTGCTCGTCTCCGCCGATCGCCTCTGCGCGAGCGTCGCCGCGGCCTCGGTGATCGCCAAGGTCGCGCGCGACGCGCTGATGGAGGAGTACGACGCTCTCTATCCCGGCTACGACCTGGCGCGAAACAAGGGCTACGCCGCCCCCGAACATCGCGCGGGGATCGCCGGTCTGGGTCTGTGCCCGATACACCGCCTCTCCTTCGCGCCCTGCCGTGAGCGCGAGCAAATGGGCTTGTGGGACGATGCGGCCGCGGATGCCGTTGTGGACGCGGACGGCGCCGCGGAACCCTCGGACCCGGACGATCTGGGTGAGCTCGAGGCGCTTATCGCCGACTAGCGTCCGCGGAGGGGGCATGGTGCGGACGGATCGGCAGAGATCGGGCGACGTGGCGGAGCAGCTGGTTTCGGAGCGCCTGGCGGCTCGCGGCTGGATGATATTGGCCCGCAACGTGCATGCCGGCCGAAGCGAGCTGGACATCGTCGCGGTGGACCCGGGCCCTCCGCCACGGCTCGTGGTGGTGGAGGTTCGGCGGCGTCGATCGACGGCCTTCGGCACGGCCGAGGAGACCGTGGACTACCGGAAGCGTGCGCTTCTCCGGCGTGGCGTGGCGCGGCTGATGGAAGCGGGCACGCTCCCCGACGGGGCGGCGCTGCCGCACCTGCCCATCGCCGTGGATCTGGCGGTCGTGGAGCCGGGTCCCGGCGGGCGTCTGACCGCCCGTGTCCTGCGCGATATTCTCGCGGGCTGACCGACGCGGCTCGGGCGCTTCCTCCAGTTTGCCAATGGTGTTGGCGCGAAGATGAGAATGCTGGCCGCTGATGGTCAGATGGACGTCCCAGGTGGCCAGTTCGTTCCACATTGTCCGCCGGCATTGGCATCCAGTTGGGAGTGAGCCGATTCGGGGCCCGGCTCTGGGCCTGCCGGCCCCGATCCTGCCTTTCGTGCCAGTGGTACTGGAATACTGGAGAGACGCTGAGGGCGGGCGCGCCGGGGCCGGCGTGGGCTCGGCTCGGGCGCGACGCCGGTGCGGGCGCGCCAGGGCCGGTTCGGACGCGACGCCGGTTCGGCCGCGCCGCCGGGGGCCCGGACCCGGCTCGAGCGGCCGGAACGCCAGCCCGCCTGTGCTACACTCCGCGCCGGTCGTTGAATATCAACGGCACACGTGCCGCACCCGCCATCCGGCGGCCATGGCGCGGAGTTCACACGCAGCGCCGCCGACTCGGGGCGGTGCCGGAAGCCCTGAGCTGCCGGTTCCCGAGCGAGGGCACTGCGGAGGTAGCAACCGCAGGAGGTTTGTTCATGCCGTCCGTTTCGATGCGGCAATTGCTGGAAGCCGGTATCCACTTCGGCCACCAGACCCGTCGCTGGAACCCCAAGATGAAGCCCTTCATCTTCNNGACCTGGCCCAGACCGTCAAGCGCCTGGACCTTGCCCTCGACGCCGCCCGTGAGTGCGTCGCCCGAGGCGACAGCGTCCTCTTCGTGGGCACCAAGAAGCAAGCCCAGGAGCCGATCGCCCAGGAGGCGACTCGCGCAGGTCAGCCATACGTCAACAAGCGCTGGCTCGGCGGCATGATCACCAACTTCGTCACGATCAAGAAGCGGATCGCGCTGCTCGACCAGCTCGAAGCCCGGCAGGCCAGTGGCGACTTCGACCGCCTGACCAAGAAGGAAACCGCCAAGCTCGTCGAGGAGATGGAGCATCTCCGTTCCATCTTCGGCGGCATCCGCAAGATGAAGCGCCTGCCCGCCATGATCTTCATCGTGGACCCGCACCGCGAGCGGATCGCCGTGACGGAGGCTCGCAAGCTCGAACTCCCGATCATCGGCACCGGCGACACCAACGTGGACCCGGACGAGCTCGACTACATCATCCCGGCCAACGACGACGCGATCCGGGCCATCCGGCTGCTCTGCCAGCTCGTGGCCGACGCGTGCATCGAGGGTCAACGCGACCGCGGCGTCCGCACCGGCGTCGAAGTTGAGGTTCCGGAAGCCCCCGTCGAGGTCGACGTGCCCGAAGCGCCCTCCGACGCGCTCGTGGCCGCTCTTGCCGGCGGCGCGGCGCTCTCCTTCGAACCCGATGTCGAGGAAGAGGAAGTCCTGCTTCCCGTCGTGAAGGCTGCCCCCGTGCACCCTCATCACGTCGACGCCGAAGAGGCTCCGCGGGCTCACTGACCCAGCCAACAGCTTCGCCCGGACGGGCGGCCGGTAAACACCCGGCTGCCCGCAGGCGACGATTACAGGAGAAACGAAGCAACTATGGCGAAGATCACGGCGGAGACCGTCAAGCAGCTCCGAGAGCTCAGCGGCGCGGGCGTCATGGAGTGCAAGCGGGCGCTCGAAGAGACCGACGGCGACCTGGACCGAGCCGCGGCCATCCTCAAGGAGCGCGGCGTTGCCGCGGCGGCCAAGCGGGCGGACCGTGCGGCCAAGGACGGCCTCATTTCGAGCTACATCCATCCGGGAAGCCGCATCGGCGTCCTGATCGAGGTCAACTGCGAGACCGACTTTGTCGCTCGCACGGACGAGTTCCAGAAGCTCGTCCGCGATCTGGCCGTCCAGGTTGCCGGCCTCCGGCCCATCTACACCACGATCGACTCGATCCCGGAAGAGGATCTCGCGGCCAAGCGCAAGGAACTCGCCGAGTCGGAGATGCTCAAGGGCAAGCCCGAAGCGATGCACGCACAGATCATCGAGGGCCAGCTCAAGAAGTGGTACGGCGAAGTGGTTCTCGTCGAGCAGCCGTTCCGCGACCAGGACATCACGGTTGGTCAATTGGTCACTGCCGCCATCGCCAAGACAGGCGAGAATATCAAGGTCCGACGCTTCGTCCGGTTTGAGCTGGGGGAGTAAGTGAGCGAGGCCACCGCGGCCGCAGGCAAAGCTGAGGGCTCGGCACTGTCCGAGCCCGCGGCGGGCGACGGGAATCACCCGAGATACAAGCGCATCCTGCTGAAGCTCTCCGGGGAGGCACTCCTCGGCGGGCGGCAGTACGGCGTCGATCCGGACTTCTGCGCCTTCCTTGCCAGGCAGATCGCGGAGGTCCGGTCGCTCGGCGTCGAGATCGGAATCGTCGTGGGCGGCGGCAACATCTTCCGCGGCCTCGCCGCCGCGGCGAAGGGGATGGACCGCTCCACGGGCGACTTCATCGGCATGTTGGCCACGGTCATGAACGCGCTGGCACTCCAGGACGCCCTGGAGCGGGCCGGGGTGCCGACACGTGTCATGAGCGCGATCGGCATGAACCAGATCGCTGAACCCTACATCCGTCGTCGTGCGGTACGGCACCTGGAGAAGGGCCGGCTGATCATTCTGGCCGCCGGCACGGGCAATCCCTACTTCACCACGGACACGGCCGCCGCGCTTCGCGCCGTGGAAATCGGGGCCGAGATCATCCTCAAGGCCACGAAGGTGGACGGCGTCTACGACTCGGATCCCCTCACGAACCCCGGCGCAAAGCGCTACGACAGGCTGACGTACTCCCAGGTGCTGAATCAGCAGCTGCGCGTCCTCGACGCGACGGCCGTCTCGCTCTGCATGGAGAACGACACGCCGATCGTGGTCTTCGACATCAACAAGCCCGACAACATCACCCGAGTCGCTTCGGGTGAGCAGGTCGGCACACTGATTACCGGAGGCAGCCCCGCATGAGCAGCGATCAGTTGTCAGCCGCCGAGCACAAGATGGTTCGCGCGGTCGAGATCCTCGAACGCGACCTCCAGAGTATTCGGACCGGCCGGGCCTCCACGTCGCTTGTCGAGAGGCTCGTGGTGGAGGCGTACGGCACACCAACTCCGCTGAACTCTCTGGCGGGCATCTCCGTGCCCGAGGCTCATCAGATCGTTATCCAGCCGTGGGACCGCTCGATCCTGACCGCCATCGAGAAGGCCATTATCAAGAGCGACATCGGCCTCGTCCCCAATGTCGACGGGTCGGTGGTGCGGCTGAACATCCCGCCTCTCACCGAAGAGCGCCGGAAGGATCTCGTCAAGCAGATCCACAAGCGCATGGAAGAGGCGCGTGTCGAGATTCGCAACCTCCGCCGTGAGATCGCCGACCACCTGAAGAAGGAAGAGCACGACGGCCTTCTTGGCACGGACGAGGGCCGGCGCGAGCTGGAGCAGCTGCAGCGAATCACCGACAAGCACATCGCGGATGTGGAACGTGTCGGTCTGGTCAAAGAGCAGGAGATCATGGAGGTCTAGTGACCCGCCGGATCGCCCGCCCTACGGACTCACCGGCGCTGGTCCATCGCGAGCAGGACGTAGACGGCCGGGGCGGCCGTACTTCGGTCGCGCCAGACGCGGCGCCTACCGAGCCGTTCGTCGTTCCTCGCGACGAGCTGCCGTGCCACGTGGCCATCATCATGGATGGCAATCGGCGTTGGGCTCGTGCTCGCGGCGAGGCGGAGATGGACGGGCACGCGGCGGGGGTCGAGGCGATCCGCGAGATCATCCGGCACACCGTTCGGCGCGGAATCGAGGTCCTCTCGCTGTACGCCTTCAGCCGGGAGAACTGGGCGCGCTCGGACGAGGAGGTCGGCGGGCTCTTCTTCCTGCTCGAAAAGGTAATCCGGAACGAGACCGAAGAGCTCAAGGCACAGGGCGCCCGGGTGAACATCCTCGGACGGACGGAGGAGCTACCGCCCGAGACCCGCGAATCGATCCGGCAGGCGCTCGACGCCACTGCCGGCGGCACTCGGCTTCGGCTCAACATCGCGTTCAACTACTCCGGGCGGACCGAACTCGTAGATGCCGCGAGGCGAGTCGCGGCGAGCGGCCTCCAGCCCGACGACATCGATGAGCGGACGATCTCCGGATTGCTCTACACCGCAGACCTCCCAGATCCGGACATGGTCATCCGAACCGGCGGCGATCAGCGCCTCTCCAACTTCCTGATCTGGCAGTCCGCGTATGCGGAGATCTACTTCTCCCAGACGCTCTGGCCGGACTTTGGACCCGCTCAGCTGGACGAGGCGCTTGTCGAGTACGCCAGCCGCCAGCGCCGGTACGGGAAGTAGCCGTCATGCGACAACGGGCGCTCAGCGCCGCCGTGTTCGTCCCGCCGCTGCTGGTCGTCGTCGCCCTCGGCGAGCCGTGGTTCGCGGCCCTGATCGCCGTCTTCGTCGCGGTTGCCGCTCGCGAGGCGGCTCGCCTGGTTCGCGGCGCCGGCTATCCGGCGATTGCGCCGCTGGCTATCGCCGGGGCTCTCGCGGTAGCCGCGGACATCGCCTCCCCAGCGCAGCTTCGTCCTTACGCCGATCTGCTCGTCGCCGCGATGCTCATCGCCACGGCGATCGCCGCGTTCGCCCAGAAAGACACGAAGATCGGGTTCGCGACGTGGATGGGCACCGCATTCGCCGCCGCCTACGTGGGCATGCTCGGGGCGCTCGTCCGGATCGATCAGATCGCGCCGGCCCTGCCGGCCGGTTCTCAGGTGGACCGGCTCGTATCGGGGGAGGTCGCAGGTCGCGCCTGGGTGCTGCTCGTCATCCTGCTCGTCTGGTCGTTCGACACGGGTGCATATTGCGTGGGCATCGCGCTCGGGAAGCGCAAGTTCCTCGCGCACATCTCGCCGTCCAAGAGCTATTGGGGACTCGTGGGCGGAGTGGCCGCCTCCACGGCCGTGGCGGTGGCGGGCTTGTGGGCGCTCGGACAGCCTCCTGTGGTGGGCGTCCTGATGGGCCCGCTCGTTGGTCTCGTGGCCCAGGCGGGCGACCTCGCCGAGTCGATGCTGAAGCGTGCCGCGGGCGAGAAGGACTCCGGCGCGCTGATCCCGGGCCACGGCGGCATACTGGATCGCGTGGACTCCTTCATTTTCGCGGCGCCCGTCGCCGCTGTGTTCATAACCGCCCTGGTTCGCTGACGTGGTTCCCGTGACGGGGCAGGGGAGTGGGGGCAGGGCCGGCCAGCCCGTGCGAGTGGCGCTTCTGGGTTCGGGCGGTTCGATCGGCCGCCAGACCGTAGACGTACTTGCCCGGCATCTCGATGGCTTCAAGGTGATCGCACTCGCCACCGGATCACAGCGCCAGATCCTCGAAGAGCAAGTGCGCTTGCTGCGGCCCCTCGTGGTCTCGATCGCTGATCCGCGTGCGGCGCGCTCGCTGGAGCTTCCGGCCGGAACGGAGATCGTTGGAGGCGAGGACGCTCTCGAGTCGATCGTGACGCGGCCGGATGTTGATCTCGTCGTCGTCGCGACGGGCGGCCTTGTGGCGCTCCGGTCCGTCCTGGCGGCCCTGGAAGCCGGCAAGGTGGTGGCCACGGCGAACAAGGAGACGCTCGTGGCCGGCGGCCACCTAGTGATGCCGATCGTCCGCCGACTCGCGGCAGGCGCGGCCGCGGCCACTGGCGACTCGCATCATCCGCTCGCGGAACCCCTCGGTTGGCTCCGTCCGATCGATTCGGAGCACTCGGCAATCTGGCAGTGCCTTGTGGGCGAGGATCACGCCGCGATCGAGCGGTTGCTGCTGACAGCTTCGGGGGGCCCGTTCCTGCACGCCACCGCCGCCGACATCGCGGCCGCCACTCCCGAGCGCGCATTGCGCCACCCGACATGGACGATGGGGGCGAAGATCACGATCGATTCGGCGACGCTGGCCAACAAGGGTCTGGAGATAATCGAGGCACGCTGGTTGTACGACGTGCCGCTCTCGGACATCGCGGTCGTGGTCCATCCCCAGAGCGTCGTACACTCGGCCGTGCACTTCGTGGACGGCTCCGTGAAGGCACAGCTTGGTACACCAGACATGCGGCTTCCGATCCAATACGCGCTGACCTACCCCGAGCGGCTGGCCTCACCGGCCGCCGCCGTGGATCTGATAGCCGCCGGACGGCTGGATTTCCTGGCTCCGGACGAGGGCCGTTTCCCGGCACTCCGGATCGCCCGCGAAGCGGGCCTTGCAGGACCGCGGGCCAGCACCGCGTTCATCTCCGCCGATGAGGTGGCGGTCGCTCGCTTCCTCGGGGGAACTCTCGATTTCAATGGAATTTCGCGGCTGCTCGAGGCGGCCGTGGAACGTTTCGGAACCAGCGCGTCGACCGACGCGTCTGAGCCTGCACTCGACCAGCTGATCAGCCTGGACAGGGAAGTCCGGCAGTTCTCGGAGGCATATCGATGACGTTCACCGGGGTTTCGTTCTGGCTGGTGGGCATTCCGATCCTGCTGTTGATGCTGGTTCCAATCGTGCTCGTGCACGAGCTGGGCCACTTCATCATGGCCCGCCTGTCCAAGATCCGCGTGCTTGAGTTCGGGCTCGGATTCCCGCCCAGGGCTCGCGTCCTCGGCCACGACCACGAGACCGAGTACACGCTCAACTACCTGCCCATCGGCGGGTTCGTGAGGCTGGAGGGCGAGGAAACGGACTCCGACGACCCGCGGGCGTTCACGAACGCCCCGCTGGCCAAGCAGCTGATCGTCCTCCTGGCCGGCGTCACGATGAACCTGCTGACCGCGTTCCTGCTCTTCTTCATCGTCGCCTGGGCGTTCAATCCGGTGATCCAGCCGACCGTGACGCTCTCGGTCGACCCTAAGGACATGAACACGCCGGCACGGGTATCCGGACTCCACGACGGCGAGACGCTGATCTCGATCGACGGAGACCCCTTTGTCGCCCCGTCCGTGCTCGAGTTCTCGAGATCAGACGCGGCGGCGCCGTGGCGTCAGCAGCTGCTGGACCATGCCGGCGAGAAGGTGGACCTTGTCGTCGCGGACGCGAGCGGCAGTACGCGCACTATCTCGGTCCAGTTGCGCATTCCCACGGGTGACCAGCATGGCGCCCTCGGGGTGTCGCTCGGATCGCTGGTGAACACGAGCGGTAACCCGATGCAGGCGGCGGGGCTCGCGTTCAGCGGAACCGGACGCGCCATGAACCTGATTCTCGGGGCCGTGGGTGACATCGGCGCGCAGTTGTTCACGAACCCCACCAAGGGTCCCGCCGGCGTACAGGGACCGGTTGGAATGGCGGCCGATGTGGCCTCCGTGGTCCAGCAGCCGAATGCGCTCATGCTCCTGTTGCTGATCGCCGGGATCCTGTCGGCGAACCTGGCGCTGGTGAACGTGCTGCCGTTCCCGGTCCTCGACGGCGGCAAGATGGTAATCATGATCATCAAGCGCATGTTCGGGGCCAAGGGCGTCAGCAACTTCGAGGCGCTCGCGTACCTCGCGAGTTTCGCGCTGTTGTTAGCGTTCATGGGCTGGATAACCTATTTCGACATAGTCACCAAGATCACCGGCCAGTAGCGATGGAGGAGTCTGCCTTCTTCCCGCGGCGCGCGTCGACGGCCGTTGACGTGGCGGGCGTCCTGGTCGGAGGCGGCCGGCCGATCGTCGTCCAGTCGATGACCAATACGGACACGGCCGATCCGGACGCCACTGCGATCCAGATCGCGCGGCTGGCGAACGCGGGCTCCGAGCTGGTACGCATCACCGTCAACACGGAAGCGGCGGCAGCAGCGGTTCCGACGATCGCGCAGAAGGTGGCCGGACTCGGCGTCTCGGTGCCGATCGTGGGCGACTTCCACTACAACGGCCATAAGCTGCTCGCGGATTACCCCGAAACGGCGCGTACGCTCGCGAAATACCGCATCAATCCCGGCAACGTGGGCCCGGGCCGGCACCACGACGATCACTTCACTGCCATCGTTCGAATCGCCATCGAGAACGAGAAGCCGGTCCGGATCGGTGTCAACTGGGGATCGCTGGACAAGGACGTTCTCGCGGAGCTCATGGACGCGAACGCACGCCTCGAGAGCCCGAGGGACGCGCGCGAAGTCATGATCGACGCGATGGTGGAGAGCGCCATCCGCTCAGCCGAACTCGCCGAAGCCACAGGCCTCGGGCACGACCGGATCATCCTGTCCGCGAAGGTATCCGGGGTCCGCGACCTCGTGGAGGTGTACCGGCGTCTCGCCGTCCGCGGTGACTATGCCCTGCACCTCGGTCTCACCGAGGCGGGCATGGGGATGAAGGGTACCGTGGCTTCCACGGCCGGCCTGGCGCTTCTCCTCGCCGAAGGTATCGGCGACACGATCCGCGTCTCCATCACTCCGGAACCCGGCGGCGATCGAACCGAGGAAGTCGCCGTCGCCCAGCAGGTGCTGCAGTCGCTGGGGCTCCGATCGTTCCTGCCGCAGGTCTCGTCGTGCCCGGGCTGCGGCCGTACAACGAGCACGTACTTCCAGGAACTGGCGCGCGACATCCAGATCTACATCCGCGATCGCATGCCGGTCTGGCGCGAGCACTATCGCGGCGTGGAGGAGATGCGGGTCGCCGTGATGGGCTGCGTCGTGAACGGCCCCGGCGAATCCAAGCACGCCGACATCGGCATCAGCCTTCCGGGCACGTTCGAGGACCCGGTAGCGCCGGTCTTCGTGGACGGGGCACTGAGCCTGACGCTCCGCGGCGACCACATCGCGACCGAGTTCCAGGAGATCCTGGAGCGGTATGTGGCGCAGCGGTACGCGGCGCCGGCGGGCGCGGCGCGATAGCGCTCCTGCTCTCCTTCAGCGTGCGAAGTTGGCCCAGGCAAGCAGCGCCCATGCGGCGAGACCAAGCGGAAGGACCAGAAGGACGGTCCGGAGCATCGCCCGCCTGAACGTGGGCGCCGCGGCCCGGTAGCACGCGACTGCCTCTTCGAGCGTCTCGACCGTCAGCGGCCGGCCGCGCGACAGGCCGAACTCCCGCAGGGCGCCTCTGTGCTGGGCCCACGCCTCGGTCGCGGTGGCACCGAACCCGGCCAGCGCCTTTGCCGTGCGCCGCGTCCCGAAGAAGCGAGGCTGTGGGCAGCGAGTGATCACGTACGAGCCATCCGGCCAGGCCGACAGGAACACCACTCCGGGCAGACCCCGTGCCGTTTCGCCGGTGGCCGCGACCGTGTCGGCGGTGGGAGCGCGGAGGGCCGTCCGCTCGATCAGCTCGGCGTCCTTCTTCATGGCCGGGAACAGGATCAGGCCCAGGGGCTCGAACCCGAGCCTTCCGATCTCGCTCGAGGCCCAGTTTTCCATCGTGGCCCTGACTATCGGGCGCGTCTCGACGGGCGCGGCCACGGCCAGCCCGAACAGCCGGATCATCGCCCACATGGCCACGGACGCCATGACCGCCACGCCGGCAACCGCGACCCAGAACAGCATGCGTGCCTCCTTAGGATCGAGGCTAGCCCGGCGGCTGCTCGTCCCGGCCGAGATACTCGAACTCGAGCGTGAACCGCCCGCGTGGCGAGGCCAGGCCGGCCAGCAAACGCGCGGTTTGGGGCCAGCGCCACGCGAAGCCCGGCGCGAACGATCGCGATCGCTCTACCCAGCCATAGCCGGCGGCGATGGCCGCTGCCCTGTCGGCGAGCCTGGACGTCTCCCGTTCCGTGCCGCCGTACCGGATCGTGTGGATCTGGCCCGCGTCGGCATGGCGGTCGTACCAGAGCTGGTAGTGGGCCCCGGGGTGTCGTGGCGGCAATGCGCAGCGGTGTCCCTCCGAGTCGGCATTCTCGCAGCGGCCCCACTTGTGAGCGCCATCGTGCCCGGGTTGCCGTATGCACCCGAAACCCTCGCGGTCCGTGTCCGGACATCGCAGCATCGTGGCGAGGTCAAACTGGCTTGGAGACATGGTCACATACCGAGGCGTTCGGGAAGGTCAGGCCCCGCTGGCAGGCATGGGCACTGCGTAATCATGCCAACTCGCGCCTCTCGCGTGTGGCCGTCTGCGTTGCGCCCGACCCAGGCGGTACGATTGCGCGAAGTCGCCCATGTTCGGTCGCCCCGGAGGAGGAAGTCGTGCCCAAGGAGGGTTTCGTCACCAGCATCACCCGCCAGTCCGAGGATTTCCCGGGCTGGTACAACGACGTCGTCCTCAAGGCCGAACTGGCCGACTACTCGGCCGTCAAGGGCTGCATGATCATCCGGCCTTACGGATACGCGATCTGGGAGTCCATGCAGGGCGAGCTGGACCGGCACATCAAGGCGACCGGGCACAGCAACATGTACTTCCCGCTCTTCGTGCCCAAGTCGCTGCTGGACAAGGAAGCCAGCCACGTCGAGGGCTTCAACCCGCAGGTTGCCTGGGTAACGCACGCCGGCGGCAAGAAGCTGGAGGAATGGCTCGCGATCCGGCCCACGTCGGAGGCGATCATCGCCGAGAGCGTGAAGGACTGGATCCATTCCTACCGCGACCTGCCGATGCTGATGAACATCTGGAATAACGTGGTTCGCTGGGAGATGCGAACGCGTCTCTTCCTGCGTACCACCGAGTTCCTCTGGCAGGAGGCGCACACCTTCCACGCCACCGCCGAAGAGGCGGCCGACGAGGTCAGGACCGGGCTCGACTGCTACGTGAAGGTGGCGCAGGACTGGCTGGCGATCCCCGTGATCCAGGGCCGCAAGACCGAAGCGGAGAAGTTCCCCGGCGCCGACTACACCTGGTGCATCGAAGCCATGATGCGCGACAAGAAGGCGCTTCAGGCCGGCACGAGCCACAACCTGGGGCAGAACTTCGCGCGCGCCGCCGGCATCGAGTTCCTGGACCGCGACAACATCCGGAAGCACGCGTACGGGACTTCCTGGGGCTTCTCCACCCGGATGGTCGGCGCCACGATCATGACTCACGGCGACGACTCCGGCCTGGTGATGCCGCCCAACGCGGCGCCGGTCCAGGTCGTGGTCGTGCCCATCTTCCGCAAGGACGAGGAAAAGGCCGCGGTCGCCGAGGCGATCGACAAGTTCACCGCGGCCCTCGCATCCACGCCCGAGGGCAAGGCCGTCCGCGTCAAGGTGGACTGGCGCGAGGAATCGCCCGGCTTCAAGTACAACCACTGGGAGCTCCGCGGCGTGCCGTTCCGCCTCGAGATCGGGCCGCGCGACGTCGCCGCCGGCCAGGGCATGCTCGTCAAGCGTGTGGATCGCTCCAAGGAGCCGGTGCCGCTCATGCAGCTCGCGGCGGAGATGCCGGCGCGTCTCGCCGCGTATCAGGCCGAACTCTTCCAGCGTGCGCTGGACTTCCGGGCCGCGAACACCCACAACGCCGACACGTTCGAACAGCTTCGCGACGGACTCGACGGCGAAGGTGGCTTCTTCATGGCGCCGTGGTGCGGCGACACCAAGTGCGAGAAGCAGATCAACGAAGAGATCGGCGCCACGATCCGCTGCATCCCGTTCGACTCTCCCGACGAGAAGGGCAAGTGCCTCAAGTGCGGCGGTGAGTCGGAGCGGCGAGTGTTGTTCGCGCGGGCCTACTAGGGGCGATCGGTGGCGAGCTGGCGCGACGTCGAAACTGATGCGCCGGACCTGGCCGCGTCGGCGCGCCGGCTGTTCGACGCGCATCGCCACAAGACGATCGCCACTCTCCGCAAGGACGGATCGCCGCGCATCAGCGGCACCGAGACCCAGTTCCGCGACGGTGAGTTGTGGATCGGCATCATGTTCGGCGCGCGCAAGGCCGCGGACCTGCAACGCGATCCGCGCTTCGCGCTGCACAGCGGCTCGGACGATCCGCCGGAACCCGCCGCGGGCGACGCATCCGGGACTCCCGACGATGCGGCCCGCGCCGTGGCCGCCGCGTGGGCCGGCGACGCGAAAGTGGCCGGCCGAATGGTGGAGATCCACGACGAGGCGCTGATCGAGGCGATCAACGGACCCGGACCCGGCCCGTCGCACCTGTTCCGCGCCGACATCCGTGAGGTCGCGGTCGTTCGGCTCAACGCGGCCGGCGACAAGCTCGTGGTCGCGAGCTGGCACTCCGGCCGCGGAGTCGAGACCGTAGAGCGCTGACTCCCAGTCCAAGGGTCGAGCTCGCTTGACTCCGTCGCTTCCGGGACGCCAGACTCTCCGGAGCGGACCGCAGCTGTGCGAGGCGGAGTGATCCAGCAGGAACAGGGACAGCGTGATCGCACCGCGAGTGGAGGTACAGATTGGGACGCGAACGCCGGGCGAACACGACCCAACGAGGGGGCCGATGAGCAGTTCCGCGGACGGACGCGCGAGTGCCGGAGGACTCGCCGAGAGAGGGTCGCTCGCGGCCCTGGCAGTCCTGCTGCTTTCGCCCGGGCTCTGGCTCGGACCCTGGCTCGACGCCGCCGTCTTCGTTCAGGCGGGCGCGCGGATCAGGGCCGGTTACATGCCGTATCGGGATCTCTGGGACCACAAGCCGCCCGGCTCGTACCTGGTGAATCTTGCCGGGCAGGTTGCGCTGCCCTGGCTTGATCCGTGGCTGGTCTCCTGGCTGATCAGTGCCGTATTCGTGGCCGTGTCGGTCCTGATCTGTCACTCGCTGCTGTCCGAGCGACTGTCACGCAAGTCCGCCTACTTCTGGAGTGCTCTCTCCGCCTTCGGAATTGCCGGCTACCCGGTTGCCCTCGGCGGCGGCTACACCGAAACCTTCGCCGTGCTGCCGTTGCTGGCCACGTTCTGGATCGTGGTGAAACGTCCCGCGAGCCTGGTCTCGGCAGGGGTCGCGGGTCTCCTGCTCGGCATGTCGTGTCTGATCTCGCTGCAGTCTGTCCCGGCGGCGGCGGTGCTGTTGTCTGTGGTTGTACGCGACGCCACGGACGCGCGGGACGTCCGTGCGCTGGTGGGACGCGTGCTCGCCCTGACGGGTGCCGGCCTGGCCATCCCGCTGGCGGTGCTTGCCTGGCTCGCGATCGGGGGCGCCCTCGGCGACGCGGTTGACCAGCTGGTCCGCTACAACGCCTCCTACCGAGATTCGAATCCGGGCGTTCTGGCCGCGCTCCCGCTGCCGTTGGCGTTCATGGGATGTCTTGTCATCCCCGCGGCCATCGCGATCGTGCGGATGGTACGAAGCCCAATGGCTTTCGGTCGCATCTCCTGGGTCGCGCTCGCCTGGCTCGTATCGGTAGTGGCCTATCAGGTCTATCAAGGCCGGATGGAGCTTCACTACATCGCCCTTGTGTTCCCGCCGCTCGTCTTGCTCGCGGGCCCGGGGGTCGGCTTTCTCCGCGACGACCTCCGGTCAATCCGAGCCAGAACCCGCCTTTTGGCCGTCGGTATCGCCGGGGTGGGTTTGTCCTGGGCCGCGCTCTGCCTCGTGATGGCAGTTCTCATTACGCAGATCAATATCGTAAGCGCCGCCAAGGCCAAGACCAACGCAGATGCGGCAGCCGCCTGGATCCGGGGAAACACGCCGGCGTCGGCGTCGATGTTCGTTTGGGGCGATGACACGTTCCTCTACCTCATGACGGACAGGCCCCAGTACGACCGCTATGTGTATGAGTTCCCGCTCGTCACGCAGGGCTACTGGTCGTCCGCGGCCACTGCCGACTTGCTGGCCGACTGGGAGGCAAGTCCGCCGAGACTCATCGTTGAGGGCAGGGGAGCCGTCCCGCTGTTCGGAATCGCCCAGGACATCAACGACGGACGAAATCTGGATACCCTGGAGCCGCTGAGGCGCTTCGTCCGGGATCGCTACGAATTCCGGGGGGCGTTTGGTGGCTACGGGATGTATGTGCTTGTCGGGCCGTGACGTCCCGCGATGGGTCACCGCCGGCGCCGGCGCAGCCGACCTCGCCGGTCTTGACTGCCGGCGCGTCGACCAACCAGACTCGTGGCACTAATCGCAGACGACCGTGTAAGGAGGTGCTCGTGACGACCCCCGAGGATCCGGCGGGCACGCAACCGGGCCAGCCTCGACAACCCGACGTCGTTCCTCCGTGGCAGTCGTCCCCTGCAGGTCCGCCGCCCTTGCGTCAGTCGGACTGGGGTACCCCGCCGACCGAAAACACCGGCGACTGGACGCGGCCCAGGTGGACGCCCGACGAGCCGCTACGCCAGTCGCACGCAAGACGCAACGGCTGCCTGCTGGGGTGCGGAGCGGGCCTGGTCGCGGTGATCGCCATAGTCGCCTTCCTCGCCTTCTCGGCAGCGCAGCTGCTCGGTCCCGCGGCGGACGTTTCCAAGACGATCCAGCAGAACTCCGGCGGGCTCGTGAACAGCGCTACTTACAAGTGGACCAACGGCGTGGGTGAGTTCGACATCTGGCTCGCGCCCGCCGCCCAGGATGCACAAAAGGCTCGCGATGTCGCGTGCACCGTGGTCAGGCCCGCGCTGAAAGGCACCAGGTTCGAGGGCACGAACTTCCGGATCCTCGACAGCCGCGGGCAGATAGTTGCCGACGAGACCACGTCCTGCGGTTAGCACCCTTGACGCCGCGTACGTCCGCAGACCAGACTCCCGGGTACCTGGGATGCTCCATCGCCCGCCTATCTGGAGGGGTCAATGACGACACCTGAGGATCCGACCGGCCCGCAGCCGAATCAGTTCCCGCTGCCGGATCAGCCCGGCGCTGTGGCGCCGAGCGAGCCCGGCTGGGCGGCCGTGCCCCCGACGCAGCCGGGATGGGGCGCTCCGCCTACGCCTCCGCAGCAGCCGGGATGGGGCGCACCGCCTCCGCAGCAGCAGTGGGGCGCACAGCCGCCGCCACAGCCCGGCTGGGGGCAGCCGCAGCCGCAGCCGGGTTGGGGGCAGCCGCAGCCGGGTTGGGGCGCACAGCCCGGATGGGGACCGCCGCCCAAGAAGGGCGGCCACGGATGTCTGATCGCCGCCCTCATAGTCATCGGGCTAATCGCGTTGCTGGTCGGCGGGTGCGCCTACCTGATCGGACCAACGGTGATGACCGACGTGAAGCTCACGCAGGATCTCAGCGGGCGCGCGTCGAGCGTCGAGTTCCAGATCATCAACGGCCAGACGACATTCATCATCCATCTGGTGCCCGCCTACACGGACAAGGCTACCTCGATCGCCTGCACGATCGTGGGCCCGGACATCAGGAGCAGCGGAACGCCCAACGTCCATTGGGAGATCGTGGACTACCGAGGGTTCTTGCTGGCCGACGACTCGACCGCCTGTCCATAGCGCAATCGAAGGCCGGGAGGCTCGCGAGGGCCTCCCGGGCGCGCCCCGTTACGGTGCCCGAAACCACCGATATCGCTCTTGGATAGGCCCGAGGGCGCCGTGTATACTCTGTGCAATCTACCGGCCGCTCTGACGTGGGTGACCCCCACGTCTTTCTTTGAGCGGACGGAACGGGCAGGCGGCCAATCGACCGGACGTCCAGCCCACAAAGTCGGTTGCAGTGGACGGCGGCCGACATAAGCGAACGGGAGGCGCGAATGGGTCGAGATTTCGTCGGCGCGCTCCTGCAGCTGAACGCCGAGAAGGGTGTCCCTCGAGAGCAGCTGATTCGAACCGTCGAAGAGGCGATCGAGTCCGCGTACAGGCGCCAGCCTGGCGATGAGGACGTCCACGTCCAGATGGATGCCGACACCGGCCGCATGCGGGTCTTCCGCGCCCGCCTGGTGGTGGATGAGATGGACGACCCAACCACGCAGATAGCGCTCGGCGACGCCCAGGCCATCAAGGCGGATGCCGAAGTGGGCGATCTCGTCGAGACCGAGCAGCTCGACCCGGAGACGTTCGGCCGGATCCACGCCCAGACGGCCATGCAGGTCGTCCGGCAGCGTCTCCACGAGGCGGAGCGGAACGTCGTCTTCGACAGCTACGCGAGCCGGCAGGACGAGCTGATCACCGGAACCGTGTCACGCATCGAGCCACGCGCCATCGTCTTGGACGTAGGCAAGGCCGAGGCCATCCTGGCCACAACCGAGCAGTCACCGCTCGAGCACTACCGCATCGGCCAAAACGTGAAGGCTTTCGTGCTCGAAGTGCGCCGGAGCGCCAAGGGCCCTCAGATCTACGTCAGCCGAACGCACAAAGGCTTCCTCCGCCGCCTCTTCGAGCTCGAAGTTCCCGAGGTCCACGCCGGAACCGTCGAAATCAAGGCCATCGCTCGCGAGGCCGGCAGCCGGTCCAAGGTCGCCGTGGCTTCGCGCCAGCCGGGGCTGGATCCTGTGGGTGCCACAGTCGGCCAGCGCGGCGCGCGCGTTCAGGCCGTTGTCGCCGAACTCGGCGGCGAGAAGATCGACGTGATCGAGTGGTCCGAGGATGCCTCGACATTCGTGGCCAAGGCGCTGAGCCCGGCTCAGGTGATAGAGGTCCGGGTTGACGAAGAGCACCGCATCGCCAACGTCGTGGTGCCGGAGCGGATGCTCTCGCTCGCGATCGGTCGCGAAGGACAGAATGCCCGCCTGGCTGCGAAGCTGACCGGCTGGCGGATCGACATTCGAAGCGACGTTTCCGTCGCGGAAGCAGCCAAGGCCGAGGCCGAGGGCGCCGCGGAGGAGACGGCAGCCTCGAGCATTGCCGAGGCCGAGCCGGAAGAGTCGGCCCCGGAAGCTGATCAGCCAGCCGAGGCTGCGGTCGAAGCCGCGCCGGCTCCGGTCAAGGCGAAGCGCCGCAAGGCGCCTCCGGCCGGCGAGATCGTCGACGAAGAGGTGTCCTCGTAGCCCGGGGCGCGGCGCCTCGGCGCTATCCGACGCGGTCGTGCGTCGTCTGCCGGACGGCGCAGCAGAAGCGCGAGCTTCTTCGGGTCGTGCGGACTCCGGACGGGCGAGTCGTCATCGATCCGACCGGGAAACTGGCCGGACGCGGTGCGTATCTATGCAACAACGAGCAGTGCCGAAGTGCGGCACTGGACAAAGGATCGCTGCAACGAGCGCTGGAAGTGCCGATCCCGGTTGAACTCCGGGCCGAGCTGACAGGGGAGGCGAGCAGGATCGTAGGAGGTAGTCGTGGCCAAGAGTAGGAGCGGCACGCGCGGCCGTCGTGGACCTCGCAAACCACCGCGCCGCGACAACGGAGTCCCGGGCCTTTCGGGTCAGCAGGGCACTCCCGGCGATCACTCGGCAATTGAGCTCCCATCCCAGATCACGGTCAAGGAGCTCGCCGATCTGCTGGGAGTCAACCCGGCGGACATCATCCGCGAGCTGATCAAGAGCGGCATCTTCGCGAACATCAACCAGGGCATCGACCGCGAAACCGCCTCGCTCGTCGCCGAGGAACTCGGCTATGAGGTCGCGGAGCAGGTTCAGGCAGGCGCCGCGAGCGCCGACGACGGCGAGGCCGCTCCGGTCAGCGCCGCGACCAAGGAAGTCCTGTTCGAAGAGGACGATGCCTCGCTGCTGCTGCCGCGCGCCCCGATCGTGACNNCACGTCGACCACGGCAAGACGTCCCTGCTGGACGCCATCCGCACCACGAAGGTCGCGGCCGGCGAGCGCGGCGGGATCACCCAGCACGTGGGCGCGAGCGAAGTCGTCATGAAGGATGGCCGCCGGATCGTCTTCCTCGACACCCCTGGCCACGAGGCGTTCACCGCCATGCGCGCCCGCGGCGCCAAGGTAACGGACATCGCGATCGTCGTCGTGGCCGCCGACGACGGCGTCNNGGCGGCGACGTGCCGATGGTGCCCGTGTCCGCCAAGGCGCGCACAGGTCTCGACGAGCTGCTCGAGATGATCTGCCTCGTGGCGGACCTGCAGGAGCTCAAGGCCAACCCGAAACGAGCCGCCGTCGGAACGATCGTCGAAGCGGAACTGGACAAGGGACGCGGCCCGGTGGCCACGGCGCTCGTTCAGACCGGCACGTTGCGTGTCGGGGACGTGATCGTCGTCGGCGAGACCTACGGCAAGGTACGCGCGCTCGAGAACGCCCTCGGCAAGCGCATCACCAAGGCCGGCCCGTCCACCCCGGCCGTGGTCCTGGGCCTG
Source organism: Chloroflexota bacterium (assembly GCA_003153755.1). Classification (GTDB taxonomy): domain Bacteria; phylum Chloroflexota; class Limnocylindria; order Limnocylindrales; family CSP1-4; genus Fen-1039. The sequence continues at coordinate 4,978 of PMBG01000040.1, read as the reverse complement.
TCCGACGTGCCTCAGGCCGGCGACATCCTGCGTGTCGTCGCGGACGAGAAGATCGCACGGAGCATGGTGGAGCAGCGCAAGATCGCTACCGCCGCTCGAACCGAAGGAACCGGCCGGACCACCCTCGAAGACCTGTACGCGCAGATCCAGGCCGGTCAGACAAAGGAACTGCGGATCATCCTGAAGACGGACGTGTCGGGTTCGCTCGGCGCCATCGTCCACGCGCTCCAGCAGCTGTCCACCGATGAAGTCCGGATCAACGTCCTCCACGAGGCCGCCGGCGACATCACGGACAACGACATCATGCTGGCCGCGGCTTCCAACGCGATCGTCGTGGGCTTCAACACGAAGGTGACCGATACGGCACGTCGCGCGTCCGAAGCCGAAAAGGTCGACGTCCGCCTCTACGACATCATCTACAAGCTGACCGACGACATCTCCGCGGCTCTCCGCGGCATGCTGGAGCCGGAGCTGCAGGAGACCGTCGAAGGCCGCGCCGAGGTCCGCAAGATCTTCAAGGTCGGCAAGGTCGCGGTGATCGCCGGCTGCTACGTGACAGACGGCCGGATCGTCCGCTCGGGCGGAGTTCGCGTCTGGCGCGGCGGCAAGATCATCACCACCGACAAGATCGAGTCTCTTCGCCGCATGAAGGATGACGTCCGCGAGGTCGCCACCAACTTCGAGTGCGGCATCGGCCTGGCCGGGTCCAACGACCTCGTCGAAGGCGACATCATCGAGTGCTACACCCAGCAAATGGTGAGCCGCTCCGCCGGCTGAGCCGGAGTGCGAACCCGATGACACAACGAACCGAGAGAGTCGACGAGCTCCTGCGTCAGGAGATCGGTCGTGCGCTGGAACGTGAAATCACGGACCCCCGAATCGGGTTCGTGACCGTCACGGACGTGGAAACCGTCCCCGATCTGTCGCGCGCCCGTGTCTGGGTGAGCATCATCGGGACGGCCGAGGAGAAGAAGGAAGCGCTCACCGCTTTACGGCGGGCAATGCCTTTCCTCCGCCACCTCCTGGGCAAGCGGATCGATCTGCGCCGGATACCGGAACTCGAAGTGAAGCTCGATGAATCCAATGAACGCGGTTCACGCGTACTGCGGATACTCAACGAGCTCGAAGCCGGGAACGACCCCGGGGTGATCCTCGAACCGGTCGAGTCGCTGCCGACGCCGGTGCGGCGCATCCGGCACGAAGGCGATTTGACCGAAGAGCCGGCTTCTGCCGTGCCCGTGATCGAGCCCGCGGCGGTACGCCGTGCCAGGCGTGCGCGCACGAGCGAGCGCCCTGTCGGGCCGGGCAAGGGAAAGCCGGGCGACAAGTCCAGGTCCGCCGACAAGCCGATCGAGAAGCCGGCGCCGACGCCGGGCGAGCCGACACTGGGCGAGAGGCACGCCGCGGGATCCCGCAGGGGGACGCCCCGCGCCTGGAGGAAGCACGAGTGAGCGAGCCCACGGCGGGCGCCGTGCCCGGGGTGGATCTCTTCCCGTACGCAGCCGCCGTGCCGGAAGAGGTCGTTGAGCGTCTACGTGGAGCGCGCCGCGTCCTGACGATCTGCCATGAGAACCCCGAAGCCGACGCGCTCGGATCGGCCCTGGCGCATGCGCTCCTGGTCGAGGCGGGTGGGGGAGTGGCCACGGCCGTGTGTGCGGATCCGGTTCCGGCCATGTATGAATTTCTGCCCGGCATGGACCGCTTTCGACGCGAGCCGGACTCGTCCCTGGACTACGACCTCATCGTGGTGGGGGATTGCGGCGAGCTGGAGCGTGTAGGCCCGGTCCTGGAGTCGCATCGCGAGCTGTTTACGCGCGTCCCAATCCTGGATATCGATCACCACATCTCGAACCCCAAATTCGGGGCGGTGGATTGGGTGGACGCGACCAGCTCAGCGACTTGCGAGATGACGACGCTACTGGCATGGCGCCTGGGCGTGCCGCTTACCACCGGCGATGGCATGCTGGCGGCCGCGCTTGCGGGCGGTGTCGTCATGGACACGGGCAACTTCCAGCATCCGAATGTCACACCGCGGACGCTCGTCGTCGCTGCGGCCCTTCGAGAGGCCGGCGCCCCGCTGAGCGAGATCGCGCGGCGGCTGTACCGCTCCAAACCGAACTCGCAGCTCGCGCTCTTCGGACGCGTCCTGGGCCGCATGGAATCCGATCTCGACGGCCGGCTGGTCTGGTCGACGCTCGAATTGGCGGACCTGCCGGCGACGGGCGCGTTGCCGTCGGAATCGGAGGGCCTGGTGGATCTCCTGTCTCAGTCCGAAACGTCGGAGGCGGCGATCCTCTTCAAGGAGACCGAAATCGGCGTCACTCGCATCAGCGTCCGGACGCGACAGGGTGGAGTTGACGCGACAGTCCTCACCGGCACGTTCGGAGGGGGCGGACATGCGCGCGCGGCCGGCGCCACGGTACCGCTGCCGCTGGAAGACGCGCGCAGGGCCGTGCTGGCTCGGGCCGGCGAGCTCGTCGCCGCAGTGAAGCGCTAGCCCGTGACCGACACCACAGGCGGCATGGACGGAATACTCGTCATCGCCAAGGAGCCTGGGTTCACCTCCCACGACGTAGTAGGGGTGGTTCGCCGGCTCACGGGGACGCGACGCGCCGGGCACGGCGGTACCCTCGATCCGTTTGCGTCCGGCGTGCTGCCGGTCTTCCTGGGGTTGGGCACACGGATCGTCGAATATCACATGGGCGATGACAAGGCATACCGGGCCACGGTTTGCTTCGGCGCCACATCCGAGACGGACGACCGCGACGGCGTGCTGACACACGGCGCGGGCCCCGCTCCGACGCGCGAGTCGGTGGAGGCGGCACTCTCCGAGTTCCGGGGCGTGATCCAGCAGCGACCGCCGGACTACTCGGCAATGAAGGTGGGCGGCCGGCGGGCGTATCAAATGGCGCGGCAGGGAACGCCGCTCGAGCTGGCGCCACGCGCGGTGACGATCCACCGCCTCGACATGGTCGATTGGGACGGCGCCGATCCCGGGCGGCCCGTGGCCGTGCTGGAGGTCTCCTGCGGCGCCGGGACGTACATCCGCTCGCTCGCCCGCGACCTGGGCGAACGGCTCGGTTGCGGCGCATACCTGGGCGCGCTCGTCCGTAGCGCCAGCGGGCCGTTCAACCTGGCGGCCGCGCACTCGCTCGACGATGTCCGCAGGGCGGCCGCCGAAGGGCCCCAGGCTCTCGCCGCGTTGCTCCTGCCCGTCGATTCGGGGCTGGAGGGCATGCCGGCAGTACCGCTCACCGCGGATGAAGTCGTGGCGGCGTCGCGCGGCCAGCAGATCAAGCCCGTGCACAAGCCGCAGCTCGAGTTCGGAACACGGATCCGCCTGACCGACGACGGCGGTGCGCTGATCGGGGTCGCTTCGTGGAAGGGTGGACGCTGCGTTCCGGAGAAGATCTTCGTGTCGGCACCCGGCGCCGTCCGTACCCCGGCCAGGACGGCCGGTCCTCGCGTGGCCCCGACGGTAGAGCCGCGCCTCCACTACGCGGTGGCCGGGAACAAGATGGACGTCGTAGCGGGCATCAACGCCATGACACCCGCGCTCGGGAAGCTGTACCTGGCCGTGGGCGTCTTCGACGGGCTGCATCGCGGTCATCTCTACCTGTTGCGTGAGCTTCGGCGAGCGGCCGAGCGCGCGGGGGCACGGGCCGGGGTCATCACGTTCGACGCGCACCCCGAAGAACTCATCGAGGGCCTTGCGCCGCCGCTCCTGTGCGATCCGGACGAGCGGCTCGTGCGGCTTCAGGCTGCCGGCGTCGAGGTGACTGTCGTCCAGCACTTCGACCACGCGCTTCGGATGACGCCCTACGATTCGTTCGTGGAAGCGATCCGCAGCCGGGTGGGTCTGGCGGGGTTCGTGATGACACCCGATGCGGCATTCGGCCACGACCGCGGCGGCACGCCCGAGACGCTGGCGGCCCTGGGCGAACGTCTGGGCTTCACGGTGACGGCGGTCTCGTCGTTCCTCTCCAATGGGGAACAGGTGCGCAGCTCGGAGATCCGCCGGCGGATCTCAGCGGGGGATCTGACCGGGGCCCGGAGCCTGCTGGGCCGCTCGCTGGGCGTGACCGGTGTCCTGGGCGCGGCCGCGTCCGGTGGTGCCATGCCGGTCACGTTCGAGCTGCCGGTCTCACTTCCGCCCGACGGCCGCTACTCGGTGCTGGTGGGGCCCGCGTGGGGCCCGTCGCTGCCATCCGCACCCGCGAATCGATCGGGCGTGGCGGAGATCGGCGAAGGTGTATTGGCGCTGGAGGGCGCGCTCGGCGTCGAACCCGGGGCCCGCCTTCGCATGGTCTTCGAAGGCGCGGTACCGACGGGCGACACTCAGGAATGAGGTAACTCGGCCGCATCCCGTAGTCTCGCTCGGGGGCGCCGCTCCGCCTTCCTGCCACATACGAATCCCCGTAGTACGTGGCAGTTCGTGGGTCGTGTCCGGCGCCCCAGCAGCATCGGTGTTCGACTCCTGGTGCGAGTCCAGCGGAATATCGCCCCCACACCTGGACTCACTCATGCACTGCGGAGCCCGCCCGGGGCGTGCGGTTCTGCCGGAGGATGCCGAGGACCGGGCTTCGTCATTGCCTCGCACTACCCCGATTCGTATTTGTCATGATCGCCGGCCGGGGCTGGATCGGGACCGATGCCGAGGATTCGGATTCGGCCGCCGGCAAAGCTTGCCGTGCGCTCCGACTGGCACTCACAGCCGATCCCTGCTACCATCCGCCAGGCAAATTGAGAGTAGAAGAAACACACCCATAGAGAGCTATTCGGAGGATCGTGTGCCGCTCGCGCGGGAGACGAAGGATCAGGTCATCTCGGACTTCGCCGTCAAGGACGGCGACACAGGCTCTGCTGAAGTGCAGATCGCGCTCCTGACCGAAAGGATCAAGGAGCTTACGGTGCACCTTCGAGCCTTTCCGAAGGACAACCATTCCCGCCGCGGCCTCCTCAAGCTCGTCGGACAGCG
>PMBG01000052.1 GCA_003153755.1 Chloroflexota bacterium | reverse complement strand
CGACGACGGCGAAGCCCTTGCCCTGCTCGCCGGCTCGGGCCGCCTCGATGGCCGCGTTCAGAGCGAGCAGGTGGGGCTGCTCGGCGATGTCGTCGATCGTCTCGACGATCGCACCGATCTGATCAGACTTGGCGCCGAGCTCGGCGACCTTCCTTGAGGCCTGCTCGACAGTGGACTTGATGCGTTCCATCTCGCCCACGGTCTCGCGAACGGCCTTCTGGCCGTGGTCCGTGGCTTCGGCCGCGGAGGCGGCCACAGTGCTTACTTCGGCTGCCGCAGCCGATGCTGAGGTGATGGCGGCAGTCATATCGCCGAGTGCGGCCGCGGCGATCTCCACCTTGGCTGTGATCTCGGACGCTCCGGCTCCCACCTCGCTGATGATGCCCGTGAGTTCGACGACGGCATTGCTCGTGTCGGAACTCGCCTTGGCCTGCTCGGACGCGCCCGACGCCACCTGATTGATCGTCTGGGCGATCTGCGAGGAGGCGTTGCCCGACTGGGTGGCGGCGTCGCTGAGTTCGGCCGAGGTGCGAGCGACCGAGTCGGCGGCAGTCTTGACCTCACCCACCGTGGCGGCCAGACCGGCTCGTGCGGTCTCGTAGCTCTCGATCGTGGCCTGGAGCTGGCCGAGCATCCTGTTGGTGACTTTCGCCGTCTGTCCGATCTCGTCGGTGCCGAACTTCTCGATTGGATGAGTGGCCGGATGAACCTCAACGCTCAGGTCGTTTCGGGCAAATGCCGCGAGGCCGTTCTCGAGGTATGTGGCGCAGTTGTCGGCCATCGAGGTCAGCGTGTCCTGGACCTTCGTCACGCCGCCCGTGATCGAGCGACCCACGTATACGGCGAGCCCGAGGCCGGCCAGGATGGATAGCGCAAGGAGGACAAGGATCTCGATAAGAGCCGTGCTGGCGGCGGCCGAAGTGGAGTCGATCAAGACAAGACTGTGCGCCATCTCTGCGTCTATGAGTTGCCCGATCAGGGTCATCGCGGCGGCGCGCTGCTTGCCGGCTGCGGTGATGACGTCGGCGGAAGAAGGCTTCCCGGCCTTGGTGTTCGCGCGAGCCGTAGCCATCGTCTGGCGATAGGTGTCCAGCGCCGCCTGGAACTGCGTCATGGTCTCGACGCTCGAGGCCTCCGGCTTGGACGCCAGGAAGGCCGCAATGTTCGCATCGATCGTCTGATCGACCTTGGCCATACTGGTGTCAATGGTGCCCTGGACCGTGGCGTTCCCGACGTTGAGATCGCCCATGAAGGCGAGCCGGGCTCGCTCCAGGAGCTGCGCGTTGATCTGCTCTACCTTGTCGAGCGGCAGAACGACCGAAGACTCCATCGCTGCCGTATTGGACTGGGCACTTCCCAGGCTCAACATGCCGACGATCCCCACCATGGCAGTCAGGATCAGGAGCATCGACGATGTCAGGACCAGCTTGGTCGTCACGGTTAGCCGCATGGGACTCCTCGCAGATAGTCGCGCGACAGACTCGAATTGGGTCGCTCGGGCACGTGTCGCGCACTCGTCCCAGCTGGAGGAGGCTTCGGCGCGTCGAGTCGCCGTCCGTATGGTGTATTCGGGTGAGTCGGGCCTGATGCGACAGCCGTAGTCGAAGGGCCGCCGGCCACGGCCGGCCGGCAAGCAGCGGCGCGCTGTGATGCAAACGCATCACCGGCGGGGCGGAAGTACCACACCCCCTACGATGTGCTGGGTATCGTCCGGCTGCGGTGCCGGGCCGATGCTTTCCCTGGCGCACTCAGTAACAGGTGTTGAGGCGCGATAAGCGTGCGCCTCGAGGCCGGCGACCCGTGAAGGTCACGGCGGGCCGGCCATTCGCCGGCACCTGAATGCGGGACGCCGAATTGCGGCTGCGAGGACGGGCGTGGGTTTGGACGACTCTGGACAACGGTCATCGGGCGATGTTCCGCGCGCCGAAGTGGTCGACCTGGGAATGCTTGTCGAGCGCTCGCCCACCAGCGTGCTTGTCCTGGATGCCGACAGCCTGTGTGTCATCCACGCGAACGCCTCGGCTCGTCTGGCCTTCGATCTTCCGCCCGGCGTCGCCGGCATACACCTGAGCAGCATCTTCACCAGCCTCCCGACGGAGGGCACGCAGGCCCTGCTGCGTCGGCTACGCGAAGGGCTGGTCGATCATGTCGTCCTCGAGTCGCGGAAACGAACACCCGCCGGGAGCAGCAGCCCAATAGAAATCCGACTCAGCTACGACTCGGACCCTTCGCCGCACTACCTGGCGCTTGTCCTGGAACTGTCCGAGCGCTCCACACCGGACGATCTCGCGATCCGGCGCGAACGCGTGCGCGATGCTCTGACCGAGATCCTGCGAGTGATCACTCGCATCGACGACCGTGATGAGCTCTACCAGGCCGCCTGCCGCATCGCCGTCGATCGCGGCGGATTCCGCATGGCCTGGATCGGCCTGGTGGACAAGTCCACGGGCGGGATCCGGCCGGTCGCATCGGCCGGATACGTGGCGGGCTATCTCGACTCCCTCGACCTGTCCGTTCGCGACGATCCGCGCGGGCCGGGAATGACCTCGACCGCGATCGAAACGCTCCAGCCCGTGGCGATCGCGGATCCCCACACCGATCCGATGTTCCGGACCCTGAAGGCCGAGGTACAGAAGCGCGGCTACGAGTCCGCCGTCGCGCTTCCGCTCGTAGTCGAAGGCCAGGCGATCGGCGCGCTCAACGTATATGCCACGGTATTGAACGCCTTCGGGGCAATCGAAGTCGAGTTGCTCCAGCGGCTGGCAGACGACATATCGTTCAAGCTCGAAGTGATCGGCCGCGAGGAAACGAGGCGGGCCGCAGAGGCCGAGCGCGACAGGCTGGCCGCGGTGGTGGAGCAGGCGGGCGAGTCGGTCGTCATCTGCGATCAGGAGGGTCGGATCGTCTACATCAACGCCGCTTTCACCCGGATCACCGGGTATGGTGCGGATGAGGTCGTTGGCCGCCAGCCGAGCTTCCTGAGCGCCGCGTCGCAATCGGCTGAAACCACAGCAGCCATAGGACGGGCCATCCTTGAAGGCAGGGCGTGGACCGGACCCTCGCGCGACCGGCGAAAAGATGGGACCGAGCACGACATGGACCTTGTGATCAGTCCGCGCCGCGAGGAGAGCGGCAACGTCGTGGGCAGCATCGTCATCGGCCGCGACGTCTCGCACGAGCGGTCGCTCGAAGCCCAGCTGATGCAGTCCCAGAAGCTCGAGGCGATCGGGCGCCTCGCGGGTGGAGTCGCGCACGACTTCAACAACCTGCTGACGGCAATCTCCGGCTACGCCGAACTCCTGAGGTCGGAGCTCGAGTCCGACGACCCCAAGACCGCGGACGTGGTCGAGATCCAGCGAGCCGCCACCCGGGCGACCCAGCTGACCGCCCAGCTCCTGGCCTTCTCGCGGCGCCAGATCCTGCGACCCAGGCCTCTCGACCCTCAAGCGGTCGTTTCCGGAATCACCCCGATGCTGCGCCGGCTGATCGGCGAAGACATCGAGGTCGTGACGAGGGCAAAGCCCGGACTGGGCGCCGTGATGGCCGACCCGAGCCAGCTCGACCAGGTGCTCGTGAACCTGGCCCTCAATGCCCGTGATGCCATGCCGACGGGCGGCCGGCTCGAGATCGACGTCGACGAGATCGATCTCGACGAGGCATTTGTCGAAGCACACGTCGGCGCTCACATCGGACGGCACGTCGTGTTCCGGGTCCGGGACACCGGGGTCGGGATGACCCCCGAGGTACGAGCCCACGCCTTCGAGCCTTTCTACACGACAAAGGGGCCGGGCAAGGGGACCGGCCTGGGTTTGTCTACGGTGTTGGGGATCATGGAACAGTCGAACGGGTACCTGGACATCGACAGCGAGCCCGGTCAGGGCACCACATTCCGGCTTTACCTTCCCGGCGCAGCGTTGGCAGCTGTCGACGCGCCCTCCCGGTCGGGTCGCGATGCCGGAAGCCCGGGCATCGGCACTATCCTCGTCGTGGAGGACGAGGAGCCGGTCCGCGCCCTGGTGTGCCGTCTCCTCGAAAAGGCCGGATACGTCGTCCTCCCCGCGGCAACCGGAGAGCAGGCTTTCGACGTCGAAGCCCGGCACGACGGGCCGATCGACCTGCTGTTCACGGACGTGATCCTGCCTGGGATGAGCGGCCGGGAACTGGCCGGAGTGCTGACTACCCGCCGGCCCGGCATGCCGGTGCTATACGCCTCGGGCTACAACCAGGAGATCGTGATCGCTCGCGGGGTGCTCGAGCCCGGCATCAGCTACCTGGCCAAGCCGTACAGCAGCGAACAGGTCCTGCAACGTGTTCGGGAGCATGTCAAGCCGGCGATGGAGTCGTCCGGGGGATAGGACCAATCAGCCAGCTCACCCCGGTCCCGCGCGCTACAGCGCCTTTCCCCATTCCAGAGACCACAGATCCAGGGGTTCGATGAGGGTGAATAGTTCCCTGCCGAGGGCGGTCAGCGCATAGCCGTCGAGCGTCCGCTCCACGAGCCTGGCCTCTTGGAGGTCCCTGAGGCGTGCGTTGAGGATGGAAGGTGAGATGGTCTTGCCCGTGACACGGCCGGTAGGGTTCTGCAGGGCCCGGAAGGTTGAGGGCCCTGCAGCGAGGTTCCAGATGATTCCCATTGCCCATCGGCGCCCGAGGAGGTCGAAGAGCGCCATGATCGGCGCCCCGGTGGTTGACCCTCGTACGGGCTGCCCGGGCTTGGGAATGCTCATTGGGCGGCTTTCATCTCCGCCATGATATCTGCGCACGTCCTGCCGCTGCGCCCGATGCTCTCCCGATCCAGCTCATGGATTAGGACCGTGAATTCCACGGCCGGGATCTTGGTGATCTCGATCGCGTCGGCAGTCAGTCGTTCGATGAGGGCCCGCTTGGTCTCCACACTGGTCGGCGCCATTGTGACATCGATGACCGGCATATCCGTATCCTCCGCAAGAGTGCGCTACGTCAGTCGTAGCAAGCTACGCATATAGTAGCATGCTACGCAAACGGTAGCACGGCCCTGGTGCTTTTCCATAGGGTCTAGATTCCTTTTCGGATCAGCCCTCATTCAGCGGCCCCGCAATAGGGCCGACGGGCGGCGTCCCGGCGGCCACTCCCACGCTCCCAAATGGTGAGGATTCACCATGACCCGGTGCGCGCGCGGGGTCAGTCTCACCTCAACAGAGGGACGTTGGTCCTGCCCGCAAGTTCGGTCGCCATCGATTGTCGTGAGGAGTGCTATGGGAGCGGTGAATGGACGCGCTTGATCTAGCCCGGTGGCAGTTCGGCATCACCACGGTCTATCACTTCCTGTTCGTGCCGCTGACGATCTCGCTGACGTTCATCGTCGCCGGTTTTCAGACGGCCTGGTTCAGGACCGGCAACGACAAGTACCTCAAGGCGACACGCTTCTACGGCGAGCTGATGCTCATCAACTTCGCCATGGGCGTGGTTACGGGCATCGTCCAGGAGTTCCAGTTCGGGATGAACTGGAGTGACTACAGCCGGTACGTGGGCGACATCTTCGGCGCCCCGCTGGCAATCGAGGGCCTGCTTGCCTTCTTCCTGGAGTCGACGTTCCTGGGCCTCTGGATCTTCGGCTGGGACAAGCTGAGCAAGAAGCTGCACCTGGCCACGATCTGGATCGTCGCCGTGGGAACCGCGATCTCCGCGTACATCATCCTGGCGGCCAACGCGTGGATGCAGCAGCCGGTGGGTTCGACGATCAACCAGGCGGCCGGACGAGCGGAGCTCAAGGACTTCCCGGCCGTGCTCACGAACCCGACAGTCCTGTTCGCCTTCCCGCACGTGATCGCCGGAGCGTTCATGACCGGCGGCGCGTTCGTTCTGGCAGTGGCCGTGTGGCGTCTGGTCAAGCGGCCGGACGAGGACCACGCCCCGTTCCGGACCGCGGCGAAGGTAGGCGCCGTGGCGCTGCTCGTCGGCGGGCTGTTCGTGGTGGCTTCGGGCGATCAACTGGGCAAGCACATCGGCGTGGACCAGCCGATGAAGCTTGCCGCGGCCGAGAACCTCAGGACCACGCAGACCGGCGCCCCGTTCTCCGTTGTCACACTCTGGGGCCCCGACGGCAAGCAGATCTTCTCGCTCGAAATCCCGGACGTGCTGTCGATACTTGCGACCAACAACCCGAACGGCACCGTCCAGGGAATCGACAACCTCCAGGCACAGTACGTGGCGCAGTACGGCGCCGGCGACTACACGCCCGTCGTGCCGGTCACGTTCTGGTCGTTCCGCTTGATGATCGGCGCGGGAACACTGGCGGCGTTCGCGGCGCTGTGGTTCCTGTGGCGCATGCGGCGCGGCCGAGCCCCCGGGCGGGGCGCAATAGCAATCGCGGTCCTGCTTCCGTTCCTGCCGCTCGCGGCAAACAGCTTCGCGTGGATCTTCACCGAGATGGGCCGCCAGCCGTGGATCGTCTACGGCCAGCAACTCACATCGCAGGGGGTATCCCCGAGCGTCGGCACTCTCGAGGTGCTGATCACCGTCGTCGGGTTCACCGTGCTGTACGGCGGCCTGGCAGTCATCGAGATGGGATTGCTGCTGAAGAAGATCAAGGGCGAGGTCCCGGGAACCGCGGCCGCAGCCGGCGCCGACTCGGACGACAAGCCCATGACGTTCGCTTACTAAGGGAGGACGGCCATGTTGCACGACATCTGGTTCCTGCTGATCGCCGTCCTGTGGATCGGCTACTTCGTCCTGGAGGGCTTCGACTTCGGCCTGGGGATCCTGCTCCCCTTCCTGGGTCGCAACGACAAGGAACGCCGCGTCCTCATCAACGCCATCGGGCCGGTGTGGGACGGCAATGAGGTATGGGTTCTCGTAGCCGGCGGGGCCACGTTCGCCGCGTTCCCGCACTGGTACGCGACGCTCTTCTCCGGCTTCTATCTGGCCCTCTTCCTGATCCTCGTGGCGCTGATCATCCGCGGCGTCGCGTTCGAATACCGGAGCAAGCGCGACAACCCCACATGGCGGCTGGCCTGGGACTGGGCCATCTTCATCGGGTCCGCGGTTCCGGCTCTGCTCTGGGGTGTCGCATTCGGAAACATCGTGGGCGGCGTGCCCATCGATGCGAACAAGGAGTTCACGGGGAACCTGCTGACGCTGCTGAATCCGTACGGGCTTCTGGCGGGCGTGGTGACGTTCAGCCTCTTTGTCACGCACGGGGCGGCCTACATCGCGCTCAAGACCGAAGGTGACATCCGAGCCCGAGCCAACAGGGTCTTCCTCGGCGCCGGTTTGGTTGCGGCCGTTGCGGCGGTGGTCTTCCTGGGCTGGACGCAGGCGTCGAGCTTCATCCCCGGATCGGCGGCGGTGTCGGTGCTGGCCGCTCTCGCGCTGGTGGGCGCTCTCGGCGCCAACCTGCTCAAGCGCGAGGGCTGGGCATTCATCGGGTCCGCGGCGACGATCGGGCTGGCAGTAGTCGCGCTCTTCCTGCACCTCTACCCGAACGTGATGCCGTCCTCGACAAACCCCGCCTTCAGCCTGACGGTATCCAATGCCTCGTCGACGGACCTGACCCTCCAGATCATGACCGTGGTCGCGGTAGTCTTCACCCCCATAGTGCTGCTCTACCAGGGATGGACCTACTGGATCTTCCGAAAGCGAGTCTCCGCCGCCCGAATTCCGGACGGAGCCAATTGAGGCTCGAACCCTGAGGGCCATCGACCCTCGGCTTCTTCGCTACGCCCGCGCAACGGCGGTCGCCCTGGCGGCCGCCGTTGCGCTTGGCGTGGCCACCGCGATCCTCGCCGTGGCGCAGGCCTGGCTGCTCGCGACCGTGATCACATCGGCATTTCAGGCCGGCGCCGGTCTGGGTGACGCCGGACTCTCCACTGCCCTCGCGGCCCTCGCCGGGGTTCTGTCGGCCCGCGCCGTTATCGCATGGGGCCAGGAATACGTTGCGCGGCGCTGCTCCGCATCGGTGAAGTCGAGCCTGCGTATGCGGCTTCTCCGGAGCTCGGCGTCACGTTCGGCAGCACGTGGTCCGGTGGCGGGCAGCGGCGAGGTCGCCGCGCGGAGCGGTGAGGTCGCCGCGCTCGCCACGCGCGGACTCGACGCGCTGGACGCCTACTTCGCTCGCTACCTCCCGCAGCTCGTGCTTGCCGGCATCGTTCCGTTCACGGTGATCGTGTGCCTCGCCACGGCCGATCTGGTGGCCGCCGGCACGGTGGCCCTCACGGTCCCGCTCATCCCGATCTTCATGGTCCTCATTGGGTCGGCGACCGAGCATCGCAGGCGCCGCCGGTGGAACGCTCTGGCCCGCCTCTCCGGGCACTTCCTGGACGTGGTGGCGGGCCTTCCCACGCTTCGTGTCTTCGGGCGTGCGGAGGCGCAGCTGGGGCGGCTCGAACGCGTCACGGACGACTACCGCCGAGAGAGTCTCGCCACCCTGCGCGTCGCCTTCCTCTCCGCATTCGCGCTGGAACTCGCGGCCACGATCTCGGTAGCGCTCGTGGCCGTCGGCGTGGGCTTGCGATTGGTGGACGGATCGCTCGACCTGCATACAGGGCTCTTCTGCGTGATCCTGGCACCGGAGGCGTATCTGCCGCTCCGCCAGCTCGGAGCGAGCTTCCATGCCTCCGAGGAGGGGCTCGCGGCAGCTGCGGCGGCGTTCGCGATCATCGAAGAAGGCGGGGCCGCCGAAGGTGCCGGTTCGCCCGCCGCCGCAGCCGCTGCTGCCGCCGCCGCCGCTGCCCCCGTCTCCGTACCGGACATGCGCGGCGCCGAGGTCCGCGTGGAATCGGTCACGGTCCGCCAGCACGGACGCGAGCTGGAAGCGCCCTCGGCCGCGTCGCTCACCCTGCGCTCCGGAGAGGTGACCGGAGTCGCCGGGCCGAGCGGTTCCGGCAAGAGCAGTCTCGTTGACGTGATCCTCGGCCTGCGTCTCGCCGACGCGGGCCATGTGGTCGTGGCCCCCGCCGAGGGAGAGCCGGTGGACGTCGCCGCGTTCGATCCGGCCGAGTGGCACCGCTGCGTGTCCTGGGTCCCCCAGCTCCCCTACTGCTTCCCCGGATCGATCGCCGACAACGTCAGGCTGGCCGCGCCCAACGCAACGGACGAGGCGGTGGACGCGGCTCTGTCCAGCGTGGGCCTGGGCGAGCTGGACCCGCGGTCGCGGCTCGGCGAGGGGGGTTCGGGCGTGTCGTCCGGGCAGCGCCGCCGCATCGGAGTAGCGCGGGCGCTCCTGCGCGATGCCCCGATACTCATCCTCGACGAGCCCACGGCCGGCCTCGACGAACTCGCCGAGGCGGCGGTGCTGCAAGCTGTTCAAGCCGCCGCCCGCACAGGGGGCCGCGCGGTGCTTCTGATCGCCCATCGTCCCGCGGCCCTCTCGATCGCGGACCGCGTCGTCACGGTGTCGTCGCGTTCAACCGGAGCGCGCTCATGAGCCGGAGTACCCCTCCCATCGTGCGGATTGGTTGGCTGGCGTGGCCGCTGGCACCACGCCTTGTGCTCGCCGTACTGGCCGGCGCCGCCGCGTCCGGCGCCGCCATCGGCCTGACGGCGAGCTCCGCGTGGCTGATCTCGCGGGCGAGCGAGCGGCCGCCGATCCTGACGCTGATGATCGCGATCACGGGCGTGCGGTTCTTCGGCGTGTCGCGCGGCGCCTTCAGATACGCCGAGCGGCTTCTCGCCCACGACGCCGCGTTCCGCGTCCTTGCCCGCCTTCGCGGCCGCGTGTACCAGCGCCTCGAGCGCCTCGCCCCGGCGGGCCTGGCCGAATTCCAGTCCGGCGACCTGCTGTCGAGACTCGTGGACGATGTCGATGGGCTCGCGGATCTGTGGCTTCGAGTCCTCCTCCCCTATTTCGTCGCCGGGGTGGCCGCGACGGTAACGGTGGCCTGCATCTGGTATCTCGCGCCTGTCGCGGGTGCCGTTCTCGCCGGGACGCTGCTGTTCGTTGCCTTCGGCATTCCGTTCTTCACGATCGCGATCGCCAGGCGCGGCGAGCGTGCGATCTCCGGCGTGCGCGGCGAGATGGCCGCCGCAACCGTGGAGCTGCTGGCCGGCGCGCCCGAAATCATGGTGGCAGGTGCCACCGACGCCCGGCTTCGGGACCTGGACTCTCTCGACCTGCGGCTCGCCGAAGCCGAGGCTCGCACGTCCGCGGGTGCCGGAGTAGGTGCGTTGCTCTCGGGCCTTTCGAGCGGAGCGGCCGTGTGGTTCGGGCTGATCGCGGGTGTCGCGGCCCTCCGGGCGGGTTCGCTCGGCGGCGTCGTGCTGGCCGTCGTCGTTCTTACGCCGATCGCCGTGCACGAGGCGGCGTCGGGTCTGGTTTCGGCCGCCCAGCACCTTCCCGGGCTGGCGGTCATGGCCGGACGCGTGACCGACGTGCTTGCTCGCCCGGATCCCGTGGCGGAGCCGCACGATCCGCAACCCCTTCCGCCCCGCCCGTACGGGCTTCGCTGCCGCGGGCTGCGGGCGCGCTACCCCGGCGCTCCGGGCGATGCGCTGGCCCTCCCACCGGTCGATCTCGGCGCGGGTGAACGCCTCCTCGTCACGGGGCCGAGCGGCTCGGGAAAGAGCACCCTCGCGGCAATCCTCGTCGGGTTCCTGGCGCCCAGCGCCGGCGCGGTCGAGCTTGTGGGACCGGGTGGTTCGGTGGACATCGGGCGTCTCACTGGTGACGATCTCCGGCGCGCCGTCTGCCTTTGCGAGCAGGATCCGCACGTCTTCGACACGAGCCTCGTGGAGAACGTCCGGCTCGCCAGGCCCTCTGCGACCAATGCGGAAATAGCGGCCGCACTTGACGCCGCGCAACTGACGGCCTGGGTCTCCTCGCTACCGCTGGGTCTCGAAACGCTGGTGGGCGAGCATGGCGCGCTTCTATCGGGTGGTCAGCGACAGCGCCTCTCACTGGCTCGTGCTCTCCTCGCCGACGCCCCGATCGTCATCTTCGACGAGCCAACCGAGCACATCGACGAGGCGACGGCGACCGCCCTGACCGCCGATCTCCTCGCCGCTACCGCCGGCCGCACGGTCGTGATGATCACGCACCGTCCGGAGTTGATCGCATCGGCGAGCTGGGCGGCGCGGGTGGATCTGGGTGCCGGCCCCACCTAGCTGTGCGAGACGGCCAGCCACGCGGCGCGAACGAGCCAGGTTGCCGCGAACACCGCACCGATGGCATAGCCGGAGTACGCGAGACCGAGCTTCAGACTCCCTGGCCAGCTCCCGGTACACGTCCGCGGGCCTGCGAAGGCCAGCCGCAGGATGCGGTCGCAGCCGCGATATAGGCCGAAGAGGACGGGTGGCACGATTACCAGCAGCGCCTGGAGGAAGACCGCAGCAACCACGATCAAGGCGATCAACGCAAGGACGACCAACCATCCTTCGCCGTCGCCGCCCAGGTCGCCCAGGTTGAACCCGTCGCCGCCGGACTCCGGCAGGCCCGGCAGGCGAATGTGCGGCCGCTTCCTGGACCGCTCGAGCTGAACGCCGCGATACAGCCCGACCGTCAGGAAGCCACAGAGGAGGATCGCGAGCGTCAGGACCGTAAGCTGCCACTCGATCAGCGCCGGATCCGGGCTCACCCAGAAGATGAAGACCGCGACCGCGACGCCCATAGCCACCGCGAGCGGCAGGATTTTCGCGGTCGACCAGGTGGCGACGCCCTCGAGAAGTGGCTCGACCTGATCGTCCGCCTCATCGCGGTTCGCGGCTTCGACCGCCCGCTCGACCGCCACTTCCTCCGGCGGCACAACCCAGCCTGTGGACATTCGCTCCCCTCACGACCGCTGGACCAGACGGCGCAATTGTGCCGCCTGCCGGCCGGGTCCACATGCCCCTCCCGCCGCGCCAGGTCCCGGACAAACGACAACCCGCGCTGCCTGCCGAAAGGCGCGCGGGTCGTTGTTTTCGAAGAGCTATCTGGTTGCGGGCCCGAAGCCCGGAGATGAGCGCCGGGCGCTCGCCGGAGGTTCTACTCGGTGACGTCCGCAGCGGAGCGGGACGGGGCGATGAACCATGCGACGACGAGGATCGCGAAGCTCAGGAATGCGACTGCGATCATTCTGGCGCTCCCTTCGGCTGAAGCTCTCGGGTTCCTACCCGTCTTGATGTTCTGAAGTCTAGGTAGGTAATCGGCCGAAATCAGTAGCGCGCCGGTGGTGCATTGGTGACGCTCAGGTGACGCCATGGTTGCGGTTCGGTGGCGACGGCCCGAATCGGCACCGTGTGAGCGTCGGAACGGCTGCAGCGCGGGCCGCGACGGTCCACCTGCGGCCCGGCCGGCAATCAGCTGGACGCGGGCCCGCCCAGGCGGATCCAGGTCGAGCCGCCGTCGGTCGTTCGCCCGATCCAGCGGGATCCGCCCTGAACGAGTATCGCGAAACCTGTCTGAGCGCCGGCTATGCCGCCGCCACGACCTCGCCGTGCTGAGATGAATCGAGTCCCTCTTCCTCCTCGTCGGCCTCCACCCGCAAACCCACCATGCGATCGATCACCTTGAGGATGATGAGGGTCGCGATTGCGCTGTAGATCCAGGTCGCTGCGATGGCGACCAGCTGGGTACCCACCGCGCCCGGATTGCCGTCGATCAGGCCTTTGGCGCCGCCGGAGATCACGGACGTCGCCAGGATGCCTGTAAGGAAGACGCCGAGCGTGCCGCCCACGCCGTGGACCGCCCAAACGTCCAGCGCGTCGTCGATCTTCGCGCGCTCGCGCAGGAGGATTGCCCCGTAGCAGACGGCGCCCGCGATGAAGCCGATCACGATGGCCGAGCTAGGATCCACGAAGCCCGATGCCGGCGTGATCCCCACCTCTCCGGCAATCGCGCCCGAGACGGCGCCGATGACACTCGGCGAACCCTTGTGCAGCCAGCTCATCGTCAGCCATGTCAGCGCGCCCATGCCCGCGGCGGTGTTCGTCACGAGAACCGCGTTGACGGCATGCTCGTTGGCCGCCCCGGCCGAACCGCCGTTGAAGCCGAACC
>PMBG01000111.1 GCA_003153755.1 Chloroflexota bacterium | reverse complement strand
GAGTCCACGAGCCGGTTGGGGTTCACCGGGAAGTACGTGGCACCGCTCAGCGGCGTGTACGCGCCGGATGAATCCGACGCGCTGCCTGGTCCGGCCGCGTTGGTCGCGACGACCGTGAAGGTGTACTGCTGGTGGTTCGTGAGACCCGACACGGTGCAGGAGAGCCCGCTCGTGGTGCAGGTCCTCGAGTCCGGCGACGATGTGGCCGTGTAGGACGTGATCGGGCTGCCGCCGTTGCTCGACGGAGCGACCCAGCTCACCGTAGCCGCGCCGTCACCCACGACCGCAGTCACAGACGTGGGCTTGCCCGGAACGGTCCTGGGCGTGATCGGCGAGGACGCGTCGGAAGGCACGCCCGAGCCCAATGTGCTGGAGGCGGTAACGGCGAAGGTGTACGGGATCCCGTTGGTCAGGCCCGTCACCGTACAACCGGTCGCCGTCGGCGAGGAGCAGGTTCGTCCGCCCGGCGACGCCGTAACGAGATAGCCGGAGAAGGTGCCGGAGCCAAGGTCCGAAGGCGCGGTCCAGGTTACTGCCACCGCTGTGTCACCCGGAGTGCCGGAGACGCTTGTCGGGCGCCCCGGAACGGGAAGCGGAGTGACCGCGGCACTCAGATCGGATGCCGGCCCGGTCCCCTTGACGTTCGTGGCGGTGACGGAGAACTGGTAACCAACGCCGTTGGTCAGACCCAGTACGACGCAGCTCGTGGCGCCGGTCGTGCACGTGAAGCTGCCGGGCACGGAAGTCACCAGATAGCTGGTGATCGGCGAGCCGCCGTCGGCCGGCGCGGTCCAGTTCACAAGGGCCGCGGAGTTGCCGGGCACTGCCGAAACGGCCGTGGGAGCCGCGGGCGTCGACGTCAGCGTGGCATCGGCCGCCCCTGCCGGCCCTTCCAGGCCGGCCGTGTCCACGGCCTTGACCGTGTAGTGATGCAGCCCGGTGACACCTGCAACCGGCGGGTCGTTGAACGTGAACGTGGACGCCGATACTTCGCCCAGGAGCGATCCGTCGCGGTATGCCCGGTAGTGGGCAAGACCCAGGTTGTCGGTCGCGGCCGTCCACGTGAGCAGCGCGCCGCCGCCGGCGTTCGGGACGGCGGTGAGCGTTGCGGGGGCGCCCGGCGGCAGGAAGTCGCCGACGGTGACCGACGCGCCCGAGCCGCTCACCGAATTCACGGTCACGCTGATGCCGCCGTACGGATCGGTGAAACCCATCCCCGGCTCGAACGGCGCGTCCCAATAGTCGATGCCGTCGGCTCGGTTGCCGTCCGGAGTGCTGTCCACGAGATAGCTCGAGAGATTGGAGGCGGAATGCGCCGAGTATCGGATGGTGACGCCCGTGGTGGCGGGCGTGGAATACGAGGTGAACTGATCCCAGCTGCTGCTCGCCAGCGTGGAGCGCAGTTCGAGGGTCCAGTAACCCTGCGTACCGCCGTTGACGGGGTCCGGCCCGCCGATTCGCAGCAGGCGCACTCCGGCCGTGGCCGAGTAGACGGGCAGGAGTGAGTACGTCCCCACGGCCGCGACGTTCTGGTACTCGGATGGAGCGAGCCAGCCGAGAGTCAGCAGACGATCGGCGTCCAGCAGCGAGTGCGACGGGTCGCCCGAGCCGCCCATTGTGCTGTACTGGTCCGCATAGGCGGCATAGAGGCAGCCGGTGCCGGTCATACTCTCGTTGTCCGACCCATCGAAGCAGGCCAGACCCTGCGAGTGCTGCAAGCCAAGGTTGTGGCCCAGCTCATGCGCGATCACGTCGGCTGCGATCGCAGGCTCGTCGTCCGGATAGCGCGCGTAGTCGGTGAGGACCTGGACGTAGCTGCCCGGGACATAGCCCTGCCCGATCCAGGTCACGCCGCATGGCGCCTTGGTCCAGAGGACCACGTTGTCGAACCCGGCGAGGCTCACTCCGTTGGCGGTCGCGGCGTCGTATGCGCGTGCCTGCGACTGGGCGAAGATGGTCGAGGCGGGGCACTGCGGTATCCCCAACGCCCACGGCCCGTAGATGGTGGCCGTGACCGAGACCAGACCCCGGGACGTGGTCTCGAAGTACGTCTTCACCGACGTCGGCGAGCCTGTCATCGCGGTCGCCGCCTGAGCGTTGGACACGGGCACGCCGGGCAGGTCCGTGTAGTAGCCGATGATGACGGCGATCTTGCGGGTCGAGAGGGCGGGATTCACGGCGGGCGCGGCGCCGGCGATCACGCGAATCGCGGCGGCGGGCACGGAGATCCGGCCGTCGGGCAGGAGCGTCCCGTCGAATTCCACGGTGGCGCCCACCTTGGCGCGTGCGTCGCCGTCCACGACCAGGGCCACGTTGTTGATCCCGTTGCCGAGCGAGTACTCGTCGGGTGTCTGGCCGGTCAGACCCTCCCCCATCACGAGTTCCAGCGTCCCCGAGACGTGGGTCGTCAAGCCCGCGGTCTGAGCACTCACCGACGCCGGAGCGGCCAACGCGATGAACATGAGAATAGCCAGCAGACGGCGCATCGGCGTCAGACCCTCATCTTGGCGCGTTTCGGCCGGACGTCACCTTCACCGGCCCTGCATCTCGGAACTCCGCGGGGGTTACTCGGGCAGCGCCTGCCGCCGTCGAGTCTCGTCGCGACCGGCCTATGTTCGACCTCGCCACGACCGGCCGCAATTATCCAAAGGGGCTAGATGACTCGCATCAGGTGGGGATCCTTTGGCGCGAAGCGACCCGGCTCGCCACTCAGCTGCCGAAGGTGAAGGCGTAGCAACGTACGCCCGCCGACTTGAACGTGAGTGTTACGGTCGCGCCGAATTGCTCGGACAGATGGACGAGGTGATACAGCCTTGCCGCGCTCACGGTCATGGCCCCATTTGCGTTGACGTCCTCAGTGGACGACACGCCCGGCCCGCCCTGGACATCCACAGTCACAGACACAGGTGCGTCCGAGGACATCACCAGGTACACGTCACGTGCCCTGAAGGAGAGCTTGATCTGGTCGCCGGCAGCTGCTGCCGTCACGTATTCGTCCTGGAAGTCGAACGATCCGCCGATGCCAACCATGTTGTCGCCGATCGCGTTCGGCATCTGGAAGGTGAACGTCCCGGACCCGGACAGAGGACTTACGTAGCTCGCACCTCGCGCGAGCCCCAGGTACGTCTCCGGAGTCTGGCCGGAGGAAACGGGCACGGATCCGTCGAGCGGGGACGCTGAGGGAAGGGCCGCTTTGCCCGCCTCGAGCAGAAGTGAGCGGATCTCGCCGTCTGTCTTCGCGTAGTCACCTTCTCCGAAGTGGGTGTCGCGGATGCGGCCCGAGGCGTCGATCAGGTAGTCGGCGGGCCAGTACTCGTTGTTGTAGGCCGTCCATGTGGCGAACTCGTTGTCCTGCGCGACCGGATAGGTGATCCCGAAACGGGTGAGGGCGGCCGCCACGTTGGCCGTGTCGTGCTCGAACGCGAACTCGGGCGTGTGGACCCCCACGACGACGAACCCATCCGACGCGTACTTCTGATACCAGCCCTCGACGAACGGGATCGTCCGGATGCAGTTCACGCACGAGTACGTCCAGAAGTCGACGAGCACTACCTTGCCCTTCAGCCCGGACATCGTGAGTGGCCCGGAGTTGAGCCAATGGTCGATGCCGGTGAAGTCCGGAGCGTCGGGTCCAACGGACAGGCCGGATGAACCGCTACCCGAGCCGGCTTGACTACTCGGTGCGGGCCCGACGCCCAGATCGTGCAGCGCCGCCTGCACCTGCGTCACGCGCTCCGGCGCCTGAAGTACACCGGTCCAGTCCGGCAGGTCGTTTGTCAGCGCAGTCGTGACGGCCGTGTCCGCCCCAACGGCCATCAGCCCTGCCGTGGCCAGCACCAGTACGCCGAATACGCGGCCCGCCCACATGGAAGCGGAGCGGAGGCGCAGCCGCGAAAGCGCCACACGTCCACCGAGCGCAATGGCGAGCAATGGCAGGCCGGCGCCCAAGGAATAGGCAGCCACCAGAATCACGGTATTGAGGGAGCCCGGCGCGGTTACCGCGAGGCTCGTTATGGCGCCGAGAATCGGGCCGGCGCAGGGCACCCAGACGAGGCCCAGACCGGCTCCGGTCGCAAGGCTGCCGATCGCGCCAGCCGCACTGCCTCGGAGGCCGGAGCGGCCCTCATCCGCGGACCCGCCCAGGTCGGGGCCGGCCAGTCTGGCTCCGATCCCGGGGAGTCTCGCCGTGAGCCGTTCGAAGGCAACCGTGAGCCTCGGCACCAGCAGAGTCAATCCGAACAGCGCGATCACCAGGATCGCGATCGTCCGCAGGGCATCACTCGGAAGGTGCAGCGTCTGGATGATCTGGACGCTCGCAAGCGTGAAGAACGTGAAGCTGGCGATCAGGCCGGCGATCACGAGGTACGGCCGCCGCCGGTCCCCCCCGACACCGGTTGCCAGCACGATCGGCAAGACCGGAAGGACGCACGGCGACACTACTGTGGCGAGTCCGGCCACGAACGAAACAATTATGAGTAATGCCATACACCTTTCGTAACAGGGCCCGGCCTGGACGTCAAACCAGGGTGCAGACAACTCCGTCAGGCGGGCGGCGCCGAGTCGCGCAACACGAAGATTCAGGAAAGTGCGAGAC
The DNA here is from genome assembly GCA_003153755.1 of Chloroflexota bacterium. Lineage (GTDB taxonomy): Bacteria > Chloroflexota > Limnocylindria > Limnocylindrales > CSP1-4 > Fen-1039. The sequence goes on along the minus strand of PMBG01000111.1, from coordinate 18,211 downwards.
TTCTTGAGTACGTTCTGGGCGCTCGTTCGTCCCGTTGTCTCTCTCTAGAGCATTGCCCCAGATGGTCCTCCGCAGGAATCGCCGCTATATGGCGAAGAAGCGCACGCGCAACTTGCGAGCGTCCGTCTTCCTCGCAGCCGCTCTCGCGTCCTCGGTTCTCCTCCACGCCACTGCGGGACCGGGTGACGGCGCGTCCGCGTCGGCTTTTTCCGACATCGCCGCTATCCCGGCTGCCACGGCTCCAGCTCACGCCGGCTCAACCAGCATCACGCCGGCGCCGGCAGTCACGTATGCGCCGTCCGGCGACGCGACTCCCGACCCCGTTCCGGACCGCGACCTTCCCACGGCAATCGAGGTTCCGCACGCTGAGCAGCTGGCGTCCACGGTCGCGAACGTGCCGTTTACGACCGCCGTGGACTGCGGCGGATACATGTGCCAGGTGAGGCTGGACATCTATGTGCCCACGGGGCCCGGCCCGTATCCAACCCTGGTACTGCTTCGCGGCGGACCGGGCGGCATGGGTGCGCGCTCGTACCTGGCCAACTTCGCCACGGCCGTCGCAGAGACCGGAATCCTCGTCTTCAGCGCGGACTATCGCGACAGTCCGGTCGTGGGCGGCGGCTACCCGCAGGCGTTCGCGGACGCATCGTGCGCGGTTCGGTTCGCGCGAACTGAGGCGTCCAAGTACGGCGGCGACTCGAGCACGGTCACGGTTGCCGGCCACTCACTCGGCGGCTGGGTAGGCTCGGTCATCTCTCTCGGGGCCCGCGAGTTCACCGGCGGCTGCCTGGACGCCACCGGGTCCGGCCGACCGGATGCGTTCGTGGGTCTCAGCGGCTGCTACGACCTGAGCTCCAGCTCCGTCGCCAGTGAAATGTCCTTCTTCTTCGCCAACCAGCCGGCATCGGCTCGGACGGCCAGTGACCCTCTCAAGATCGCCCTGGGCTCGCCAATACCCGTGCGGCTCGTGGCCGGAACCGCCGACGGCAGCGTCTATCCGACGGCGTCGGTGATGCTCAACACGATGCTGGCGGGCCGCGGGTGGGATACGGCGCTGACGATGGTGCCCGGGGGGGTGCACTCGTCGATCCTGTGGACGGACTACCTGGGCGGTAGCTTCGCCGCGATCTTCACGGCCATCTCCAAGGCGGACGCTATCTGGGACATCAACGATGCGGCGGCCCCGACGCCCACGTCGACGCCCTAGCTAGAGGCTCCGCTGAGGATCCGGGCTCGGATCTGGGTGGCACGACGCTTATGATGGACGCCACCCATGTGACCGCCGGAGTACCACCATGACGGACGAGCCGACGCCGAACTCGGATCCCAGGACACAACCCTCCGATCCGGCTGCCGCCACGGATCCGTGGCTTGCGCATTCGGCCATGCCGCCCTCCACGGCTCTGCCGCCGACGCAGAGCTTGACGCCGGATCAGCCGTTCGGCGACGCCAGCCTGGCGGCCGACTCGTGGGCGTCCCCGCTGCATCAGGCAGACGTGCCCCCTGCCCCACCGCCGAGCTGGCAGACGCCTCCGGCACCGCAGACGCAGGCGCCCTGGGCGACGCCCCAGCCGCCGACGCAAGCCCCCTGGCAGCAGTCGCAGGGGCAATCCCCCTGGCCGCAGCCATCGGTTCCGAGCTGGCAGCAGCCCCAGGCCCCGAGTGGACCGGCCTTCTATCCGTACCCGCAGGCGCGCTCGTCCAACGGACCGCGCGTCCTGATCCTCCTTGCCGTCCTGATCGCGGTCGCGGCGCTCGTGGGAGCGCTTGTACTCATCGGACAGCCGCGAGCGGGCGGGACTTCGGGTGCCACCGGAAGTCCGGCATCGAGCCAGATGGCCGTCTCCGCAGACTCCACGATCAAGCCCGATGCGGGGGCGTCCATCTACTCCGACGATTTCATGGATTCGGAGTCGGGCTGGACTACGGATACGGCGAGTTCCGGCACGACCTACAAGTACACGACGGAAGGCTACGTCGTGGGAGCACTTGGCGACCTGCATCACTTCATCTACTCCCCGCCCCACCACTCACGGCAGCAACTGAGCATGACCGTCACCGCCAAGGAGACGGCCGCGCCCGCCGGGGCCGGGTTCGGCGTCTCGTGCCGTAGAGGTTCCGGCGTTTCGATGCTCTCCTATGAATTCCTCCTGTTCGCCGACGGGTCATGGGCAGTGGAGCGGCGCAACGGCGCGCCCGATGTCAACACGGGGCCGGAGACGCTCGAGGAAGGAGCGGGCAACGTTGTGCCCGGCTCAACGCCGACTACCGTCCAGGGCGTCTGCGCGACCGTGGATGCCACGACGACGCGCCTGGTCCTGTTCGTGAACGGATCACTTGTCAAGGACACCAGCGACACGAGCAACGAAATGTCGACGACCGCCTGGCTGGGCGGACTCGACATCTCGAGCCGGTCATCGGCCGGGCAGACCGTCACGATCACGCACTACGAGGAACGCGACCTATCGGAGTAACGGCGCCCCCCCGGGATGCGTAATGGGGATACTCGTGCCGATCGGATAGACTCAGACGAACGAATCCGGTTAGCAGCGAGGGTCCAAGGTCGTGCCGCGAACTGCCGTAGCCATCGGCCTGTCGGGCTCGGATATGTCCGCCGTCTTCGACGATCTGCTCGCGGCCGGCTATGAGCCGATCCACGCTGAGACGCCCGACGATCTCGAGCGGCTGCTGAGCCTCCGAAGCGACATCAAGGTCGCCGTAATCGACGGCGAGGTGGACTTCGACCGGACGCTCGAGATGTACAGCGCGCTCCACGAGATAGGCCGCAACGTCCCGGCCCTCCTGCTCGTGCCCGCTTTCACGCTCGGTCGCATGAACCTTGGTGGCCGCAAGGACTCGGCGGACGAGTACTTCTCCAGACCCTTCACAGGCGAGTCGCTTCGGTACCGTCTCGATGCATTGCTCATCCGAAGCGGCACCGCACCGGTCGAAGCACCGGTTGTCGTCGAGGAAGTCGTGGCCGCCCAGCATGTGGTGGCCGCACAGGTGCAAGCCGCGGTGCTGGCCCCGGATGTTGCCGACTACGACGTGTCGGACGAACCGAGGCAGCGCGGCCGGCTCGTGATCGTCTTCAACCCCAAGGGCGGCGTGGGAAAGACCACGGTGTCGATCAACCTCGGGGCGGCCCTCACGATCCACAAGAAGATGCACGTCCTCCTGGTGGACTGCGACGCGGTCACCGGCCACGTAGCCCCGTCTCTCGGCATGCCACAGCTGCGGACTCTGGCCGAGGCGTGGCTGTGGGACGAGCAGGAGGGTATCCACGAGACCGTCGCCCAGATAGCCACTCAGCACCAGAGCGGCATGGACATCCTGGTTCTGGCGGGCACACCCTTCCATACCGAGATCCTGGTGCCGGGACGCGTCGCCAGGGCGATCGCCGAAGCTCGCAACTCGTACGACTTCGTGATCCTGGATCTGCACCCGGACTTCGGACCGCTCAATCTGGCCCTGTTCGCGCTCGCCGACCGGATCATCGTCCCGGTGACCCCGGACGTCCCCTGTATCCGAGCGGCGATGCAGTTTCGCGAGGTCGCGACGGCTCTGGATCTGCGGCACCGCCTGCTCATGGTGATCAACCGCGCCAACAGCGGCGTTCCGACTTCGCAGGTGGAGAAGACGCTCGACATACCCACGCTGGCGCGTATCCGATCCGCGGGGCCGGTCTTCTTCGAGTCGTCGGACTCGGGCAAGTCGGCGGTGGAGCGCTACCCCAACGACAAGGCCATCGGCGACATGTTCGAGCTCACCGACAACCTGCTGGACATACTCAACGCCGGCGATGGGCGACCGACCCAGAGCAAGGGCGGGTTCCTGGGATTGTTCGGCCGGCGGGGACGCGGATAGCGACTACGACTTCACGTGCTCGAGCAGGCGCACAAGGTAGCGCGACCGCATCTGTTCCGTCGCCATCGCCTGCTTGAGCGGCGGCAGGCGCAGGATCACACCGAGAATCGCCGCCATGGCGCGATGGCTGAACATGGCCCGATTGTCGAAGATGCAGTCCTGCAACCGGCCGCGCTCGATCGCCATCAGAACCGTCCGATGGACCATGTCGACGGGCGTGATAACCCGCTCGGCGCGTGATTCCAGCCACAGCCCCTCCTTGGGGCAGACGCGTGTGCAGACGCCGCAACCGAGACAGAGATCCGCGTTCAGCAGCGCCTTGCGCCGGTTCGGCTGGCGCGGGTCGTTGGCGGAGACCAGCGTCATCGCCTCCACAGGGCACGTGCTCACGCACTTGCCGCACCCGTTGCATCGCTCGTCAAGCACGTGCGGCAGGAAGTTCGTCGTGTGTACCGGGTTCAGCATCCCGAACCGGCGCGCTGCGATCAACGCCTCACAGCAGCAGCCGCAGCAATTGCAGATGAAGGCGACCTCGTTCTGGACGTTCTCGCCGAATTGGACGAGCCGATTCTCGTAGGCCTCGGCGAGGAGGTCGCGGCCCTCCGCCGCATCGACGTGCCGGGCGAACCCATGGCGGATAAGCGAACTCGCGGTGGCACCGAACGTCATGCAGATGTTCTTCGGCGCTGAGCAGGCTCGGCCCATGTGCTCCATCTTGTGGCGGCAATAGCAGAGGCCCACACCCATCTCCGAAGACGTCTCGATCACCTCGCTGGCTCGCTCGTAGTCGAGCACGCGCAGCCGGCCGTCGCCCGCCGCGGCACTGACACCCGCGCGCCGGGCGCGCTCTTCGCTCTCGACGAGGGCGGGCTCGTTCACGAAGACACGCCCGAGCTGGGTCTTGCCCTTCGTGAGGAGGCTGAGGATGAAGTCGTCCTCGACCGTGATGTACTGGTGGAACAGCTCGCTCAGCACCTTCTGGTCGATGTCGCCCCGGACGCGCATCAGCGAGAACTCGAAGAATCCGGCCATTGGGGGCGGGAGGGCGTACACGGTGCCGTGCGGCCCCTCCATGTCGAGCAGCACGGCGCGCGATGCAAGGCCGTCAAGAACCGCCCGTGCCTCGGCCTCGCTGGTCCCCCAGATGCGTGCGGCCGTCTTCGCGGTGACCGGTTTGATGGGCAGCCGGGCAACGAGCCCAGCCTCGCGCTCGCCGAAGAGAATGGCGAGGATCTGATAGAGCAGCTCTGAGGGCGGGGCGCCCTGGGGGAACCGATTCAGCCGGTCCGCGAGGTCCTTGTATGCGCCGCGTGCCGTTGCGTGAGCCATGACTGCCCTCCGCGTCTCACGCTCGGCGAGAACCGGGCCGGCGGCAAGTGCGATTCCGATGGCGTCACCGGGCCGTCCGTCACCAAGCGAGACCCCGTGGGAACGCCGTTGGCATAGGATGTTCTGGGTTCCATCCAGCAGTCGGTAGGTATCCCATCGCCGAGGACGATCATGGCACTCCAGAAGAGAAGTGGAGCCCGTGCCCGTATGAGGGTCAAGCTCGTACTGCTGGGGATGTGGATCCTGGCGGCAGTCGGCTGCAGCCTGCCCGTCTCGAGCGCGGCTGCGCCCTCCAACTCGGCGGCCGGCCGGACGAGCGGAGTCCCTGTCACTCCATCCTCACTAGTGACGCCGACCCTACCACCGACGCCGACCGAAACGTCCGCCCCGACCCCGACCCCGACCGCGGCCAGCACCCTCGCTCCATCCGACCTGCCGTTCACGATCGACTGCAGCGCGCTGGCCGAATCCAGCAAGCCGAACTGCGGCACCTTCCTGGCCGCGACGCGCGACGTCGTGTATCCGATCGAGAGGGAGTTGACCGGGGTGAGCCTCTCGAAGTGCTACGGGGAGATTCACTACACCATTCTGCCGACCGATCCCGGGCCGGCCGCCGGCGGTTACAGCTCGGGCGCCACGATCACCTACAACCAGCGGTACAGCGTCGATCTACCGCACCGCTACGACGTGCACGAGATTCTCCATTCCATCAGCACCTGCGCCAAGGCGCTGGATGCCCACATCTTCCACGGGATGATCATGAACGCCGTGTATGACCGGCTCGGCGTGCACGACGCCGGGTACTTCGAGAGTCGGTCCGCCGGCAACCTGAATGCCGGGCTGAAGGATCTCCAGGCTCAGGCCGGGAAGGCGAGCGGCACGGACCTGGCCAACCTCTGCGTTGGGATTCTGTCGAGGAAGATGACCATCGCGTATTTCGATCTGGGCGCGAGCGCAATCACGCCGCTGTATCGAAGCACGATCCCTCCTCTGAAGAACGCCAAATCGCCCGATGCCGGGTTGGCGGCAGTCTGGGGAGGGTACGCCCAGCAGGTCGAGGCGCTGCTCGAATCGCTGCAACGGGACTTCGGTTACGCGCTGAGCGTTCCCGAGTGCCGGCTATAGCCGGAGCGCGACGAGAAGGCCACCGGGGCCGGTCCCAGCCGAACGCTTTCGACGATCTCCGCCCCCAAGGAAGGGCCATGTCGGCGAGAAGACACGGTTCTGGCGCGGCGAGGGGTACGGTGTTCTCCGTAGCCGCCGGGTGCACCGGCGCAAAGAGGAGGGTTCATTCCGTGAACGGTTCGAGGAGTAGGCGCGTGCTCGGCGGGAAAGGCCGGCAGCGATTGGCTCATCTGACCGCCCTGGGCGTTGGCCTGCCACTCGCGTTTCTGGTATCCGCGACATGCCTGGCGGCCCCGCACTCGATCGATCAGCAGAACTCGACATATGACCACGGCGGCAACGAGGGCACGGAACTTGTCGCTCAGACCTTCACTGTGGGAGTGTCCGGCACGCTCGACCAGGTTGACGTGATGCTCATGCTCACCGATTCGAAAGCGCCGGGCGACGCAATTGCGACCATCGAGGCGGTCGACGGCTCCGGCAACCCCGTCTACCCCCTGGGCCCCAACCTGTCTACCGGTACCAGCGCAATTCCGTCGGCCGCCGCCACCTGGGTGTCCTTCACCATGACGCCGCTGGCAGTCACCGCGGGCCAGCACTACGTCATCATCGTCACCCCCGGAACGTTCATGACGGCCTACTACACCTTCGGCACCGATAAGTACCTCGGGGGCCGAGGCTTCGATGGCGCCGTAGGCTGGGGCAATATCGCCGGCGACACGAGCGCGGACTTGACCTTCCGGACCTTTGTGGTCGCGGCCGCGACACCCACTCCGACCCCGACTCCGACACCGACTCTGGCGCCCACTCCGACACCCGCTCTGGCGCCCACTCCGACACCCGCTCCGACCACGACGGTCGCTCCGCCCGGCCCGACCTCCAGCGTGCTCGGTGCAACGTCCGCACCGACCGCCACTCCGCCGGTCACCAGCGCCCTGGGCGGCGGATCGCAGGGCGGCTCCGATGACTTCGTTCCGATGCTTGGGCTCATCTCCGCCCTGCTCGCCAGCACCTACGTGCTTGCCCTGCGCCGAAGGTCGGATCGCATCCCTCGCTGAAGTACGGAACGCGTGGCTAGCATCCGCACGGCGAGCTAGCCACGCGAGGGTGTGCCGCCACCCGGATCGGCGGCGAGTTCCACCTCCTACGCGACCCGGCGTGGCGCCCGGGACAGGCCAACGGCAGCGACACTGCCGAATCCCGCAAGATTGAACGGTTGAGGGCGCCGGGTCGTAGATCTGGCATGGAAGCCCAAGGAGACCGATGATCGAGCTGGTCAGGCTGCAGCCGCGCGACGAGGACCGTGTCGCCGAGTTGCTGCTGTCTGCCGTCCCGGAGGCTCATCGGCTGGCTTCGTGGATCCTTCGCGATCCGGTCGGTGCTGAAGACGCGGTCCAGGAAGCGCTGCTTCGAGCCTGGAGCCGACGGCGGACGATTCGGTTCGAGCTCGGCGATCCCGAGCGCTGGTTCATGAGGATCGTGGTCAACATCTGCCGGGACGAGCTCCGAAGGCGCCGCCGCCAGCACGTCACCATCATCGAGATGCCCGTCGAGCGGGAAACGATTCCGGCCGGCCACGACGACCTGAGTTCGGCAATCGCAAGGCTCACCGAGGACGAGCAGATCGTCCTGGGCCTCCGCTACGGACGCGACCTCACGATCCCGCAGATCGCGGCCCAAACCGGCCTGCCGGAAGGCACCGTCAAATCCCGGCTGCACTACGCCCTCGAGCATGTGCGGGCCGCGCTCGACGCCGAGCGACGGTCCGAGGAGCAAGCGCGATGAACACACCCGACCTCGAAACGCAGCTTCGGTCCTACTACGAACGGTTCGCGCCGGCCGACTCCGCGCGGCTCGCCGTGGCATCTGCGCGGCTTCTCGATGACGCGCGCCGACCGCAACCGCGCCGCGCCCTCTGGGGTACATGGCGGGTGGCCGCGACTCTCGCCGTGGCCCTGCTGCTGCTGGCCGTCCTGCTGCCACGTTTCGGAGCCGGTGGTCCCGGTGTCGGGGCGAGGACGAACGCGCCCGGACCCACGTTCAACGCGGCCGGGGCCCTCAAGGCACAGGTCGACGAAGCGGGGCTGATGCGATCCGGCGGAATGTGGGCCGTTGAGGGCTCATACCTGCTCACGTCGGTCGACAACGGCGCGACCTGGCGGGCGGGAACCTTCCCCGGCTCGGGTGGACCGGTCCCGGTCGAGGAGGTCTTCGTGCTGGACCAGGACCACGCCTGGGCCATCGCGTCGAACGGCCTGAACGGCGCCGTGGCCAGTCCGGCGGTCGCCGGCCAACTGCTCACCGTCAATCGGACGGCCGATGGCGGCCGGACCTGGCACTCCACGGTCATCACCGGCGACTACGGCTGCCAGTCGGCGTCGCTTTCGTTCGTGGACGCCCAGCACGGCTTTCTCGTGTGCGTGGTCCCGTCGACGCCCGGACCAGACGGGGCCCTCGCTCAATCGCTCCTCCACGCGAAGCAGGGCTCCGGCACGGTCCTTCGGACCGACGACGGCGGCGTCACCTGGTCGGTGGCCGGGAGCGCCGCGGGACTCGGTGCGGGTTTCACGGCGAGCGACGCGCGCACTCTCTGGTCCGTCCCGGACTCGATCTCATCCGAACTCACGGGCACGTATCTGTACGTCAGCCGAGATGGCGGCGTCACCTGGGCGGCCGTGAGCCTGCCCGGCCTGGGCTCCTTTGGCCCGAACACTCAGGTCGGGTCCGCGACCGGGCCCGTATTCTGGGACGGCTCGAACGGCGCCCTTGCCGTGAGCGTATGGCCGTGCTGCTCGTCGACGAGCGCCGAGATGTGGTTCTACCGGACCGGCGACGGAGGCCGCACCTGGAGCGTGTTCAAGGAGCCCAAGCAGCCGTACGGCGGCATGATGGTGGACGCTCTGGCCGGCAGGGTGTGGGCGGTAGTGAGCGATGGCAGCCTCTGGAGCATGAACGTCAGCAGCGACTTCGGCTCGAGCTGGACCGTCGTGCCCGGGTACGGCATGCCCGACAACACTTCGTTCCTGACGCTCGATCTGGCCGACAAAGACCACGGCCTTGCGACCGTCTTCGGAGTCCAGGGAACTCGGACGCTGCAGCTCACATCGGACGGCGGCCGGACCTGGCATCCCGCCGATTTCGGGGATGCACGCGCCAGGGTGTCGTCCACAGCCGCCGATCCGGTGGCGGCGAAGAACCTGGCCGATGAATTCGAGATGATGGCGGTCAAGGACCCGCCCACATCCTGGAACATGCTCTCGGCGTTCTCGCAGAAGGCTTTCGGTGGTGAGTCGGCGTTCGCGACCGCCAGGACCGCGCTCGCGGCCAGAACCAACTACACGTACGAGGTCGGCTCACCGACACAGAGCGCCTCGCAGCTAAGCGAGTCGACCGTGGGGCCAGAAGCCTGGGCGGACTTGACCGCGTCGGCAGACATCAGCCGTGCCTATGCAGTGGCCGTCACCTTCCCGGGTACCTCGGAGCCGGCCGAGACGATCGTAGTAGCGCCGTTGTCGGCCACAGGCGACTGGCGTGTCTGGTTGATGCCGACGCCGTAGGGCGGACGTCGCCGCCAGGCGGGCGGTCGGCTCCTACAGCCCCACCTCGAACCTGATGTCGGGCGAGGGGCGACTTGTCCTGACGCGGACCGAACGCCCGAGGACCGTGCCGACAACGTCGGCGAACTGCCCCACGCTCGCGACCTTCGGCAACACGCGTTTGATCGTGCCGATCTGGTCTGCGGAAAGCGGCTCCCGGCTGACGATATGAACATGGAGGTTGCGCCACTCAAAGGTCGCAACACTCTCTCCGGCCACGACGCCGGCGACCGCCTGACTCGTTTGCGCCATAAGGTGCTCCTTTCCGCGATCGTACGCGGCGCACCTTGCACTGGACACTGCGGACGGGCCTCGTTGCGCCAGGGTCAACGACCGGCTCCCGGCGCGCCGAAGTCCTCCGCTGAAGCGCATTCGGCTTGGAGGCCGGTGCTAACCTCTGGCTGACTGCACAAGACCAGTCGGAGCGAGATGGGGAGGGCGACATGATCGACTCAATCCGAACCTCGGATCCACCGTTCAGATGGGGGGCGCGGACCTGGCGAAGCGTGCTGGCGCTAACCGGCGTCCTCGCTGTGGGTACCTGCATGCTCGCCCTGGTGTTCGCTCTTGCCTTTGGCTACTCCGACCTGGTGCTCGCTATCGCGCTCACCTTCTTCGTGGCGGCCTGGCTCCTGTTCCTGGGCACCGGCACAGAGTGGGTCATCGCGGATCACGAACTGCGCCGTCGGCGCTGGCTCGCGCGACCCGGCAGCGAGCCCTCGGTCGTGATGGCGCTTGGCCCCCAGATCGAACTGATTCACCAGAGCCGTCTCGTGTGGCGCGTCGTGCCGAACGGACCCGCACTCGGCGGGCAGCCATGGCAAACCCACCCGCTCCTCGACGCCATGGAGCGGGCCGGAGTTCGCGTCAACGACTGGCGCGGCGATTGGGCGCACCGCCATCGAGTGCTTGACGCCCTTGGCCTGGTGACCTTCTGGGGCGGACTCGCCGGCCTCATCACCCTGCCGGCCGTCCGGGCGGCCTCGCCCGGGCTGTTCGCGGCGACGGCCGGCCTGGCCTGCCCCGTCGCGGTCTTCATTGGCCTGGCGATCGACTGGCTACCCTGGAGCTTGCGCGATCATTAGCCGGCGCCGCCACGACCCATCTCGAGCGCACCGGAGGCAGGGCTGAGCGCCGGACCAGGTGAAGGGGTAATCGTGGCTCCGAGCGGCGGAGGCGCGTAGACCTCGGCCGAGTCGTCGACCGCACCGCCTGCGACGAGCACTCGGCCATCCGCCAACACCGTCGCCGACTGTCCGAATCTGGGGCTGGTCATCGTTCCGGCCGGCCCGAAGGAATTGGTGGTCGGGTCGTACAAGTCGGCGGAACCGTTTCCCTCGGCGCCGGGAAAGTGACCGCCGATCGCCAGGACTCTGCCGTCGTGGAGTAGCACAGCGGTATCGAATGCCTGGGCTGCCATTCTTCCTGTGGACGAGAAGGAACCAGTCGTTGGGTCGTAGACTTCGGCGGTTCCCGCGCTTTCCGCGTCGGCCCCCGCAACGAAGACTCGACCATCCAGCATGGTGATGGCTGCGATGCTGAACGTCGCCACCGGCATCGATCCGGTCGGGCGAAAAGTGCCGCTCTTCGGGTCGTAGATCTCGGCCGTGAAGATCGCCGACAGCTGCGCATCCTCGCCCCCGACTACCAGAACGCGGCCGTCCTTGAGAAGCGACGCGCCGGCACGCTTGCGGGCGACGGACATCGATCCGGTCTGGCTGAAGGTGCCGCTCTTCGGGTCGTAGATCTCGGCCGACAGAAGCGGCGCCTGATCGGCACTCCCGGCGCCATCTCCTCCGGCGATAAGAACGCGGCCATCCGCCAGAAGCGTGGCCGTGTGGTTCTCGCGAGGGGCACTCATCGACCCGGTGGGGTTGAACTTGCCGGTAAGCGGGTCATAGAGCTCGGCCGAGGACAGCACGTTGTCGTTCTGGCCGCCGACGATCAGAACCCGCCCATCCTGGAGCAGCGTGGCCGTGTGGGACTCGCGCGCCTGGCTCATGGATCCCGTCGACCTGAAGGTTCCGACGGCCGGGTCATACAACTCGGCCGACGAGAAGTAGGAAACCGAGCCTTCGGTGACCGTTTGCCCTCCGACGATCAGAACCCGCCCGTCGGTTAGTCGGGTCGCCGTGTGGTAGCCGCGTGAGGGCGAGACCATGGAGCCGGTGGCTCCGAACCCCGGCACCGTCGCCTCCGAAACCCGCGGTGTCGGCGCGGTTGTCCTGGCGGCACCAGATGGGGGAAGGCTGGGTGTCGCCGAGTTCGGGGAGCATCCGGCCACAGCCAGCGTCAGCAGAATCATCGCCACCAGGGCGCGAGGGCGGTCGCTGGGGCCGCCTCCGGCAATCCCACGCCGCCGGTTGTCGAGCCCGTTGCCAGAACGGCGGACGCCCATCCTCTGTCCCTCCAAGGTTGATCCGCATCCGGCGCGCTGCTCGCCCTGGACCTACGATCACCGCCCCTTGGACGGCTCGTCCGGCTGACGGGTGACGAGGTGCGCGCCGCAGGTCCGGACGGCCGGCCTTGGAGCCGGCAGGCGTCACGCCGGTGGTTGAAGTTCCGTGCCCACCAAGGAGCCGACAAGCAAGTCGCGCTCGATCTGGAGACGCATCCGGTATAGGACTTCCCACTCCGAGTAGTCGACGTCGAGAGCCGCGAGCGTGGGGTCGATCGCGCGGAGATCTTCGATCAGCCCGGCCGAGTGCCCTGGCCGCCCCTCGTCGGGAGATCTACCTCGAGCACGGACGATCTCATCCAGTCGGTCTTCGATTGCCTGAGCCTCCTTGGATGTCGTCAGGTAGGCGGCCGTCGCGGTAAGCCGAGTCGCGATCGCGGCGCGAGCACGAGCTACGGCCTCCTTCTGGCCCGAAATCGCGATATCAGATGGGTACAGCTCAACCTCGAGGACGGCCGAATAGAGCGTCATCAACTGGTCTGGAACGAGGGCGCGTACGTCACCGCCGGCCACGCGCGCGACCAGCCGTCCCGGCACGGCGAGGACCGCTGCTGCCGGTCGCCGCTCGACCGTCAGACCTGCGTCGCGAAGTGCCGCCTGAAGGTCGTCGACCATGATTTCGTAGCCGCCGTCGTGTATCACGATCGGGATGTGAGCTTCTGCCCGGCGCCGGATGAGGTTCCGGCCTTTGCGCACTACCCCGACGACCGCCAGGAAGATGATCGTGAGCGCGAGCAAGAAGGCAATCGGGTAGCCCCGCATTACTTGCTTCGCCGCCTCGAGACCGCGAGGTCGGCTCCCAGCGCCGACGACAAACAACCCGCCGAGACCCACGACCAGCGGCAGGACGAGCGCTCCGATCAGCATCGCGAAGCGCACCCAGTTCTGGTCGATGAAACCCGGCAGCGGCAGCGCGGTCAGCAGGAACGTTCCGACCGAGGGCAGGATGATGCCGAAGACCAGCACCACCCAGAGGAGCGATCCCAGCGCGATCAGCGACAGGAGCAGCTGCTTATGTCGGGGCACACGTCCGAAGAGCAACGCGCTGGCCCAGCCGAGAGCTGTCGTCAGGACACGACCGGCCTGCCTCCCGATGACCGCAAACAAGGCAGCGAGAATGGCCATATGTCAACTCCGGCCGATTGCCGGCAGCCGAGGCGCGGACCAGTGGTTCGTCACGCTCCTAGTCTAGAAGGGGCCGAAAGATCCGCCGCGGCCACGCCGACGGCGGCGAGGAGGACAGAGCGATTCATGGATAGGCACGCTGCTGACGTGCCGGGCGGGACCGTGCCTGCAGTTCAGCGGCCCGTGTCGGCTCCGGTTCCTGCTCCTTGGACCGACAACCCTGCTACCCGTACAAGGCGAAAGCCCAAATGGACACTCGAATCGACCCAGTCGCCTCCGCCCTCACGCGGCAAGCAGCAGTAGTCTCCAGCGCACCGGCGAAGAAGCCCATGCCGACAGGAACTTCCAGGCACGCGCCCGCTCCGGCCGCCCCGCAGGCTACCCCCGCGGTCACGGTTCAAATGACCTCGGTGCCCGCCAGCGTGGCCGCCGACGACCGGGCCACGTACTTGCAGATCCTCAAGTCAAACGGCGGGAACGCGGCAGCCGCCCTGGCCGCCGTCCAGGCTATGGAAGCCAAGGAACAGAACGCCTGAGCATCTCGAGCGTCAGAACACGCCCTGAGAGACCATCCGCGCCGCCCACGCCTCCATACCGGCGGCGAATTCCGCACGCACCTGCGCCCATCCATGCGGTACGGCCGACTCAATGAACTTATGAGTCATGCCGGCCTGGGTGAGGAGCTTGTCGAACCGGACGGCCTCCTCGCCGTACAGGGGCTGGCTCGACTTGGCCACGAGGATGTAGTAGAGGTTCGCTCGCGTCACCCGGGTCATGTCGAAGATCAGGGCATCGGGCGATGCCGCGTCGATGAAGCTCTGATCGGTGCCAAACGGCAGCGTGGATGGCGGGCCCACTCCGCCCGCGTGGAAGTACCCGGAGTACACGAGCGACGTGCCGAACAGGTGAGGGTGACGAGCCGCGAGAGCTGCGGCGCAATACCCGCCCTGCGAGGCTCCGAAGACCGCACGGGCGCGCGACTCGACGATCGTCCGGTAGTGCGAGTCCACCCAGGGAACGACGGTCTGAGCAACGTAGGTGTCGAACCACTCCCGCCTGTCATATGAGTTTGTGCACTCGGAGGTGGCATATGGGCCGCCGGCTGTGGTCATGGCGACGACAATGGCGGGCGGCATTTGTCCACTGTCGATGAGTGCGTCGAGCTGATTCGAGAGGTTGGCCGCACGATTCCAGTGCGAATAGGCATACGGAGCCTCGTAGAGGACTGGGTATCGACGGCTGCTCTTGGTCGAATAGCCGGGCGGGGTGTAGATCGTGACCCATGTCGTCGCCGAGCCTTGCGTCCAGGGACCGGCAAACGTGGCGTCGACCACCTGGCCGATGCCCGAGGGACGCCACGCCAGCCAGGGATGCGGGTCTAGTGGCCGTGGCGACGGCGAGGCTGTGGGCGCAGCCGTGGCGGACGGCGATGGCGATGGCGACGGCGATGGCATTCCCGGCGTCGCACTGGGAGTGCGCGCCGAACTCAGGGCCGGACTCACGGCAGGACTGCCGGCAGGACTGCCGAGACCGATGAAGGTCGGGCGGTCGTGCTGAGTGTTCGAACTTGAGGCGGAGTTATTCGCGAATGCCAACAGCGGCACAGTCACCAGCACCACCGCGGCCAGGACGCCGATGATCAAGCGGCGAGGAATTGCCCCAACGGACAGACGAGGGCCCTTCATGATCCTGTGAAGACCCCGGTCGCGACCTCCCGTGCCGCCCAGTCCTTGAGTGCGGCAGGGAAGTAGTCACGGACCTGCGTCCAACCGTGCGGTTCGGTCGCGGCAAGCGCGGTGTATGGGTAGCCGTCGCCGGAGAGGGTCTTCTCGAATTCGGTCGCCTGAGGGCCAAAGCTGGGCTGGTCGGGCTTGGCGATAACGACGAAGTAGAGCTGGTCGCGCGTCGGTATTGCGATCTTGCCGGCGACTACGGTCGGCGAGTCGGCCGCCACCAGCGCCCAGTTGCCACCAAATGGAGCCGCCGAACTACCTCCCCCGACGCCTGCCTGGTAGTAGCCCGAGAAGGATATCGAGGTGCCGAACTCGGTCGGGTGATGCAGCGCCAGGATCGCGGCGCAGTAGCCACCTTCCGACATCCCGGCAATGGCCCGCGCGGTTGGCGTGGCCATGGTCTTGTAGTACCTGTCGACCCAGCCGACCACCGTCCTGGACACGAAGAGATCGAACCACTGGCGGCCGTCGAACGAGTCGGCGCATTGAGTATTGGGGTAGGGTCCACCAGCCGAGTCGATGAAGACCACGATGCTCGGTGGAATTGACCCCGCGTCGATGAGGCTGTCCAGTGCGGATCTTGCGTTCGTCGCACCATTCCACAGTGCGTAGCCGGTGGGCGCTTCGTACAGGACCGGATATCTCCGGGCTCCCTTCGGATCGTATCCGGGCGGCGTGTATATCGTCACGTCGACCGACGACGCTGTGCCGCCCTTCCAGGGGGCGGCCATGGTCGTCCTGGTGACCCGTCCGCTGCCGGACGGCACCCAGGCAAGCCACGGCGCGGCCGGACTCGGGGACGGAGTGGGTGCTGCCGTTGCCGGGTTGCCGGCGCTCGGACTGGCAGCGATGGTTGCGGCGGGCGCCGCAGCAGTTGGTTCGGGAGTGGCGGATGGGGCAGCGGCGACAGGCTGCGGCGCCGCGCCTCCTCGCATCAACGAGTCGGGTGCGAAGTTGACGAGCTCCCCAAAGGCCGGAACCGTGACCAGGAGCAACACGAGCACTGCGCCTACGAGGATCGGGTATCGAGCCGTTCCACGCTCGAGGTGCCTCCTGGTGATCGCCTCGACCGAGACGCCGACGGCCCGC
Organism: Chloroflexota bacterium; assembly: GCA_003153755.1. Lineage (GTDB taxonomy): Bacteria > Chloroflexota > Limnocylindria > Limnocylindrales > CSP1-4 > Fen-1039. The sequence continues at coordinate 1,889 of PMBG01000111.1, read as the reverse complement.
ACCGTCCAAGGGCGAGCCGTTGCCCCGAGGGCTGCCCCTGCCCAGGCCGATGCCGTGGCGCTGACGATCAGCGTCACCAGGGTGAGGACCCAACCTCCGGGGTCGAAGGCACCGTATGCGCCGGTCGCGCCGAGCGCTGCCTGTGTCTCGGCAACGAACGTACCGCAGTACAAGAGGACGGCTCCGCCGAAGCCGGCCGCGACCGCCGGTCCGAATCGGCCGGTGACGAGCGTTGCGGTGCACGCGGCGACGCCACCAATGAGCAGAGAACTGATTAGCTGCGCCCGATCCGGGTCGAAGCCCATCACCACGAGCGCTGTGTTCAGCTGATCCATCGATCCGCTGACGACCACTGCCAGAACGACCAGCGCCGCGACGGCGCCGGTGGCAGCACTCCGCGAGTATCGGCCGACTACGCGACTGCGAGATCGAGCGGGGGTTCGCTTCGACTGGCTGACCCCAGCGTGCGGCCGGTATGCCGAAGAGCCCAGGCGTGGCCGCGTGTTGTTCGACTCCTCGACGCCAACCCTGTACGACCGGTCTTTGCGATGCCCCATCCTGCACCCCTGTCACGCAGTCCCACGGTCCCCCGACGACCCGTGCCTCCTCGGCCGGCATGGTGGGACGCGACTGCCCGCACGAAGGTTCGCACATCCAGCCGGGCTCCACAAAACGGCGACGGAGGAGGAGTGCTGGATGCGACGCGCCCTCCGGACCCACCTTGGGGGTTGGGCGTACAGTAACCGGCAGACTCGTCCCGAAGGAGGGAGATGATGCCCTGGGGTTTGACGCCCGCACATGTGCTGATCTTGCTCGTGCCAGTCGGAGCAGTCGTTCTCCTTGTCGCCGCCGTGGTCCGCGTCGTGGCCCCACGGCAGCGCATGCCCGGCCCACCGCTCGACGATGCCCTCGCCACCCTGCGGGTGCGCTATGCCCGCGGCGAGATCAGCGAATCCGAGTTCGAACAGATGAAGCGGACACTCGGCGTTTAGCCCGGGCGACGGCGCCGGCCCGTCGCGTCTCGGCCCCGCCGATCGCGCCGCGCTCGCGCTCCCCTGCCCCTACTTCCAGTAGCCGGTCACATCGAGCGATACGGTGGCCGTGCCGCCGGTTCCCACGAAGACCACGTACACGACGCCGCTGCTGGTTGAACTCAGCTTGACGTCGAAGCCGTTAGCCGAGTTGGCACGTGCGGAGGCGTTCACCGTCGACACCTTGGGAGCGGTCTCCGAGAGCGGGCCGACGTACAGGTAGCCGGGCACGGTTGGGTCCCAGAGCGTCAGGTTGCCGCTGATGCCGGCGGCATCTGTGGGGACATCGCCGACTCCACCAACGTTTAGGGATTGCGGCGCTTGGCTCGTGAAGAGATGGGCACCCCTGCCGGTCCAGCTGTCCATGAACCTGGCCGGCGCGATCGCGTGATAGGCATAGCCCGATTGATCGTTTGTGAAGAAGCCTGTGATATCGAGGATCACGTCTGCCGATGACCCCGGAGTACCCACCCAGACGGCCTGCAGATTGCCGTTGTTGAGCGCGACGGTTATGCCGTTGGCGGTGTTGTTCCCCCTCAACACGTTGAGCGTGGAGGTCTTGGGTGAGCTGCTGATGGTTGGCCCAAAGGACACGTAGCCGTTGGAGGTTTGGTCTGTGACCGTCATGTTGGCCGTGACCGCAGTTGCATCCGAGGGCACCTGCGCGCTCGTCCAGCCCAGGCCCACCACACCTGCGACCTTGACGGTGCGCACGACCTGGCTCGCGAATGGTTTGGGCCCGGCACTCGCGGGGTCGATCCAGATGTTGCCGAAGCCGTTGGCTCGGGTGTCGAGCAAGCGACCCGGAGTGACCGTGTGGTATGTGGCCCCGGTGGTATCGGGTGTGAAGTAGCCGGT
>PMBG01000154.1 GCA_003153755.1 Chloroflexota bacterium | reverse complement strand
TGCCGTCGAAGAGGAGCGGGCTCTCGTTGGAACGCCAGGAGTCGCTGTCGCGGACGCCCCAGACGGTGATGCCGACGCAGCGCGCGACGTTCACGCACGCCTGGGTCAATCCGGCGTACTGGGTGGTGCTGGCGTTGGTGACGTCAACCTCGGTCAGGGCAACGTCGACGCCGAGGGCGGCGAAGCTGGACAGCGTCGTCTGGAAGTTGCTGGGCAGCGAGCTGCCGCCGGTGAAGTGGGTCTGGAACCCGACGCAGTCGACCGGGACACCGCGCGACTTGAAGTCCTTGATCATGTTGTAGACGCCCTGCGTCTTGGCGTAGCTCCAATTCTCGATGTTGTAGTCGTTGTAGCAGAGCTTGGCGCTGGGATCGGCGGCGCGGGCGGTCTTGAACGCCACTTCTATCCAGTCGTTGCCGGTGCCCTGCAGGTTGGACTGGCGGCGGCTGCCGTCCTCGTTGAAGGCCTCGTTGACCACATCCCAGGCGTAGAGCTTGCCCTTGTAGTGAGCCATGACCCCGTTGATGTGGTTGATCATGGCGTTGCGCAACGCAGTGCCGCTGAGGTTCTGCATCCAGGTGGGCTGCTGCGAGTGCCAGGCCAGGGTGTGGCCGCGCACCTTCATACCGTGGCTGACGGCCCAGTTGTATACCTGATCGCCGGTGGTGAAGTTGAACTGACCCTGGTTGGGCTCGGTGGCGTCCGGCTTCATTTCGTTCTCGGGCGTCACCATGTTGAACTCGCGCGCCGCGAGGGTCGTGTACGTCGAGTCACCGAGCTTGCCGGCGGCGATGGCGGTGCCGAAGTACCGCCCGGACTGAGCGGCCGCGGCGCCGAGCGTGCTCGCCGCGCTCGCCGTGGAGGACGCGACGATTGTCAGGAGGACGGCGATCACGCCGATCGATAGAACCTTACCGGGGCCGAATCTGGTCCTTTGGTTGCGGGACATGCTGGACATCGCGACTCCTCTCTCAGGCACAGTGAAGGTGGGTATCGACGACGATGCCCGTCTGGAGATGCCTACCGCCGTCTACCGCTCGCTTGCCTCCGCCAGCGGGATCGGCGTAACCGTTAGCGTTACCGGGAGCGGTAACAGGACGGCCGAGAGACAACTTATACTTTTAGTGGTTCCGAGTCTGTAAGCCAGATGCCGCATTAGTTGCGAGGCGGCTTTCGAAACTTTCCGGCGGAGATCCGCCCGGTCTGGATGACGGCGTCCTGCCTCCCGATAGGGCCGTTCCCGCCGGACGGCGCCGGACGGGGCACACGGCGCCATCTCCGTGACGTACCCTGCGTTGGTTCCGATGTGGCCGACGTCACCGGCCTCGCTCGCGCACAGCACGCCCTCAGGCTCGGAGGAGGAGAGGGGCGTTTCGAACCTTAGGAGGATGGGAATGGCGTTCGTCAAGTTCCGCGGCGAGAGCGTGCCGCTCGAGATGCACAAGGTCCGCATCGTCCAGAAGCTGAACTTGCTCCCCGTGGACGAGCGCCTCGGGTGCGTCACGGCTGCCGGGAACAACACGTTCCTTCTCCAGAACGCGGACGTCTTCCTGGACATGCTCACGGACAGCGGCGTCAACGCGATGAGCGACCGCCAGCAGGCCGCGATGATGGTTGCGGACGATTCGTACGCCGGCAGCGCCACGTACACNNTTCACCACGACCAAGGCCCACATCACCCTCAACGGCGGCACTGTCGAGGAGATCTACAAAGACGTCGCCCTCGAGACGTCGAGTGAGGAGCTGTTCAAGGGCGATCTGGACACCGCCAAGCTCGAAGCGCTGATCGCGAAGCACGGCGCCGACAAGATCGCTTTCGTGCGCCTCGAAGCGGGCACCAACCTCATCGGCGGCCAGCCGATTTCGCTCGCGAACATGCACGCGGTCCGGAAGGTCTGCGACAAGCACGGCCTGTTGGTCGTGTTCGACGCCAGCCTCCTTGCCGACAACCTCTGGTTCATCAAGACCCGCGAGGCGGCCTACAAGAACGCCTCCATCCGAGACATCACGCTCGAGATCTCGGGCCTGATGGACATCACCTACTTCTCGGCCCGCAAGCTCGGCTGCGCCCGCGGCGGCGGCATCGCCATGAGGTCCGAGGATCTCTACAAGCAGATGCGAGCCCTGGTCCCGCTTTACGAGGGTTTCCTCACGTACGGCGGCATGTCGGTCCGCGAGATCGAGGCGCTCACGGTGGGCCTCGACGAGACTATGGACGAGGACATGATCAGCCAGGGGCCGATCTTCATCGACTACATGGTCCGCGAGCTCGCCGCGCGCGGAGTGCCCGTGATCACACCTCCGGGCGGCCTCGGCTGCCACGTCAACGCCCTCAAGTTCCTCGACCACGTGCCGCAGAGCCAGTACTCGGGCGGCGCCCTCGCGTCGGCCCTCTACATCGCCAGCGGCATCCGGGGCATGGAGCGAGGCACGCTTTCCGAGCAGCGCAACCCCGACGGCACCGAGCCGATGGCCCAGATGGAGCTCGTCCGCCTGGCCTTGCCGCGGCGCGTGTTCACGCTGTCGCAGGTCAAGTACGCGATCGACCGGATCACGTGGCTGTACGAGAACCGCAAGATCGTGGGCGGGCTCGAATGGATCGAAGAGCCGGAGATCCTCCGCTTCTTCTACGGCACGCTACGACCAATCGGCGATTGGCAGCAGCGCCTGGTGGCGAAGTTCAAGGCCGACTTCGGCGAAAGCCTCTGATCCGCTCGATGGACCGAGGCCGCCGGCCCGTGGCTAGCCTCACCACGGGCTAGTCACGGCCGCCGGTCAAGCGAAAGACTCCAAAGGCAAGCACGGACAGCGCAATCACAGTCACCGCCACGCCATACACCACCCTCGGGACGGGGGCAAGCGTGGCGTTGGATCCGGTGAGGAAATCGAACACGACCAGCAGGCTCTGGATTATTGCCATCATCGTGAAGGCAAACAGCAGGTCGTTGCGCCGCGCGTCGCGTTTGGACTGGACCTCGTTTCGGTGCGCCTCGGCGAGCTGGCGAAGTGTCGCGAGCCTCGAGTCGAGCGACTCGTACTCGACAGTCATCGACCACGACTCCCGGGCCGCCGCCCGAGCCGCCCGTTCGGCCGCGACCAGATATCTGGCGCGCTCGTCGATCAACAGCTTGACGATCGCGACTTCGACGGAGACGTCCAGTATCTCGGCGTGGATGGCGCTGAGCTGCTCCGCCCTGCGAGCGCCGGTCGTGTGCTCCAGGCTTGATAGCCGATCAGCGAGCAGCAAGTTGACGCCATCGACGACCAGCCATTCCTCCGTCGCGGCAAATATGCCGTCCACACACTCCCTTTCGACGATCGGATCCGACTTCCACAGCACGCTGAAACCCGACCCCAGTAGGCCCAACTCATCAGGCCCGTTACGCAGGACCTGACCATAGGAAGCGTTCTTCGGCTCCTGACCGCGCTTCACGCCAACCCCGAGTCGGTGCCACCAGGCGATACCCTTGGGCATCAGCGAGACCTGCCGCCAGGAAACCTGGTCTTGCGCGGGGACGGAGTTCGTCACAACGGACGAGACAATCTCGATCATCTCGTTCAACGGCTTCGTCAGATCGGACTCGAGTTCCGGCGGACGTGCGAGGCTCTCAGCTTGCGTGCTGACCACGAAGAACCCGACCCCTAACTTCCCGACTACCAGGCGTACCTCATGCGCGGCCGGACCGTCGCTGCTCCCATTCAGTTGCGGCGCGCGCACCGAGATGAACCCATCGAGGAGCGGGCCATTCAGAGTTGCCCCAGCGAGAGGATGCTCGGGGTCGATCGACAGCGTCGCATTGGTGCGATCGGCACGCGGCCGAAAGCCTTCGATCTCATCGATCGCCCGCTGCTCAACGGCAACCTCGTAGAGTGACGATGACCGCAAAGTCGGGTGCGGGTCGATGATGAAGGCGGCGATCAGAATGACTTTCATGATTGGCGCCTTTCAGCGATGCACCATTCCCCAAAACCGACACGGCGTGCCACGCCGGCCCATTCGGGACCCAGCAAGCCAACGAACCTCGCGGGCTCGACATACAACGGCGTATCAGGACCGAAGGAGTTCGCCCAGAGCACTCGGCCGGCCGGCGCGCAGACTCGATTGATCTCTTGAAAGCTCGGGACAGCGTTGAGGCCCACCACCAGATCGGCCCATCCTGACTCGATAGGGAGGCTTCGGGCGTCTCCGACAAGCCAGCGAACATTCGGCAATACCGGGGCTCGGCTCATCATCGCGGGACTTGAATCGACGGCCGCAACCAGCCGAGCCCGCGTGGCGACCAGTCGAGTGGCCTCGCCGGTACCCGGGCCGATCTCGACGGCGCGCTCAATACTCCCGATCCGAGCCAGCGCATCCGCGACCGGGTCGAGGTAGTGAGTTTGGGTGGAGACCCATGACTGCCATTCGGAAGCCATCCCCTCATAGGCCGCCGCGAGTCCCATCCACGCTTCGACGTCGTTCTCGTCGTGCAGGATCCTTTCGAGCCAGACCCGCGAAGGGTGGGTTTCAGGGGCTGCGTAGGACTTCTCCTCTGATGGCAATTCGGCATCGGGGAGTCGCACGAACGATTGCTGAACCGTGGCATGTCTCCTAGGAGCGGCGATAGGCGCTCAGCTTAGCGCCCGGCAAGACCAGGGCTGTGGCGGGGATACGGAAACAGGTTCGTAGGCGTCCACCATCTGGACGCCTACGCCCCTCCCGCCCGATCTGATATAACTAGCGCCTGCCGAGCGGGAGTAACTCAGTTGGCAGAGTGTCTGCTTCCCAAGCAGAATGTCGNNGGACCGCCCGATAACTGGGCGGTCCTGTTGTTTCTGTGCGAGTTGACTCCATACGTGGCCTGCACACAATGGTCGGACGCACCCTGACGGCGCCGCCGCCACATGGACTAGCGGAGCGTGCACATGAACTCCGGTTCCGATCTGGCGCTGGCGATCGTCGCCGGGACCCTACTTTCGATACTCGTGATAACGCTGCTCGTCGTGGGAGTGATCGTCTTTGCGCTGCGACGGGCGATCCCTCCCGCCGAGGATCCCGCCATCGCGGAACTCAAGAGCCGGTTGGCTGCCGGTGAGATCTCACCCGTTGAATACGAGGTCCGGGTGCGCGCAATCGAAAAGGGAGACATGTAGCTGCCGCGCGAGCAAAAGGCGTCGGGCTCGACTCGACCCGTGACGACTCTGGCTATCGAAGCCGGTCTGCGGAAGGGACATTCGCGGCATCCCGCCCTGCCGCCTGCTGAAACTGTCACTCGGGAGGGGAAGTATCAGCGGACCAGGTAGTGGCGCGAGCTGGTAGCCAACGTCAGCGCGAGCCTCTACGGGCGAGTCAGTAGCCGGCGGCCCGTTCGATCAGTTCGTGGCCGGTGGCTCGGTCTGTCCCGGGGTTGCCGCAGCCGCGGCGGCAACGGCAACCGGAACCGGACGCCGCCTCACGAATAGGACGGCCACCGCCGCCGATCCCAGCGCCAGAACAGCTCCGATGAGGATGCCCAACAGCAACAAGACGGCGCCGTCGCCCCCGCCGCTCGCGGGCATGGTCGGGAGGGCCGCCAGGCTCGGTGACGCACTGGCGTTCGCGGAAGCCGCCGCGACAACACCGGCGGTGGCACTCGCTGAGGCGACGGGAGACTCGCTCACCGTCGCGACGGGAGTGTCAGACGGTGCAGGCGTCGGAGCGGGTTCGGCGGCGGTCGGAGCGGGCGTCGGAGCGGGCGTCGGGGCGGGCGTTGCATCAACGACCGTGAGCCCGGCCGTCGACGCGTTTGTGCCGGCACCGAAGTCCATGTGAACCTTCGCGGCGATCGACTTCAAACCGGACGTTGTTCCAGTCACGAACACCGCTGTGGTGCAACTGCCGCCCTTCGGGATTGTGCTGCCGCTGATCGTGATCACGGAAGGCGCCAGGGTCTTGACCGTCCCGCCGCAAGTTCCGGCAGACGACGTTCCGTTTATGACCGCGAGGCCGCTCTGCAGGGTGATCGTGGCACCGGCCTGGTTGACCGCCACGCTGTTGGTAGGGGGATTGGTGAGCGTGATCTTCAGTGTGCTCTTCGCCCCCGCGACCACCGAGGTTGGGGTGAAGGAGACCTGGATGGTCGGCTGATCCACGACCTGTGTCGCCCCGCTGGCAGTGGAGGGCGCCAAGGCGCCGTTTGCGGTCAGGCTTGAAGTGACGAACTGGAGCGACAGCGGGGACGTTCCGACCACATCGATCGCGAAGGGGCAACTCGAGGCCGCGGCGATCGTCGCCCCCGCAAGGACCGCCATGTTGCCACCAGTGCGGGTGAGAGTGCCCCCGCACACTGTCTTCGGCGAGAAGGTTGGGATGGCTACGTTGAAGAAAACGGTAACCCCTACCGTCGTGAGCACGGTGGCCGGGTTGGGGTTGGCAATGCTGAACTTGGCGCTGACGGTCCCGCCGGTCAGCAGTTCGCCGGCGCTGAATGACCCCGTGATCGTTGGCTGCAGGACGGCGGCGGGTCGCACATCCTGCGGTGGGCTTGCCAGCGCGACGCCGGCCGTCGCAAGGCAGAGGATGCTCGTCAGAGACAGGGAGAGCGCAGCAATTCGGCGCTTCACGGTGACCCTCAATGCCTGATCAAACTGCGGAGGTTGGCGCCTCTGCCAAACGGTCCTCTCACACCGAATCCATTAAAGCACCACGCGACCCTCGCTCGCTATGGTGGAGCTGCCGCGCCCCACCCGCAGACCCGATGAAGGGTGACGACGCAAGGTAATGTCACGCGTGTCGACCGACGTGCGTCGGGTTGTGCCTTGATTCGCTACGAGCGAAGGCTCCGAGATGGGAGATCCGGATTGTCGGCTGCTGCAACCGGTCGTTCGCTCCTCGATGACCTGGCTCGCTTCGCCAACGGACCGGGAGGCCCACTGGCGGTCTTCGTTTGGGCCTTCGCCGAGGCGGTGGCTCTTCCGGTGATACCGGACGTGCTCCTGGGCCTGCTGTTGCTCGCCGCCCCGCGGCGCTTCGTGGTCCTCTTCGGGTCGCTCTGCCTGGGCTCCCTCGCCGGCAGTCTGCTGCTCTACGCCCTGACAGTGGCCGGCCCGGACACGGTCCGGCAGGGACTCCTAGCGCTGCCTGGGATCAACCGGCCGATGGTGACCGCGGCGGCAGCGACGGTGGCGTCCGGCAGCCCTACGTGTCTGCTGCTGTTCGGACCCGGAACGCCACTCAAGGTCTTCACCTTCGCCTGGGCAAGTGGCGCAATTTCCCCTGTTGGGTTCCTGCCGGCGGTAATCCTGAACCGCGTGTCCCGAATCGCTCCGCTTGCCCTCGCGCAGGCCGGCTTGGGTCTCGTGGCTCCCGATTTCCTCCGGCGGCACGTGCGAGTCGTGCTTGGCCTCTACGGTGCGGCCTACCTGGCGACCTACGCGCTCTACCTGGCCTAGCCGCCCGGTGGGCGTCCGCCGGCGGCGGATCAGATCAGTTCTCGGGCTTTCGGTAGAGGTCCACCGCTTCGTACAGCGCAGTCCTCTCTCTGGCCACCAGGGAGTCGGAGACCGGGTCCCGGATCAGTCCGGCTCGGACGAAGGCGTCCGACTCGGGGCGGACGACCCGCCTCACAAGGAGACGCCCGCCAGGCTGCAGCGCACCGGCAGCAGCGGCGGCCAGCAAGTCGATCCCTCGCGCATCGAGCCAGTCCGGAACATTGGACAGCGATGCCGCAGCCAACGAAGCCCGAGGCCGCGACGCGAGGGCGGCCGCAAGATCCACCTGCATGAGCGTCAGGTCCAGTGGGCCTCGGCCGCCGTCGAGCCAGGCAGCCCCGTCGCCGGGATCCGCCGGACGACCGGCAAAGACCGGACGCCACCACGGATGGCGGCGTATCAGGCCGTTGGCAACCACCCCATCGATCCGGTCCACCAGGCCATGGGACCAGCCGCCGGTTCGCATGCGGTCCAGCTCAGCCCGGTTCGGAGCCAGGGGCGCCAGGAGTCGGGTATGACGCATCGCGGCGTGGGTCAGCGGACCGAACAGACGCGGGGCGACGTGCTTGCGCCAGGAGGCAGACTGGAAGGATGGGTCCGGTGCCGTTTCGATGAGCTTGGTCAGGCCTGGGCAGATGAGTCGCGCAAAGCGGCCGAGTCGGGCAAACGGCCGGCCCACCCCGGAGTGGGTGTGAAAGCCGCCGACAACTGCCTCGATGTGGCCGTCCCAGAAGACCGCCGCGTCCTCGGGCAGCAATGGGCGGACCAGTTGCCGATATACGCTGGGAGCCGAGGGGTCCGCTCCCACCTCGAACCAGCGATACAGACTCGCGTCGTCGAGCACGCCCGCAGCCGCCAGCTTGAGACGCACCAGAGCCAGCTGGTCCGGGTTTGTGTCGACCGCCACGACTCGCGATCCGCAGGCGGCCAGCGCCAGAGCGGCATCCCCGGCGGCTGCCACCACGAGGACCTCTTGCCCGGGCGACGAAAGCAACTCGAGGTCGAGGCGGTCGTCCTCCCAGGCTCGCGTGAAGAGGATCGTCATTGGGCGAAGTCCCGGACAACTGTGGAACGTTTGCCGCCGGCAGAGCGCGAAATCTCCGGTACGAGCGAAACCGAGATTGCAAGTGCCGGCGGCAGCTCCGAGGCCAGAGCGGCCTTGATCAAGCCCGCGGAGCGTTCGTCCCAGGCAGTCCCCGCGACGACCTCGAACACCGCGCCGTCGGGGTTCTTCTGAACGAATCGATATGCGCTGACCATGTCCTCGGCCAGCCCCAGGATGGCCCGGTAGGAGACGTCGAGCAGGAAGCCGGCCGATAGCTTCGTACCGTCGCGCAGCAGGAAGCCGTCGTTGCGCCTCCCCACGAGATCGGTCAGGAGCCGGGTGTGCCGGCCGCAAGAGCAGGCCTCGTCCGAGATTCGGGCAAGGTCCCCCTGGCGGTACCGAACGAAGGGCATGGCGTGGTTGTGCAACTCGGTCCCGACCACTTCGCCGACTTCGGATGTGGGACGGCCCTGTTCATCGACGATCTCCGTCAGCACTACGTCCTCGTGCAGGTGGTAGCTGCCCTGCGGACACTGACTGGCGACCCGGCCGAGCTCCTCGGTGCTGTACTCGTCGCAAACCCGGATACCAAGGATCTCGGCCCAGGTGTCCCGTTCGGACTGGGTGGACAGTTCGCTGCCGACGGACGCCCCGCGCAGGTGAAGGGCCGACATCCGTGTCGGGGAAAGGGCCACCAGGTCGCGCAAGACCGTCGGATACGTGTGGAGTATGTGCGGCCGCAACGCCTCCAGTGCCTCGAGGACTCGCTCCGGGTCCGCGGCGGTGGGGATGAACTTCATGGGGTAGAGGCCCGGCACGCGTAGCAGCGGGTACTCCGAGGTGTAGACGTAGGCCTGGCGATACCAGAACGGATAGTGGTCGGCCGTCGCCCAGCGAAGCATCCTCTGCCCAGAAACGAGATAGGGCCAGAAGCGATCGGCCAGGTGGGGAACCGTCATCATGCGGCCCGACGAGCCGGACGAGGTCGACAGCAGGCAGCGCCGCAGGTCAATCCCTTCGGCGACCGAACGGGCGGGATAGCCGGCCCGCACCGAGTCCTTGTCCATGAGCGGCAGCCGACGGAAGTCGTCGAGAGTCTTGATGGTGTTCGGCTGCACGCCGGCGTTCCCATACAACTCCCGGTAGATGGGTACCTTCGCTTCGGCCCACACTGCCATGTCCCTGGCCCGGCGCAGGGCGAAGGCGTCGAGGTCGGGGCGCCGGGCCCATTCGCGTCGCGAATAGACAGGCATCGACACGAGGACGCCGGCCAGATTGACCAGATACTCGCGGGGGCTAAGGCGGCGCAAAGACATCAGGACACTCCTACAAGGCGCGGATGACCGATTCCAGGCGTTCGGCGAAGTCGCGCGGCGACTCACCGCTCTGGACGCGGACGGGCGCACCGAAGCGGACTTCGACGGGGGCGCGATGGGGTCGCCGGGATCCCTTGGGCAAGACCTTGGAAATGCCGGTGATACGCACCGGAAGCACCTGGCAACCAGTCTGGGCGGCCAGTAGACCGACGCCAGGCCGGAAGGGCCCGATCTCCCCGCTCACCGACCGTGTGCCTTCGGGGAAGACGAGGACATGCCAGCCCTCGGACAGGAAGGATTCGGCGGCCTCCAGGGATCTCTTGGTCCTCCGTCCGCCGCGGTCGAACGGGAAGGCCCCAAGCCAGGCTGCGAAGAACCAGCGCATCCGGCTGACCGTGAAGTAGTCTGCCGCGGCCGTGACGGCTATGCGCCGGCGGTGCTTGGGGCCCAGCGCGAGGCGCAGGGCAGAGAAATCGAAATGGCTTGCGTGGGTGGGGCAGATCAGGGCCGGGCCGGTCAGCTCATCGAGATGCTCGGCACCATGAACCGAAGGGCCCTCGAGGAAGATGGAGAGTACGGGTCCAACGAGCCTGGCGGTGATTTCGCGCGCAGTGCATGCGGGGCCCGAGAACTGCCATCCGGCCGGCCGGCTCACAGCGGCACCCCGGCGAGGCGAGCTATCCAATAGGCCAGAGCGACGGTGATCAGCAGGGAGTCGATCCGGTCGAGTATTCCGCCGAAGCCGGGTAGCCACCGGCCCGCGTCCTTCACCCCGGCCTCGCGTTTCGCGGCGCTCTCGAGCAAGTCGCCCCAGACCGATCCGAGGGCCACGAGCGGGACCATGGCCACGAGGAACGGCGCGCCGTAGACCCCCGCGAGGGTCGGCGTGAAGACCGCCAGTCCCAGGGCTGCCCCGGCGAAGTTGCCGACCATCCCCTCCCGTGTCTTGTTCGGCGACAACGTAGGGGCCAGCTGATGGCGGCCCCAGGTCTTGCCGACCACGAATGCCCCAACGTCGGAGAAGGCGCAACCCGTGGCGAGGGCGAGGAACAGAGCTCCACCAGCTCCGCCACGCTCCACGACGAGGGCCACCCCGTGGGCCAGGAGGACGGGGATGAGCGCAACCCCAACAGCCGCCGTGCCCAGATCTCGAATCGCCCGGCCGGTATCGGACCGGACCACCGGCCAGAGTGCGCCGGCCAGCACCAATCCCCCAACCAGCCAGTCGGTGGCATGCACGCCCTCGCGACCAATGCCGCCGATGATCAGCAGGCCCGCGATGATGATGGCAACACGGTGGTGGAGTGGCAGCCCGAACATGCGGCCCCACTCGTACAGCCCGGCCGCGGATATGGCACCCGTCAGGACCACCATGCCCGGCACTCCCGTGCGGGCGGCGGCATTCAGTAGCAATGCCAGGAGGGCGTACGAGCCGCCTCGCGCGAGCACCGTGCGCGAACTCACGCCTCCAGGTCGCCCGCGACGCACCAGGGCGAAAGCGACAGCGCCAGCCATCCCTGCGATTGAACCGATCAGGAGTATCGCGGACGCCTGGTCGAGAGGTGTCATCGCTCCTACTCCAGCGTACGAATGGCTACGAACAAACGCTCGGCTACCGTCAGCAAGCCGCCGGCCAGCAGCAGAGGCCCGAACACTCCCCATGGAGTGGCGGGGCCTGCCAACAGGGCCCAGAGGCTGCACGCGGCCAACAGGATCATGCGGCCCGGCTTGGACAGGACTCCGCGATAGAGTCGCGGTCCTCCGGCGGCCCGCGTGGTTATGCCGACGTATGACGCCAGGAGGGCAGCCGCCACCCCGAGGAGGACGATCGAGCTCGAGGCTCCGGGCAAGAAGGCGACCGGTGCCAGAAATGCGACGTCGGCCAGTCGATCGCCGACCTCGTTGAATAGCTCGCCACGCGGATGCATGCGACCGCTCCGCCGAGCCAGATTGCCGTCGAGGAGGTTGAGCACCAATCGCCCCGCTACCAGCACCGGCACAGCCAGCAGGGCAACGGGTTGGGCAGGCGAGGCGAGCAGAGCCGCAGACCCGAGCAGGGCCACCGGGATCGCCGCCAGCGTGATCGCGTCAGGGCTGATCCCGGCCGCCAACAAGCGATCGACAAGCGGCATCAACCGAGCGTTGATGGCGCCCTTGGAAGCGTACAGATTCACGGAGCGTCTCCCCTGCCCTGGGCTGCGTCGGAATGAGCTGCGTACCACGCCTTCACGTCGTCCCGTCGCACCTTGAGGGTGTGTGTCCGAGGAAAGTCGGCCCCCTGCCAACGAACCCACCGGCGAACACGCTGATGCGGCGACAGGCTCGCGTTTGCCTGCTTTACGGCTGCTTCCAGAACGTCGTCGTCGGCCGCGCCGGCCGGGATGAGAATTGCTGCAAGGCGGCCGTGTTCGGACTCGATCACCACTGCAGCCGAGATGGCGCCTGCCTCTGCAAGGACGATCTCTATGTCCTCGGGGTAGACCTTGAGACCGTTCGGGAGCGCGATGCGGTCACGTGTCCGACCACGGATCACGATCTCGCCGTGGCGGTCTATCTCGGCTGCGTCCCCAGAGTGCGCCCAGCCATCCGCCAGGACCTGCGCGGTCAGCTCGGGCTTGCCCCAGTAGCCGGACATCATGTTCGGGCCACGCGCCAGCAACTCCCCATCCGGAGCGACGCGCACCTCTATGCCGGCCAGTGGCGGTCCAACCGTTCCGGGCCGTCGCGACTTGCGGGTATGGCCGGCGATGCTGGCGCATTCGGTGGCTCCGTAACCCTGGACGACCGCGATGCCGATTGCCTCCCAGGCGCTCTGGAGCTCCGGTGGAAGCATCGCCCCGCCGCAGGTGATCGTGGCCAACTCGCCGCCAAAGCGGGAGAGGATCGATCGGCATAGAAGCCGTCGGGCTCGCATCGGAAGATGGCGTGATACGCCGCGCACTCGGTGGAGCTGGGTGGACTTCCCGGTTCTGAGCGCTTCCGCCTCGACGCCGTCCATGAGGAGTCGCAGCAAGGCGGGCACGGCGGTTAGCACGGTGATCCGGTCTCGCTTCATGGCGGTCAGCAAGGCCGAGGGAGTCAGGCTGGGCAGGAATGTCAGCTGACAGCCGCACATCAAACCGTAGAACAGAGGCACGATCTGGCCATACATGTGTGAGAGAGGCAGCAGGGCCAGCGCCCTCTCGCGGCGCACGCCGGCGGTCATCGCGATCGTGCGGGCGCTATGGATCAGCTGGCCATGGGTGAGCGTGACGCCTTTGGGGTCGCTGGTTGTGCCGCTCGTGAACAGCACTTCGGCGAGATCCGAGGAAGTGGGCGATGGCGGCAGCATTCCCAATGGCTCCGCGGTGAGCGTCGCGGCATCGATCCCCATCACCGGTACGCCCAGAGCGGCGGCCGAGGAAGCGGCGACGTCCGGGCCCACCAGCGTCAGGACCGGGTCGGCAGCTCGCCCTATGCGAACCGCCACGTCCGGAGCCATGCGCAGATCCAGGGGCACGATCACCGCCCCCAGGCGCCACACGGCAAAGTAGGCGGCAACGAGCCATGGATCATTCGCCGCCCACGTGACTACCCGATCACCCGCCGTCACTTCGTGTGCCGACAGCGTGGCGGCAACCTGAAGGCTCGCCTTGCTCAGGTCACTGTAGGTCCAGCGCTCGAGTCCCGATCCACGTGGCATGACGAAGACCGGGTCCGCGGGGTTGCGGGCCGCCGCCAGATCCAGCAGCTCGACAAGGGTCTCGCCACTCCGTGTGGCGATGTCGGCGGCGACCGGCGGTCCTGTGAGAATCCCCTCGCGCATGACCGTCCGACCTCGTGCGGAGTCTGGGCCCGTCCCCAACCGGCCGTCCGGCAATCCCCACCAGCCGGACCGGTTGTCTGGCGGACATCATTGTCAGTGACCCGCGGTCGATCGGTGCGTCGTGGATGCGACAGAGATTGGGCAAGTCGGACCTCATGCGCCTGGCCGCCTGGCGAAGCCGGACGATGCTCATCCGCTACGGCGTCTCAGCCGCAGACGAGCGGGCGCGGGAGGCACATACGCGGCTGGGGCCGGGAGCCCGGTACCGATCGGGGCACGTCGTGGGGGATTGCTAGGAGCCGGTCTCGATCCTATCGATTGCCCAGCGGGCGGCGTCTGCAACGCTCTTGCCTCCGAGGCCGGAGATGATATGGCCATTCACGCTGACTGGTCCCCCGTCGTTGACGACGGCCCGTGTCAGGATGGGGAGCGCGCCCTGGTCACCGAGCCTCCCCAGGGCTCGAGCCACGTAGTACCTGACAAGGGCGTCGTCGTCCTCCATCGCCTCGATCAGCGGGGCGAGCGCTCGGCGGTCGCCCCATTTGCCCAGGATCGTTGCCAGGAACGGAAGGTGGTCGCGCTCGAAACAGGCAATCAGTGGCTCAACAGCCCGTCTGTCATGAATAGTGTCGAGTGCCTTGATCGCGGTTCCGCAAAGAAGTGCGACGTCGAGGCAATCCACTAGCGGCCGTACAGCCCTGCGATCGCCGATTTTTCCCAGAGCCGTGACCGCGTGGTCAGCGTCCGTCCATAGCCGGTAGACGGCTTCGTCGAGCGGGCTTGTGCCAATCCCCTCCAGCTCGAGGAGCGACATCCGCCTCTGTCGTACAAACTTGACCAGCATGGCGACGGCGGGGCGATAGCGAAGTCTCCCGAGATCGGCCAGCGCCCGCCATCGAGTCGCGTCATCTGGATCGAAGACGAGGGCCATCGCCTTGGGGCCAGCCATCGGCTGCTGGTCGCTCCATCCATCCTGGCGAGTCGAGTCAGGGGCCAGAACATCGGGCGTCGCAAGCTCCAGTTTGTGGCCTTGTCGAATCAACCGGAGAACATTCGGATCGTCAGGCGGAAGTGCCCCGATGACGGCCCTTGCGGCTCGAGCTGACAGCCGTGCGTCGCTTGAGTGCCGCGCCAGGTTCATGAGTCTATACAGTGGGAGTGTTCTGGCACGCAACGCCAGTTCAAGGCCTGCCCGGCTCGTGGCGGAGTCGAGGGAGCCGAGCAGCCCTATCTGCCGCGTGACGTCAGATGCAGCGATGCCGTAGAACTCGGCCGCGAATCCGGCCATGCGCTTCCGGCCGTGGAGGGCGCTCACTGCTCGGGCGGCCAGCTCGAAGGCGGCTGGGTCGCGACGCGCCAGGTCAAGTGCAGATGTCTCTGCCAGAGCCGCCGTTGCCGGCACGATGTCGAGGACGCGCAGCACCAAGAACGGAGCCGCCAGCGGGTCAGCCAGCTGCGCGAGTCGACGAACGGCCCTTTCTCGCACGTAGCCGTCCAGAGATGTGCTGGCGAGGCCCACCGCGAGGGCATCATCCTCCTGGGCCACGTTGGCTACCGCGCGAGTTGGATATTCGAGAGTCGCGACAAGATCGGGACGGTACTTGGGTAGGTCGTGCCAGCGGCTGACGTTCGCGGCGAAATACATGAGGTAACTGCTCGCCCCTGCGAGACGCAGCCACTCATTTGGCGTCGCCGTGTGCATGAACTGCGTGAGTCGAGCGCGGCCGGCCGACGATGCAAGCACCTGCGCCAAGGCGACGTGCAAGTGGGGAGTCTCGGTCCGTGTAACTCTCAAAGAGAGGACTCGCTCGAACTGCTCCCAATCCGGCTCGTCAATCTCCATGTGCGGCCAACCGCTATGTGGCTCTCCGTAGCGCGCGACGAGCGGATCCACAGGTTCGCTCTGCGATAGGGCTCTTCGCCGGCCAAGGCGCGACACAACTCGTCGCATCCAGGCTTGCATGACGAGAGTCTAGTGATCGCCGGAGGCCCAGGTCTGCCGCGAAGGCGCGAATGCGTTCGAAATCACGCTAAGGCCTCTGCGAAACGGTCTCCTCAGGCCGAGGTCACCAAAGCACCACGCGACGCTCGCGGGGGGTGCGAAAAGGGATGGCGGTGCCCGATGCCCACGGCCCAAGGCGGCCCACCGGCGGCCACCGGCGCCCGATGACCTTCCGTGCTCGCCGCCCCATCCAGACGTAATCGCCGATTCATCCGCCGGCGCGCGGTGCGCGTACTCCCTGTAACGCCGCCAGTCGGCGTCTTGAGGAGGGGGAGATGCGCGAACCGGGGCAGACCCCAGGCCAGGATTGGGTCGGCGGGCACGGCCGCCTGGTGCCCTGGATAGCCGGCTGGCCGATCGCCCTCGCGATCGCCGCGTATGTAGCCACGTGGCCCGAGGCGGGTGGCTATCCCAACTGGATGACCGAGCGCTCCGCTCCGGAATTGCTGCTCGCGGCCGCCGTCTCCGGCGTATGCGTCGTGGCCTGGCGCCTGGCCGGCTGGCGCGCCGGGCTGCTGGTAGCAATGCCGGTGACCCTCGACGCCCTATTCCTGCCAGTCCTCATCTCATGCATGGACTGGCCGGGCTTGTGGTTCCTCGTGCCGTCGGGCGTGGTTCTGGTCGGCCTGACGGCGGCATTGGCCGTTGGCCTGGATGGGCTCCACGGCAGGTCGCGCGATACGGCTCTGCTCTTTGCCGCGCTGCTGGTCGAGGTGGTCGTCGCCGTGGCAGCCGGGAGCTGGGTCGCGATCATCGTCTGCTGCCTGGCGGCCTTCGCCGCCGCCGCCGCGCTGGCCGGTGGGGCGGAACGGTCGGAGTCGCCGACCGCGCCGACTCCACCGACTCCACCGACTCCNNCCACCGACTCCACCGACTCCACCGACCACGTCAATCTTCCGAGACAGTGCGCCGGCCGCCTTGGAATGGCCGGCCAGAACGTCCGAGCCTCCCAGGGCCTCCGAGCCTCAACGGTCATCCGGCGGGGCATGGTCGTGCCTCACCCTGACTCTCGGTGCGTTCCTGCTACTGCTGACACTGGTCATCTGCGGAACGGTGATCGGTGTGAACACGCCGTACTACGGCTCCGTCGGCCCTCCGCCCGTGGTCCTGCTGATCGTCGCGATCCCGCCGCTCGTCATCGTCTCGGTCGTTCTGGCGCTGATCGTTGGACGGCGAGTGAGGACGGTGTGGCCGATCGCCCTCTTGATGGTGGTGGCCATCGTCGGGACGTGGGGCGCTACCTGGATCTCGAACGCATCCAAGACGTACGCCACGCCGGAAGTCGTAGGAGTCGTAACGGCCGTGCAGCGGGATCCAGACGGCATGATGACCGTGAGCATGTCAAACGGTCGAGCCCTGACACTCAACGGCAAGAACCCAAATACCCAGGTGATGAGCACCTCGGGCCACTACGGCCCGCTGGATTACGATGGCGCGGATGTCGGCGCTCTCCTCCTCGCCGGCGAAAAGCCGACGCCGTGGTACATCACCGTCTACAAGTCCGCGTATATATACGGCTCACACCAGGACGGTTCCCAGGTCTGCTACAGAATCGAGTCCAACGGCTGGATCTCACACGGACGCGTGCGTCTGGTAATCGGGCTGGAGCTCGCGGATCGCTCAGATGATCCCTTCGACGATGATTCGATCTTCGGCAGTGGCGTGTGTCTGGACGAATCCGGCGCGGTCGTCGACTTCCTGCCCGGCGGCTACTGACATCGCCGGCGTAACCTGCAGTCATGCATGAAGAGCGGCCGAAAGAGGTCGTCGTCGACGATCGGATGCAGCGCGGCTACACGTACTGGCTGACCGAACCGGAGGGCGAGCACTTCGAGCCCGAGTTCCGCCCGGACCTGACGCCGGCTGAGATGCTCCGGCTGGGGGTCTTCGGCGGCCGGTACATGACCGATTGCCGCGGCGAGTTCCCCGCCGTGTGGTTCGAGGGCGCCCGACTCAGCGCCGGCGGCCACGATCCCGCGTTCAACTGCTTCGGCGTGAACGCCTCGAAACCGCTCTCGTACTGGCAGCAGAGGGGCTGGATCAACCCCGAGGATCCCCGCGGCTGGTTCCAGTGGTATTGCCGCTACTTCATGGGCCGCCGCGGGCCGGACGATGCGCGCCAGGTACGCCGCTGGAAGGCGATGGCCAGGCACGTGAGTCAGCTGCAGAAGCATTGCGTGTCGGGAGATGTGCGTTGCCGGCCACGGCAGCGGCAGGCTTTGCTCCACTGGGCCTACGACAGCAGGAAGCTGTAACGGCCCACGCTAGCCGGCGGCTGCCTGTCCTTCGCCTGCCGCCAGACGGCCTGCCGCCATGTACGCCACCGACAGCCCCGCCACGAGGAGGCTCTGCAGCATGAATGTGGGCACCGTCCCGGCAAGCGCGGCGTGGCCCAGGTGGATATCCAGGAATTCCACTGCCATGAAGCCGCCCACAACCGGCACCGTCAGCGGAAGAAGCATCCTGCGTTCGATCGGTCGCCGGGCCCCCCATGCCAGCAACAGCGTCCACCCGAGCATCAGCGGAAAGGCCGATCGGGTCCCATCCGCGTAGTCGACATTCGAGCCAAGCACGCCCGGATAGGCCAGGCCGCGAATCGGCGAATCGGCCGGCGCGAGCAGGGCGGCGGCTGCCACGCCATCGATCACGACGCCAACCCAGAACATGAACCTCACGAACCACCCGAGCCTGGCCATTTCATCTCCGCTTTGGCCGTAACGTTCGACGGGCCCGACCCGGCGGACGGCGGCACGTCGATCCTAAGCGATAAGTTGCAGTACTGTCAATCTGCAGTACTGCAAGCCTGCGCGAGTGCGCGAATGCTTCGCCCGGTGCGATAATCCCGGCGTGAGTGCAACAGGCGGGCTGAGAGAGCGAAAGAAGCTTCAGACGCGTCGGGCGATCGCGGAGGCGGCGCTGCGCCTCTTCGCCGAGCGCGGTTACCGAGCGGTTACGGTCGCGGATATCGCCGAGGCTGCCAACGTCTCGCCTCGAACCTTCTTCGGCTACTTCCCGAGCAAGGAAGACCTGCTGCTTGTCGACGCCGACGCCCGGATGGACCGAGCCCTCGATGCGTTCCGCGAAGGTTGCGGTGGCGGGCCGATCCTACCTTTCGCGCTGCAGCTTGCCCGCGACGCCGTGGAGGCCGCTCGCGAATTCCTGAATTCACCGGAAAACACGGCCTCGGACATGGAGCAGGCGCACGCGGCAATGGCTAACAGGCTGGCCGGCCGGTGGCTGAAATGGGAGGATGAACTGGCTGCGGCGATCGTTTCGGCCACCAACGCGGACGAAGCTGATCCTAGACCCCGCACCGCCGCGGGCGCGATTCTGGCCGCAGTCAGAGCGTTGCTGGAAGTGGGCGCCAGACCCGGCATGGGCGCAGAACCAGCCACCATCCTGGGTCGCGCATTCGACCTGATCGGGGCCGGACTGGACGGATACGGCGGCCCCGAAGGGCCGCCGCTTGACTGACTGGCTGAGTTCTTTCGCGCCGGACCGCTACTCCACGGGCGTGATGATCAGCAGGGCGGGCTTGCCGGATGCCAGTTTCGCGTAGGTGTACACGAGCGAGCCGCCAACCGGCGTGAGGCCAAAGTCCACCTCCCACCCGGACGGGCCGGACGACGACTGGAGCTTCCAGGACACACCGTCGCCCGACGTCAGGACCGATCCGTCCGGTCTTGCCGCCATGAGATCGGACCCCAACGGCGCGATGGTATCGACACCTGAGGTGAAGCCCGTCGACGGTGTCACGCTCACCCGGTGCCAGTCCGTCAGGTTGGTGGAGCTCAGCGGGACCTTGCTCAGGCCAAGGATGGGTTTGCCGTTGGAGGTGGGGTCATGCATGGCCTCGTAGGCGACTGTGACATCGCCCAGCGACACGAAGCAGGGAAGGTAGAAGCCGGTGAATACCGACCTGGCTTCCCAGGAGGCGCCGTCGGACGACAGCCAGATCCTGGTCGGGATGACCGGCACCTTGCCCGGGAAGAGCTGCGTGCCCTCCGGACCCGACCAGATGGCGTCGATTGCGAACTTGCCATTCCAGACGAAGACCTGAACCGGGTGCCAGTCGGTAGAGTCGGGCAGTTCACGTCGAGTCCAGCTCGTGCCGTCGGCGGACGTGAATACGACTGCCGCCTGTCCACTGGGCTGCCCCACGGCCAGGTATCCGCTCGGCGCGGCGGCCAGGAATCGGAGGTCGTATTCATCCGGAACCGTGGTCAGCGCCTTCTGCCAGGTGCGACCATCCGCGGATCGGAAGATGCCTTCGGTCCCGACCGCCATCAAGCCACCGTGCCCGTCTTCGATGAGGCTGTCCAAAGGAACGTCTCCACCGAACGCCTCCGGACCTGCGAGCTTGGTCCACTTGTGGGTCGTCATGTCCAGGGAGTGAACCCCGGCCATCGTGAGCATGACGAGATTGCCGCCGAGCCCGGCAACCATTGGCATGACCGTGGCGGTGATATTGCCCGTCGTGGTGTCCACGGTGACGTCGGCAGGAAGCGGCACCGTCGTCCAGTCGATCTTCGAGACCGAACTGCGGCGGATGGGTGCCATGGGGCTGCCCAGCACGAGGGACGGCGACGGATTCGGCGTAACGGGGTTGGTAGCTGCGACCGAGGAAGAAGCCCCGGGTGAGGCAATGCCGGGAGCGGACGGCAACGCCCCCACGCCCGCCGGCGCGAACCGCGGCGCGAGGGCCACGACGACGGCAACCACCAGGCCGGCCGCCACGAGCGACCCGACCGGCAGTGCGGATCGAATCCTGATCCCCCGGTGGATCGTCCGGCCGGCCGGAGCCGCTTCACTCGAAACCGGGACCGCCCTTTCGAGGGCTCCCATCCGCGCCCGTAGTCGAGATTCGTAGTTGTCAGTCATCAGGGTTCTCCTCGAGGATCGGCTGCAGCCGGCCGCGCGCTCGCGAGAGCCAGCTGGCCACGGTGCCGCGGGCCACACCGAGTGCGCCCGCGACCTCCTCCTGCGTGTAACCGTCCAGGATCGTCAGAACTAGTGCGGCACGAGTCCGCCGGTCCAGGGTGTTGAGAGCGCGCCAGAGGTCGGGGTCCACCTCCATAGCCCACGTCGCGTCCGTCTCCCTGACGGCGGCAAAGCCCAGACCTTGCGTCGGCGGCGTTCGTTCAGAGCCAACCGCAGCCCCACGACGGAGAGCCAGCTGCCCACGTCCTGGTCCGGCGGCAGAGGCCACCGTTCGGCCGCGCGTACGAATGTCCTTTGTGCGAGGTCCTTGGCCTCCTCCGCGTCTCCCACGACGAGCGCGAGCCGCCGGACCAATCGAGGCTGGTGAAGCCGAAAGGCCTCATCGAGCGACGCGGTACCGGCGCGGAAGGCCTCCACCCCTACCATGTGGTTGCGGTCATGTAGTTACCTCGTGTAGCGGTAGCGTCCTACACACTGTTAACCCGGCAGGCGCCGCCGCTGTTGCAAGGGCTCCACGGCCCGGCGATCGGGCGTCACTCGATCCTAGATCGGCACCGCCAGCTGCGGGACATACACGCGAATGGCGGCGTCGCCACTGACGGGGCACCTGTACTCGCAGAGTCCGCACCCGATGCACATGTCCCTGACCACGTGGGGCATCTGCAGGCTGACCGTGCCTCCATCCGGGCTCCAGACCTCCTGCAGTTCGAGCTTGATCGCCTTGTCCGGCAGCGGGCACATCTCCTCGCACACGATGCATGGCGTGTGATCCGACCAGGCCAGACAGCGATTCTGGTCTATGTAGGCCTTGCCGATGACCTGCCGCTGCTTGTCCGCAAGGCTGAGCAGCGGGATCGCCTGGGTGGGGCAGACCTGGCCGCAGGAGTTGCAGGCGTAGTCGCAGTAACCAAGGCGCGGAACCAGCACCGGGGTCCCAAGACCTTCCAATCCCGCCTGGACCACCGCGGGCTGAATGGCCCCGGTCGGGCACACGCGAACACACTCGCCGCAGCGCGTGCAGCTCGTCAGCGCCACGGCATCGGGGTTGCTTTCTCGCGATCCGGGTGGACGAACCAGGAATGGCGACTGGCGCTTGGCAAACAGGTCGACGCGGAAGAGAGCGATCGCGGCCGCGGTCGCCCCGAGCGCCAACAGGACCTGGCGCCGGCCGGGGTCGTAGGGTCGGCCTTCGGCCGCGGATAGGCTCGGCGTGAACGTGACGGTTGCCAGCGGACACTCCTGGACGCATGTCATGCACACGGTGCATTCGGCCGGGTCGCTGGCGTAGTTCCTGGCCGGATCTATGGTTCCGGTCGGGCACTCTTCCGCGCACATGCCGCAGCCGCCGCACGACGCCGATACCTCGCGGCGGAAGAGAGCCACCCTGCTGATCAGGCCCAGGAACCCTCCCAGAGGGCAGAGATAGCGGCACCAGAACCGCGGTGCCAGAGCGTTGAGTGCCACGAGCGCGACGAAGAAGGACGCGAACAGCAGCGCGTCCTGGTAGGAGACGGGCTCGGCCGGCAGGATGAGCGGACGAATGGCCGTGTCCACCGAGGAGACCGGTCCATCGAGACCCGGGACCTGCGACAGCAAATCCCCAAGCGATCTGGCGATCTGGTCGAGCGCGGGCAATACGCTCGCGGTGAGCGTGCGGAAGAGGATCGTCAGGGGGTCGAGGAATAGGAGGGTCTGGTTGCCCAAAAGCGCCGCGAACAGGATCAGAACGACCAGGATGTACTTGACCTTGCGCAAACCCTCCGGGACGGCAGGGCGCTGCCCGTGACCAACCTTCACGGGGAACATGTCCAGCACCGTGCCGAGCGGACAAAGCCAGCCGCACCAGGCACGGCCGAAGACGAGGGTCAGCAGCAGTGTGGCCAGCGCCAGCACCGAACCGATCATGAACGCCCGGGCCGCCAGGGTGCCGGCAATCGTCAGGAGCGGATCGAGGCGCATGGGGACGTTGACAAGGTCACCGGGTAACCCGTCGCGTCGCGCCAGAAGGAATAGGCCGGCGAAGGCGATCAGGGCGACGGCTTGGACGGCCTTTCGGCTCCGGACCCAGCCCGGTCTGGACGGCATCAGGCGGTGAGGTCCGCGACCTTCAGCTTGGATAGGTCGCTCACGCCCAGGCCCATTGCCGCGCCGAAGCCGACGTAGTGCAGGTCGTCCGGCTTGAGTCCGAAGAGCGTTGCGACGAAGCTGTCGGTCGCCACGATGTCGGTGCTGGCAACAACGGTGTCCAGCTTCTGGACGTCGTCCAGATTGCCGCCCGAGGGGCCATGCGCCGTGAGGATGCGAACGCAGTCCACAACTGTGAGATCCGGCCTGATCACGGTGTTCAGGTCGGCGATGGCCTGCCCCAGGTTGCCGTGCATGGACGACCGATCTCGCACGACCCCCATCAGGTTCTTCATTCCCAGGGTAAGGGTGGCCAACGAGTGCACCTTGCCGATGGGCACGTTGATGAGCACGTCCGCCTTCAGGACTTCGTCGTATACGTCGGTTTGCTTCAGCCACTTCCCGGCGGGGATCTGCGTGCTGACGTACTTGCGGTCCGACATGACGACCATCTCACCGCCGGCGGCTTGCACCTGTTCCGCGATGCCGCTCGTGGCGTAGGCATCCGCCGCGCTGCCCCCGTATGGGTAGTCCATGACCTTGACGCTGCTCGCCCCAGCCTCGAAGGCCATCTTGACGAGCGTCCCCACGACCCAGGGGTTCGTGGTGGCCGCGTACTCGTAGGTGCGATAGGACACGCAAACGTTTGGCTTCACGATGACGCTCGCGCCCGACGGCACGAATCGCTCCATACCGCCGAGCGCCGCTATTGCGCGGCGCACCAGTGCGTCGGGCTCACCCTTGCGCACGACCACCAGATCCGGATAGCCGGCCGACGCGGCCGCGGTCGGCGACGCGATCAGAGTCGCCGGCGGCAGGGACGCAGGCGTCGGCGGCGGCGCGGCGGCCGTGGCCGGCGCGGCAGTGCCGGGCCGCGATGACGTCGGCCGCGCCAGAGGGGTCGTCACCGACTTGCAGGCCTCGAGGACGCCCCCGATCGTCGCCGCACCAAGCCCCAGGGCGGCCAGCCGCAGGAAATCGCGACGCGACAGCTGAGGCACGGCACTCTCCCAGTGGCGGGGCGGACGCGGCTATCCGCCGTCCGGGACAGAATGGACGACCATCCCGCCGTTTGTCGCCGTGCCATTCGTACCGAAGCCTGGTGGGCCTCAGGCGTAGGCCCTTCGGGGCTCAGGCCAGGTCGAAGCGGTCCAGGGTCATCACCTTGTTCCAGGCCGCCACGAAGTCACGCACGAACGATTCCTGCGAGTCGTCGGACGCGTAGACCTCGGCGTAGGCCCGGAGTTGGGAGTTGGACCCGAAGACCAGATCCGCGCGCGTGCCGGTCCACTTCAGACTGCCGGACAAGCGATCGCGACCCTCGAACAGGTCGCCGGCCTCCGAAGTCGGCTTCCACTCCGTGCCCATGTCGAGCAGGTTGACGAAGAAGTCGTTGCTGAGCGTCCCGGGACGGTCCGTGAACACGCCGTGCTTGGCTCCGCCCGCGTTCGCGCCCAGTACGCGCATGCCGCCGACGAGGACGGTCATCTCCGGTGCGGTCAGCGTCAGGAGGTTGGCCCGATCCACGAGCAGCACCTCTCCCGGCGCCGTCTGGCCGGCCGCCACGTAGTTGCGGAACCCATCGGCGCGGGGCTCGAGCACGGCGAACGACTCTACGTCGGTCTCCTCCGGCGATGCGTCCGTGCGCCCGGGCGCGAACGGCACCTTGACGTTCTGCCCGGCGTTCTTCGCGGCCTGCTCGACTGCCGCGCATCCGCCCAGGACGATCAGGTCGGCGAGCGAGACTCGCTTCCCGCCGGCCTGCGCGCGGTTGAAGTCCGACTGGATCTGCTCCAGCGTCTTCAGCACCTTCGACAGCTCGGACGGGTTGTTCACCGCCCAGTCCTTCTGCGGGGCGAG
>PMBG01000125.1:50068-79476 GCA_003153755.1 Chloroflexota bacterium | reverse complement strand
TTTCTGATGGCGCTGATGCGGTGGAGAGTCCGCTCGATTCCGGCTCGGTTGTCCTCGCCGAAGACGCCGATGTGTTCGACGACGTGCTTCAGATCGGCCTCGGTGATCTCGCGGTCGAGAAGCGTGACCTCGCCGTCGATGAAGCGGGCCTCGGGCCGGCGGCCCAGGTCCATGACGATCTCGATCAGCTGTGTCGGATCGGTCAGCGTCCGCACGGCTTCCAGAACGTCATCCGGAAGCGACTTCAGCAGCAGCCCCAGGTCGTCGACCGACTCGCGCCGCTTGTGCGTCGCGCCCTCTTCAGCCACGTTGCCTCCTGCCATGTGATCAGCGTACCGCGGGAACCATCGCCGGTTCCGCTACACGCACAACGGCTTCCTTCATCAGGAGCGTAAGAGTCGAAAGGTTGCCGAATCCCGCCTCCTCGAGACGTCTGTCGATGGGCGACTCATAGGTTCTCACGGGAGCGAGAACACCGTTGTCCGGGCAGCTGCCCCCCTTGCCTATACGCGACGCGAGCAGTCCCAGACCATAGCCGACGATGGCGCTCACATCGGTTTCGGGACGGGCGAGGACACGCATGTAGTGAGGCTGCTCCTCGCGGGCCACCCCCAGCTGGAGCATCGCCAGGATCTCGGCGGCCGGGTCGTCCGCGTCGACCTGGACGTACGACTCCATCTCGGCGAACCGGAGGATCGGGGCGAGGCTCGAGCGAGGCACGCGCGAACCGGCGTTCTGGCGCTCCCAATCGGCCAGACGGTATGACTCGAGCCGGACGACAGGCTGCGGAGTCACGGCGGCATAGAGCCGGGCGAGCGGCAGCGCGTCGAGCGGCTGGCACGGCCGGATGCCGGCTGCCCGGATCTGATCGTCGGACCACGCCTGGGGAAGCTGTTTCTCCGGTCCGCGGAACAGGAGCGTCTCCTGGCCGTACCGGACGAAGCCCGCCTGCATGAAGAGCTCGGGGTTGCCCTGGGTTTCCGAACAGGCGACGTGGAACCGGATGGCGCCCCGCTTGGCGCCGTCGCGCATCAGGTGCTGCACCAGGCGGAAGCGGGTATCGCCGGAGTCGCCCGACCCAATGGCGTCGAGTTCCACGATCGTCCATTCGTCACGGGCGGCATCGCGCTCCACGCGCAGAAGCCCTGAGAGACGCCGTTCATCTTCATATACGAAGAGCAGGTCGTTCGGGCGGAAGGCGCCGAGCGGCAGGCGGAACAGGCTGAAGACTCCGATTCGTGGACCGCTCACCGGCAGCCCGAGCGAGCGCGCGTCGACGTGTTCCTGCTGGGAGAGACGCGACAGCTCTCCGAGGGCCGCCAGATCGGTCAGACGAGCGAGGCGGACCCTGCCGCTCACATGGCCTCCCCCGCAAGCCGGCGCTCGCCGGTACCCTCGCCGGGGTTGGACCATTCGGCCGCCATGGTGGCCACCAGGTGGTGAATGCGGGTCTCGCCGGCCAGCTCCGGGTGGAAGGCGATGGCGATGACATTGCGCTGCCTCACCGCCACGACTCGATCGTCGGGCAGTCTCGCCAGAACCTCTACCCCTGGTCCCACGCGCTCGATTATGGGGGCTCTGATGAAGATCGCGTGGACCGGCCGGTCACCCACGATCGGCATGGGAAGCTCGGTCTCGAACGAGTCCAGCTGTCGTCCGAACGCGTTGCGTCGGACCGTCACGTCGAGTAGCGGGAAGACGGGCTCTTCGCCGCCGGCGATCTCCTTCGCGACGATGATCATGCCGGCGCAGGTGCCGAGGATCGGCGCGCCGGAACGGGCGAAGGCCATGATCGGGTCGTGCAGGCCCCACCTGGCGGTGAGCTTGCGCATCGTCGTGCTCTCGCCGCCGGGCAGGATAAGACCGGATAGACCGTCGAGATCCTCGGGCAGCCGGACTGTAACGGCCTCCACACCGATGGACCGTAGAGTCTGGATATGCTCGATAACGGCGCCGTGAAGCGCCAGAACACCGATCTTCATGAGGAGCTCCGGGCCGCGCGGCCCAGCGAGGTTACCAGCCGCGGACTGCCAGCCGATCCGCGTCCGGGACGGTTGCCGCCGCGATGCCGCGCATCGGGGCGCCGAGGCCCTTGGAGACCTCGGCGATGATCTTGGGGTTGTCGAAGTGCAGCGTGGCCTGGACGATGGCCTCGGCCGTTCGGCTCGGGTTCTCGCTCTTGAAGATGCCCGAACCCACGAAGACGCCTTCGGCGCCGAGCTGCATCGCAAGCGCCGCGTCCGCGGGAGTGGCGATGCCACCGGCCACGAAGTTCACGACCGGTAGCTTGCCCTCGGCCGCGACCAGCTTGACGAGGTCGTACGGGGCGTCGAGCTCCTTTGCCGCGACGAAGAGCTCGTCCTCGCGCATCGACTGCAGGCGGCGGATCTCGGCGAGCAGCGTTCGAATGTGGCGCACGGCCTCGACGATGTCGCCGGTGCCGGCCTCGCCCTTTGTGCGGATCATCGCCGCGCCTTCATTGATGCGGCGGAGCGCCTCACCCAGGTTGCGGCAGCCGCAGACGAACGGCACCTTGAACTGGTGCTTGTCGATGTGGTTGATCTCGTCGGCCGGGGTCAGGACTTCCGATTCGTCGATGTAGTCCACGCCGATGGCTTCGAGAACCTGCGCTTCCACGAAGTGCCCGATCCGGGCCTTCGCCATCACCGGAATGCTGACCACGGCCATGATCCCCTCGATCATGGTGGGGTCGCTCATCCGGGCAACGCCGCCTGCCGCGCGGATGTCGGACGGGACTCGCTCCAGCGCCATCACTGCACAGGCCCCGGCATCTTCGGCGATCTTGGCGTGCTCGGGGGTAACGACGTCCATGATGACGCCGCCTTTGAGCATCTGGGCAAGGCCTTTCTTGGTGGCCCAGGTGGAGGTCTCGGCGGTCATTCTGTGGTCCCAATCCTTGGCTTCGGCGGGGGTGCGGGACCTGCTCCATTACGTCAGGGACCCGCGCCACGCCGGATGATTATACCCGTGGCCCCCGTCCGGCCCGGCCGAGGCCCCTGGACGGCGCGAGGGGTGCGTTTCCCGCGCGACGGCGCCAATGTTTCGCAATTCGTATCTGACCGAAACCGCAGGCCAAGCGCCGGGCCGATTCGCGGGCCGACGGCGGCCGCTCGGCGTGTCATCCTTCGCCGACATGCCGAGGAGGGGCAACTCGATGACCTTCACCGATGGCCAGCTGCTGCTGATTCCCGGGTTCGTGGCGCTGATTCCGGCCGTACCGATTGCGCTCTGGATCTGGTGGAGCCACGCGGACGACGAGCGCCGCCGGCTGATGGCGCTGCTGGCCCTCGTGCACATCACGGCCGTAGTGGCCCTGACCATATTCCCGATACCCATTGCCGGACAGGATTACTACCGCCAAACCCGGGGCATGAGCGAGGACAACATCGTCCCGTTCGCCACGATCGTTTCACAGCTCGGGCACCCCAGTCTGAGCTCCGCGCGGCAGCTGATAGGCAACATGCTGGCCCTCGTGCCGCTCGGCATATACGCGCCGGCGCTCTGGCCCTCGCTACGTGACCCGCGCCGCTTCGTGGCGGTGGCCGTGGCCTTCGCGGTGGGGATCGAACTCTGCCAGTACGCGGGTTCGGTGCTGGAGGGCTTCACGTACCGGGTGACGGACGTAGACGACGCGATCATGAATGCGACCGGCGCCGTGTTGGCGTTCTTCGCATGGCGAAGGCTGGAGATGAGGCCACCTTTCAGCGAGCGGCTGGACCGGCCGCCCTCAGGGGGCTGAGCGCGGCGTGGGCGGAGCCACCCGGCCGACGGCATCGCTGCTCACCCCGTCCGACCGCCACTACGCCGAGCCACCGAACCGGCCACGCGCTAGATTCGGCGCATGCCCTCCGATTCCCTTCCCGCCCTTACCGCCGAGATCGTCCACTGCCGCGCATGCCCCCGGCTGGTGGAGTGGCGCGAGCAGGCGGCCGCCGACCCTCCGTCTCGCTTTGCCACCGAGGAGTATTGGGCCAGGCCCGTGCCCGGATTCGGAGAGTCCAGGGCGCGCGTGCTGGTTCTTGGCCTGGCGCCGGCGGCGAATGGCGGCAATCGGACAGGCCGCGTGTTCACCGGTGACAGGTCGGGCGACTTCCTATTCGCCGCGCTGTACCGGACCGGGTTCGCGAACCAGCCGACTTCGATCGCGATCGACGACGGACTCGTGGTCTCGGACGCCTATATCGCCGCTGTAGTGCGGTGCGCGCCGCCGGACAACGATCCCACCACGGACGAGCGCGACAACTGCATGCCGTTCCTCGTCCGCGAGCTGGATCTCTTGACGGAAGTGCGCGTGATCGTCGCTCTCGGCGCGTACGCCTGGGACGGAGCTCTCCGAGCGATGCGCGGGCTGGGCATCCGCGCTGCGCGCAAGCCGAAGTTCGGGCACAGGGCCGAGGCGCAGGTAGGACCTTATCTACTGCTCGGTTCCTACCATCCCAGCCAGCAGAACACGTTCACCGGCCGCCTCACGCCGCCGATGATGGACGATGTACTGGCTCGGGCCCGCGAGCTCGCCGAAATCCGCTAGCGGCCCGCCCACGTAGCCCCGCGCTTCCGCCCGGCGTTACGCCGGCCCTCGCCCGGTAGGGCGCCGCCGCGCCGTCGCTCGCCGGGTCCCGCGGAGGTAAGCTCTCCGAAATCCGCCCGCCCCGGCCGCCCTACCGCTCCAGGAAGCCCACGTGACCCAGAGCCGTACTCATCAGCGCCCGCCGAAAGATTCGCGCAATCGTCTGCGCCAGGCCGGCCTGCTCCGGACCGTGGCGAAGAGAAGCCGCTCGGACTGGCCTCTTGTGCTCGCCGCGTGGATGCTCCTGGCCTGCGCCACCACCCTGATCACCGCGGCGGCTACGTACTCGGAGAGCGTGGCCGTAGGCGGATACCACCGTACGATCGAGGCGTCGCCGGCGGCATCGAGCGCGGTGCGCACCTACTCGAACCTCAAGAGCACCGACCTTCCGGTCGCGGACGCGGCCCTCGCGCCGGCGATCGAGTCGATCCTCGGCCCTGCCAACGGCCGCGTCGGGCTGATCGCGTCCACCGACGCGCTGTCGCTGGCCGGTTACGACGCCTCCGACCAGACCCACCAGATACTCGTGGGCAGCTACGGGCGGATCGAGGCGCACGCGGTCCTCGTCTCGGGCCGGTGGGCGGCGCCGGAGCCGTCCGGGACCACACCCGACGACCTGGTCGCGACCGCGGGCGGCACTTCCGCACGGCCGCCGCTGGAGGCGACCCTCTCCGAAGGGGCGGCCGTGTCGCTGGGCCTCAAGGCGGGCGATCGCACCTCCGTCACCAGCAAGCTCGATCCGGCGCGCCGCATCGGAGTCACGATCGTCGGCATCTGGCGACCGAACGCGGACGACCGCTACTGGCTCGGTTCCGGCCTGGAGCTACGGGGAGTCCTGAGCGTGGGCACCGCCACCACGCGGGGGCCGTTCGTGGTGGCCGAGGCGGACCTCCCCCTGCTCGCGCCGGGCGCCCAGATCACCGCGGAGTGGCGCTGGCTGCCGGACATAGACTCCCTGCAGCCCTCCGGTTCGACGGCCCTGGCCGCGGCCATCACGAGCCTGCCGACGCGCCTGGCCGCGGTCTATCCCAATTCATACATATGGTCCGAATCGGGCCTGCCGGACACCCTGACTGCCGCGCAGCGATCCCTGCTCGTGGCGCAGAGCAGCTCGCTCCTGCTGTTCGCCCAATTCGCGGTGCTCGCCGTCTACGCGATCCTGCTCGTAGCCGGCATGCTCGTCGAGCGTCGACGCCCCGAATCCGCGCTGCTGAGATCGCGCGGTGCCGGTTCGTTCCATCTGGCGATGCTGGCGACCGGCGAGGCACTGCTGCTGGCGATTCCCGCCGTGGCGATAGCCCCGTTTGCGGCCCAGGCGATCGTGCGTCTGATGAACGTCGTCGGTCCACTCGCCGGTACGGGCGTAATCAGCCCCGTGGGCGTAGACGGCACCGCGCTCGCGGCCTCGATCGGCGCCGGCGTGGCGTGCGTCCTGGTGCTGGCACTGCCGGCGCTGCCCGCGGTAGGCTCGCTTTCGGGCGTAAGAGCGGCGATGAGCCGGCAGATCGGACGGACGCTCGCCCAGAGGCTCGGGCTCGACCTTATCTTCGCCGCCATTGCGGTCGTCGCCATCTGGCAGCTCCAGCTGTACGGAGCACCGCTCACGAAGACCGTGCGCGGCGACCTTGGCATCGATCCACTGCTCGTGGCGGCGCCGGCCATCGGGATGCTTGCCGGGGCGCTGCTGGCAACACGCGTCGTGCCGCGCCTGGGGGAGCTCGGTGAGAAGCTGGTCGAACACAGCCCGGGGCTTTCGGCCGTTCTGTTCGCCCGCCAGCTCGGCCGGCGCCCGCTCCGGTATACGCGGCTCGCGCTCCTGCTGATGCTCGCGGCGTCGCTCGGCACCTTCGCGGCGGCGTTCGCTTCTTCGTGGGATCGCTCGCAGATCGACCAGGCCGCGTACCAAACCGGTGCGGATGTCCGCGCCACGATCAGTGCTCACCCGGTGGTTCCCACGTGGGCACTCGGGCCGCTGTACGCCGCGGTGCCCGGAGTTGACGGAGCGGCGGTACTGACGCGAACGACCTTCGACGTGGGCAGCGACGTCCGGACGGGGAACCTCCTGGAACTCGATACAGCCGCCATGGGGAATGTTCCCTCGCTGCCGCCGGGCGCGATCGGGCCGGACCCCAACTCGGCCGTCGCTTCGCTCGCCGGTTCCCAGCCGGCGCAGATGATCGCCCTGCCCGGGACACCAACGCGGCTCGCAGTCACCCTGGACGCGGATCTCACGCCGCCGCCCGGCTCCTCCGAGATCGACCCGTCGCCCGTGCCGGAGGGCTACCTGCCGAGGATCGACGTCCTGGTTTCGGTGGTGCTCGCCGACGCGAACGGGCTGCACAGGTTTGACGGCGAGTCGGTCGCCGGTTCGTCCACGGGCGCCCGAGTCACCATCGACCTCGCTCGGACTCTCGGCGGCGTTCCCTACAAGCCCGCGTACCCGTTGCGCCTGGAGTCAGTGGAATTGCAGGTGGCGAGCTCGAACGTGTCCCAAATCGACGGTTCGTTCCGGATCGTCGGCCTGGACGTGAGCGACGCCGGCGGCGAGCGGCAGGCGATCGAGCTGCCGTTCACGTCTACCGCCTGGGGCTGGAGCCGTGTCGACGGCCAGACGGTCACCCGGTACGAGCCGGCGGCCGGCCACCTCGATCGGGTCACCATCGGGTCGGGCGCAAACGACTCGCCCACGTTGACCTCGATCAGGAACAACCCTACCGGGGCGAAGTTCCGCTTCTGGGCTATACCGGGTGGTTCTACGGCGATACCCGCGATCGCCAGCCCGAAGCTGCTGGAGGCCACCGGCGCCCGGCAGGGCGACACCGTGCTGGTGTCACGCTCGGGCTTCGAGTCGCCCATGAAGATCGTGGCCGTCGCGTCGCTGTTCCCCACACTCGATCCGGACAAGCCGTTCCTTCTGGCCGACCGCAGCTCCGTTGAGCTGGTGGACTACGCGACGTGGGGCCAGGTTGACACCCCCAACGAGTGGTGGCTCACCGTGGCTCCGGGCCGCAGCCGGGAGGTCATGACGACGATCGGCAACGGCCCCTACTCGGCCGCGACCGTCGTGGATCGGGTCCAGCTCGAAGATTCCGGCCGCGCCGATCCGACCGCGCTGGGCATGATCGGAGCTTTGTTCATGGGGTCGCTGGCGGCCGCCGCGCTGGCGGTGATCGGCTTCCTCGTGACGGTAGCGTTCATGGCACGTGAGAGAAGCGGCGAGTCGAGCCTGCTCCGCGCTCTCGGGGAGTCGAGGCGCGGCGTGGTGGGCTTGCTTACCCTGGAGTCGCTGGCCATCCTGGCCTACGGACTCCTCACGGGCGCCGCCCTTGGCTTGTTGATCGGGTGGATGGCGATTCCATTCGCCTGGCTCACACCGAGCGGGAGCGCGCCGGTTCCGGCTCCGAGCGTCATCGTTCCCTGGGGATTGCTCGCCGCCGTCGCACTTCCCATCGCCGTCGCTCTGTCCGCCGGCGCAGTCGTGCTCGTCCGGCTTGCAACGGGTGCGTCCGTTGCCGGCACCATACGCGGACAGGACGTGGAACCGTGAGCTGGTTCGCACTCCAGCTGCGCCGCCTTGCCGACGCGCGGGCCGCCACGGCGAGCCTCGTGGGCCTCGTGCTCGTGACGTCTTTCATGTTCGCGCTGGCGCCGCGCCTGATCGATAGCGAGGCGGACCGTGCGCTCAAGTCGACCGTGTCGGCCGCCGCCCCGGACACGCGCGGAATCGCGATCTCCCAGACGGGCCGTATGTCGGCCGGGTCACCGGATCCGCTGGCGGTGGTGGACGAGTCGGGGGTGCAGTTCGAGCAGCGATTCCCGGGATCGGTGTCCCACCTCGTGTCCGCCACGGTAGGCGTGGTCGACACTCCCAGATTCAAACCCAGCGGTCGTGAGGCGATGACGGTGCGGCTGCGTTATCTCGAGGGAGCGGGCGAACATGTTCGACTGCTGGAGGGGCGGATGCCGGGCGGGCACACGAGCCTGCTGCCCGTGGCCGCCGCGGCGATCTCCAATGAGATCACAGCTCTCAACCGGGACCTCCCGCCGCGAGCCGAACTGACCACGTTCGAGGTGGCGCTTTCGGCCACAAACGCGCGGGTCCTTCGGGTCGCGATCGGCGACACCGTTCTGCTGCACACCGATCAGACCGACAAGCTGGCCGGCTATTCGGCCGCGAACCTGGCCGTCAAAGTCGTCGGCATCTACGAGGTGACCGATCCATCGGATGACTTCTGGTTCGCGGACACCTCCCTGGAGCGCCCCCAGGTACGTTCGATTTCACTGATGAACGAGTACGACGATCTCACCGCCCTCGTCGCCGGCGACTCGTATCCGGCCCTGATGAACGACACGCTCGAGACGCGTCTGCCTCTGCGTTACACCTGGCGATACGAGGTAGACACCAACCTGCTGCGAGCCGACGGTCTCGACGTGCTCAATGCCGATCTGCGCCGGCTCACCAGCGTATTCGTGGCCGCCGGCGCGCCACATAGCTACTCATACACGGGCCCCGTGGACGAGATGAGCGCCGTCGCCCTGCAGACGGGGCTGGGTCGCCTCGTATCCTCCTATTCGGCGGGATGGCGAGCGGTTTCCCAGATCCTGAGCATCGCGGAGGTGGGGGCCGCCGCGGTCGCGCTCCTGGCCCTGAGCCTGGTATGCATGGTGGCGGGCCGGCGTCGATCGAGATCGCTCGCCATCTGGCAGAGCCGCGGCTCGTCGCGCCTCCACGTCGTCCGGGCCGCCGTGATGGAGATAGCCATGGAGGTGGCAGGCCCCGCCGTACTGGGAGGCATCCTGGCCGTTGCGCTCCTGCCCGCCCGAGCGCTCGAGCCAACCGCTGCCGGAGCCGGCGCCGTCCTGGCGGTTGCGGCGGCCCTGCTCCTCCTCGACGCGGTGTCGGGGAGCCGTGACGCGGCCGGTCAGGGCGGTGATGGGCGCGTCCGAGGGTCCGAAGGCGGCCGCGGCATTGCCGCACTCACGCGGGGCGCAACGCCCCGGCGGCTCGTTCTGGAGGCGGCCGTTGTGGCCGTCGCCGGCCTGGGAGCGTTCGTTCTGAGGCAGCGCGGAGTGGAGGCCGGTCGGAGCGATGCCGCGCTCACTTCTCCCGATCCCCTGGTGGCGGCGGTTCCCGTGCTCATCGGCGGGGCGGCCGCGCTCCTCGTGATCAGGCTGCTGCCGCTTCCGCTGGATCTCCTGTCACGCCTGGGACAAAGAGGCCGGGGCCTCGTTGCGGTGCTTGCACTTCGGCGCGCCACCCGGCGGACCAACGACAGGTTGCTGCTCGCCGGCCTGCTGACGATGGCCGCGATGTGGTCCTTCGCCGCGGTGTCGCTCACTTCGCTGACGCGGGCGAGTGACGCCGCCGCATGGCAGGTCGTTGGGGCCGACTACCGCGTGTCACTTCGGGAAGGTCCGCTGCCGGCGGATCTGGCGCTCGTCGGCGTCCCGGGCGTGCAGGTGGTCGCACGTGCCGGCGTGATGGCCGGTCACATTCCGGAGACCAACGGCCAGGTCTCGATCCTGGCTCTGGATACCCTCGCGTACAAGGACGTCACTCGCCGCGGCGAACTCGACGGGATACTCCCCGAATCGATGGTCGCGCCTGCGAGCGCCACGGCCTCCGCGGGCGTCACGGCAACTGCGGGCGTCACGGCAACTGCGGGCGCCACGGCAACCTCAGGCAGTACCGGCGCGCCGCTGGCCGTCATCGTGTCCACGCCTCTTGCGGCCGACAACCGCCTCCAGGTGGGGAGCGCGTTCGAGATCGTAGTTGGCGGCGAGCGGCCCACCTTCACCGTGGCCGCGATCCGGGACGCATTTCCGACGATGGATTCAGGTTCGAACTGGATGGTCATCGACCGCGGCGGTCTGGCCGCCGTCCTTGCGCAGGAGGTTGGGCCGACCGAGGCATTCCTTCGCGCGGACGCCGGAGCGCACCAGGCCGTCGCGGACTTCGTACAGGCTCATCTGCCCGGTGTCGGTCTCGTGGCGAGCC
This sequence comes from Chloroflexota bacterium, assembly GCA_003153755.1. GTDB lineage: Bacteria > Chloroflexota > Limnocylindria > Limnocylindrales > CSP1-4 > Fen-1039. The sequence goes on along the minus strand of PMBG01000125.1, from coordinate 68,890 downwards.
GGCTCGACGCCTCGGCCGCGCTCCGCGGCACCCCGACCTACTCTGCCGTGGTCTTTGGGCTCTGGGCGGCGACGCTGATCGCGGCGGCATACGGGGCGCTGGCGATCTTCGCCGCCCTGCTTCTCGCCGGCGCCGAGCAATCACGCGAATCGGCCCATCTGCGGGTCCTCGGCGTAAGCCGCGCGCAGAGTCTGGGCCTCAGCGCCATGGAGCACGGTCCGTCGTCGATGCTCGTGATCGCGGCCGGCATCGCGCTCGGAGTGGGCTTGTTCGCGTTCCTGCAGCCGAGCCTGGGGCTCGGCGGTCTCGTGGGCGGCGACGTCGAGACCTCGCTTCAGCTGAGTCCCCTGGACGTTGCCGCGATGGCCGGGGCGATCGGCTGCGTAGTTGCGCTGGCCATCGGGCTCGAAACTGCCGCCGAGTCGATAATCAACCCCACAGCCGCGTTGCGGAGAGGCATGGATTGACGGCCCACACAACGGTCCCAACGGGGGTTGCCCGCGACTCCGGCGACGGCGCCCAGATCGTATGCGACGGTCTGGTCCGCATCTTCAAGGTGGCGGAGGTCGAGGCGGTCGCCCTTCAAGGCCTGGATCTCACGGTAGAGGCCGGCGAGATGCTCGCGATCGTCGGCGCGTCCGGAAGCGGCAAGTCCACCTTGCTCAACATTCTCGGCGGGCTCGACGTGCAGTCCGCCGGCCGTGCCGTCGTGGCGGGCCACGATCTCGGACAGATGAGCGCGCGCGAACGGACCGTGTACCGGCGCCGCGTGGTTGGCTTCGTATGGCAGCAGACGGCCCGGAACCTGCTGCCCTACCTGAGCGCGGTGGAGAACGTCGAGATGCCGATGACGCTCGACGGGCGGAAGAACCGCCGTGCCCGCGCGCTCGAGCTGTTGGGGCTCGTGGGCCTCGGCGACCGAATCCACTCAAAGCCCGAACGCCTCAGCGGTGGCGAGCAGCAACGCGTGGCGATCGCGGTCGCGCTGGCCAACGAGCCGCATCTGTTGCTCGCCGACGAACCCACGGGGGAACTCGACAGCGCGACGTCGGCTCAGGTATTCGCGCTGCTGCGACACATCAACAAGGAGCTAGGCACCACGATAGTGATCGTGACCCACGACGCTCTCGTCGCGGATCAGGTCCCGAGGACCGTGGCGATCCGTGACGGCCGCACCAGTTCGGAGACCGTCCGCCGCTCCGAGATGGACGATGCCGGCGACCACCGCGTAATCGCGGAGGAGTTCGCCGTTCTGGACCGGGCCGGCCGTCTCCAGCTGCCCCGGCAGCACATCGAGTCGCTGCACCTGGCCGCGCGAGTCCGACTCCGACTCGAGCACGACCACGTGGGCGTCTGGCCCGACGCGGCGGCCACGAAGCGCCGGGAGGCGGCCCAGAAGGTACGCACAGCCCCGAGCGGCCGCGGAAAGGATCCCGCCGGCGATGGCGGAAGTCCAACGGAGGAGAAGCAATGACGACGGCCGTCGCCACGCCGATGGTCCGCGCAGTGGCATTGCGACGCGATTTCGCCTCGGGTGACGGTGTCGTGAATGCGCTTCGCGGAGTGGACCTCACGGTGGAACGCGGCGAGATCCTGGCCGTCCGCGGCAGGTCGGGGAGCGGCAAGACGACGCTGCTGAATCTGCTCGGCGGTCTCGACCGGCCCACGTCGGGAAGCGTCACCGTGGACGACCGGAACGTCTCGGAGGCGGGTGAACGCAGGCAGATCGAGTTCCGCCGCACGACCGTGGCCTTCGTCTTCCAGACGTTCGGGCTGATCCCGATTCTGAGCGCGGCCGAGAACGTTGAACTCCCGCTCCGGCTCCAGCGCGTCGAATCCTCCGAACGCGACCGGCGAGTCCACGAGGTCCTGGGGCTGGTGGGCCTGGCCGGGCGGGCCAATCACCGGCCCGCCGAGCTCTCGGGCGGTGAACAGCAGCGAGTGGCCGTGGCGCGTGCCCTCGCCGGGCGGCCAAGGCTTCTTCTCGCGGACGAGCCCACCGGTCAGCTGGATCTCGAGACCGGCCGGACCATCATGCTGCTGCTCCGCAACGTGGTCCATGCGGAGGGCGTCACGGCCGTTGTGGCCACCCACGACCCGATGATGCTCGACATCGCCGACCGCGTCGTGGAGCTGCGCGACGGCGCCTTGATCTAGCCGCCTTGCGACGAAGTGGCCATTCGCGCGTATCCGGTCCATTCTCGCGGTCGTATGATCGCGCCATGACTGAAGGCCGGCTACTGCTCGTGGACGACGACACCGCGCTTCTTCAGACGCTCGCGGAGCGGCTGGCCGGCGACGGCTTCGACGTAATGCGCGCCGGGAGCGGCGCGGAGGCTCTCAAGGTCCTCGACGAGGCGTGGCCGGACCTGGTGATCCTGGACCTCACGATGCCGGAGATGGACGGCCAGACGCTGGCGACGCGAATAAAGGCGCGGGCCGACATCCCGATCCTCGTGCTGTCGGCCGTGGCCACCGTGGGTAGTAAGGCTGATCTCATCACGCACTTCGCCGAGGACTACGTCACCAAGCCCTACGACTACGTGGAACTCGTCGCTCGCATCCGCCGCGTCTTGAGGCGGCTGGCCGACCAGATCCCCATCGAGGAGATCGAACTCGGAGACCTTACGCTGACGCCTCGCAAGCGCGAGGCTACGGTTCGTGGCCGCAAGGTGTCACTTTCGCCAACCGAATCGCGTTTCCTGGCGACGCTTGCCGCGAGCATGCCGCGTTCCGTCACCACCGAGCAGCTGCTCCGAAAGGTCTGGGCCGACTCAGATGCGGCCGATCCGGCGTACGTGTGGGTGACCGTCCGGCGCCTGCGTCAAAAGCTCGAAATCGACGCCGACTCTCCGAATCATCTGCTTACCGATCCCGCGGGTGGATACAGGCTGGCATAGGGAGGACATGCGGCGGTAGGGCGGGCAGTACTTTGGGCGGGCTTCGCTAGGTCAATTGGACGGAGCACACTGGCGCGGGGGGTTCGCGACGTTCATCCGGGTACTTCTGCGAGGAGAACCTGCGGGAAAAGCGCCCGCTGGCGGATAGGACGCCACACGTATAGGCCCGCGGTGAATCTAGACACCATTGAGATGTTCGCTGCAAGGTCGGCGGGCTAGTATCCACACCTTCGTTGCTAAACGAGCTAGTTAGTACGGGAGCGAAAGCCGTGCGGAGTCCAAATTCAGGCCCATCCGGCCGCTCGAATCGAAAACGCGGCCAGGCAATGGTCGAGTTTGCCCTGGTCATCCCCATCTTCCTCCTGACGTTTGCCGCCATAGCGGACTTTGGCTTCGCGCTCTTCCAGCGAATGACCATCATCAACGCCGCCCGCGACGGCGCACGCGCGGCGGTAGTGGTTACCAACCACGCCACGATCACTACGGTAGCCCAGCAGGCCGCGACGTCTTCGGCCGCGGGCGGGCTGGTCACGCTGGGTTCGACTCCCTCGGTCACGTGCCTTGCGACGTCAGTTTCTGTGTCCTCGCCGGCGACCATCGGTTGCTCATCGGCGGTAGTCGGTGACTCCGTCTCGGTGACGGTGAGCTACACGTACCACACCTTCTTCCCGTTGCTCCTCGGGGCAACCTTCAACTTATCTGCAACCGTCCAGATGGTCATCGATTCCTAGAAGACAACCAGCTGGATTGAAGCGCCGCACGGCAACATGGAAGGAACGAAAATGCTGCGGTCACGACGGGGTAAGCGCCGCGAAGGCGGTCAGATTCTCGTCCTCTTTGAAATGATGCTGATCATCGTCCTGGGCTTCGTCGCCCTGGTGGTGGACATCGGTTTCCTGAGGAACGACAAGCAGATCCTGGTGAACACGGTTGATGCCGCCGCCCTCGCGGGCGGGTCCCAGATGCCGGTCAGCGGCTCGGCAGACGCGACCACCGCGAACCAGCTCATCGCGTACACGATCTCAAGGGACTTCCCGGGTCTCACGAGTTCCAACTACACGATCACGTACAAGTGCCTGATCGGCGCCGACGAAACGGGCCCTCTCATCTCTCGTGACATTCCGGCCGTTTGCGACCCGCACTTCTCGCTGGGGCACACGCCGATTGCGACTGACTTCAAGGGCGCCGGGCCCACGCGAGTCTCAAACTGCGATCCATTCGCGGGAGACACGTGTAACACGGTAGTCGTCGCCGCCGCCGCAACAACGCAATACGCGATTGCGCCGGTCATGTCGGTCTATAGCGGCTCGACGGGAACGATCTCCGCGGCCTCGTGCAAGGGTCCCTGCGGCGCCCCGCCGGTAGGGCCTGTGGACGTGGTGATCATCCTCGACCGCACGCTGTCCATGTCGGACGCGGACATCGCGAACGTCCAGCTCGGCGCCAAGACCGTTCTCTCCGTCTACGACCCCAACATCCAGCGCGTGGCGCTCGGAACGATCGGTCCCAGCCAGGTCAGCGGGTCCAACCCCGCCACGGCCAACTGCCCAAGCAACACGTCGTCGTGGAAGGGCAAGCCCGTCCTCGGAGTCGGCAACTCGAGCGCGACTGACATCAACTACTTCGGCCCCGCTCCCACAGATCTCGCACGGTGGGTCCCGGTGGGCTTCACCGGCTTGGACACCGGCACACCGGCGGTCAAGTACAGCGAGGCCTACTCGACGGCAGGCGTGGTCAACACGAGCTCCACCGTCTACAAGGCCATCTCCTGCGTGGTTTCGTTCACGCAAGGCACCAACCTCGACACCCCCGTTCGGGAGGCCGGCTACTACCTGCACACCTACGGACGGCCGGGCGTCAAGAAGGGCATCATCCTCGAGACGGACGGAACGCCGCAGGCCGGCGACGGAAGCGCGCACTACACGTGCGACCAGGCGAACGCCGCGGCAACGGCCGTGAAGGCCATGTCCGACGGGATCCTGATCTACACGATCGGCTACGGCGTCAGCGGAGCCACCTGCCCGACCACGAGTGGCGGCGGCAACGCGAACTCGCATGAAACCTCGACGTGGTCCGGCAAGGCGACCACGACCTTGCTCTCGAAAATGGCATCGGATCCGAGCAAGTTCTACAACTCACCCGGTAGCTCGGCCGTGGCGGCAGCGTTCCTGAGCGCAGCCACGAGCCTCGCCGGTGGCGGCTCGCACCTTATCCAGTTGTACCCCTCGCCGATCGTCACGAGCGCCGGCGGTGCAGTCAGCTCCATTACGATCACCGGCCAGTACTTCTCGGGCGCAACCTCCGTCAGGGTGGGCGTTGCGCTTGCCACATTCACGGTCAACGGCGACTCGACGATCACCGCGTCGGTTCCGGCCGGCGCCCATGGATCGATCGTGGACGTCACGGTGACGACTCCTGGCGGCATCTCGCCGATAACGGCCGGGAGCAAGTACACCTACCCGTAGACATCGCGCCATCACCCGCACTTTCAGAAATGCCCGCCGAGCACCGGCGGGCATTTCTCTGTGCCGCAAGCTCGCCCGGCGGTGGGTCCTCGCACCGGCTCTGGTACGATGAAGGCATGGACGGCGTGGTCCTAGTCCTAAATCAGAACTACGAGCCACTCAACGTGTGCAACCTGCCGCGCGCCTTCCGGCTGGTGTTCGGAGCCCGGGCCGAAGTGCTCGAGTACGACCACCAGGTAATCCGGACGCCGCGGGCGGAGTATCGCGCGCCGGCCGTAATCCGCCTTCAGGACCTGATTCGCAGGCCCCGTCCTCGCGTGAAGCTGTCCCGCCGCGAGATCTTCATCCGGGACGGCTACACCTGCCAGTACTGCGGCCGCCAGTCTTCCGACCTGACCCTCGACCACGTGGTCCCGCGCCACAGGGGCGGCGGACACACCTGGGACAACCTGGTTGCGGCCTGCAAGACCTGCAACCATCGGAAGGGCGGCAAGCTTCTCGAGGAAGCCCGGCTGAGACTTGCCCGCAGGCCGGTGGAGCCGCGGTGCGACATCTACTCCGTGTTTACGCCATACCTGCGCGACGAACACAACGAAAGCTGGCGCACGTACCTGTTCCTCGGGCACTGAGCCGTGCCGGGGGCGGGAGACGCGGCCGGGCGATCGCCGGAGCCGGTTTTCTCATTGCCGGGCGCCGTCCTGCATCTGCTGGACACTCTTTGGAAGGGCGGTCACGCCGCCTACGTAGTGGGTGGCTGCCTGCGCGACGCGCTACTGGGCCGTGAGCCGGCAGACTGGGACCTGACCACGGACGCGCCACCTGAACGGATCGCGGCATTGTTCCCGCGCTCGCTGTACGAGAATCGCTTTGGAACGGTGGTGGTGCGCCACGACGGCGCCCAGTACGAGATCACCGCCTTTCGCCGGGACGTTTCCTACTCGGACTTCCGCCACCCCGACGCAGTGGAGTTCGGCGAGTCCATCGAGGAGGACCTGGCCAGGCGCGACTTCACGGTCAATGCGATGGCCTGGGGCGCCAGGCCGGGCGAGAAGCCCACGTTCGTAGACCCGCACGCCGGACGCGAGGATCTGACGCTGCGACTCCTCCGAGCTGTTGGGGATCCGGACCGGCGGTTCGAGGAAGATGCCCTGCGGATGGTTCGGGCCGTCCGGCTTGCGGCCAGGCTGGACTTCGCCATCGAGCCCGGGACTCTGGCTGCAATTCGTCGCAACGCCCCGCTCGTCGCGCATCTGTCCGGCGAGCGGATCCTCGTCGAACTCACGAAGCTCCTCGCGGCGGAGCGGCCGTCCGTGGGGCTCCGCCCGCTCGCCGATTCCGGGCTTCTCGCCGTCCTGGCCCCCGAGCTGGATCGCCAGCGCGGGTTGGCGCAGAACAAGATCGAGGGCGAGGACCTCTGGGATCACACGGTGCGGACCGTAGACGCAGCGGCGTGTGAGCCGATCCTGCGAATGGCGGCGCTGCTGCACGACATCGGAAAGCCGGACACGCTCGCGGATGGGCATTTCCACAACCACGAGGTTGTGGGCGCTCAGATGGCCCGCGCGTACCTGGCGCAGCTGCACGCCGGGCGCGAGTTGCAGGACGGCGTTTCGCACTTGATCGCGAATCACATGTTCGCCTATCAGCCGGCCTGGAGCGACGCGGCCGTCAGGCGGTTCGTTCGAAAGGCCAGGCCCGAATGGGTTCGCAGTCTCCTTGCGCTCCGCGCAGCCGACAACCAGGGTAGCGGGCAACCGGCCGACGCCGGAGACCTCGCCGAGTTGTCGCGTCGAATCGAGGCGGAACTGGCAGCCAAGGTCGTACTGGACCGGAACCAGCTCGCCGTTGACGGCAGCGATCTCATCGCCGAACTCAATCTGAGCCCGGGTAGACTCCTTGGTGTCCTCCTGGATGAGCTTACGGAACGAGTAATCGTCGAGCCGAAGCTCAACGAGCGGGCCACACTGGTGCAACTGGCGCAAGAGCTGATAATCGACGGGCGATTGGTGGAGAATCCAAGGTCGTGATGACCTTCGCTGCGATACGGGCAACTGAATACGACAGGGCGGCCTGATGTTCGAACTGCTTCTGCAGGCGGACAAGGCGCTGGCGGCCGGGGCCCTCGATCAAGCCGAGCGGACGTACTGGCAGCTCGTCGAGCTCGACCCTACCAACGCCATCGCGATCGCAGGTCTCGCGCGCATTGCCATGGAGCGCGGAGACGAGAAATCTGCGAAGGCTTTTGCGGATCGCGCGCTCGCGATCGATCCCGACAGCTTTGCCGCCCGGCGTGTCGTTGAGTCTCTGGGCCTGCCCGGCGAGCTCGGGAGGCCGATCCCTCCAAACGAGCTGCCGATCCTGGCCGCGCAGAGCCTGGAGGCTCTCGGTCGGCGGCACAGGGCGATCCATCTGAACCCGGACGAGGCCGAGTCCCCTGAGGACGGGGGAGCACTCGAAGGGGACGCACCCCACGAGTTGGCACGCCACGGCGCCGCACACAACACCTCCGCGCCTCTCAGGATCCAGGAGCCCGAGCCCGAGCCCGAGCCCNNCCGACCCCGACCCCGATCCCGACCCCGAGCCCGATCCGGAGCCCGAGCCCGAGCCCTAGCCCGACCCCGCGCCGGAGCCCGCGCCCGAGCCCGAGCCCGAACCTGCGCCCGCGCCCGAACCTGCGCCCGCGTCCGAACGAGGCCCGCAGAAGAGCCCGCTCGCAGCGCATCGCGCCGTCTCGCGTGCCGGCATTCGCCCCGACCACCTCCTCACGATGCCGGCGGAGCCGCTGAAGGAACGACGCCAGGCCGGTCGGATGGCCGCAGCTGCCGCCGCCGCCGCGGCCGCCGCCGCCGCCGCGCGAGAGCCCGTTCGAGCGCGCCACGAGTCCCATCCGCAAATGCCGGGTGCCAGGAACGAAGCCAGCGCGCTCCGGCCGCAGTCCGACGACTTCTCACGTGCCGAGATGGCCGCGACGATTGAAGCGATCGACGCCGTTGACGAGACCGAGTTCCGCGCCGCCGCGGAGGCCGCACTCGACGCGGCCGAAGCCGAGGCGATGGCACGCGGCGTTGAAGGGGAAGAGTCGCCGGTCGGGCCCCACGCTCTGGGAAACGCTTTGGAGTGGGCCGAGAGCGCAGAGGCTGACGAAAGCGTCGCCATGAGACTGGCACTCGTGTCCAGCCTTGGGGAGGCGGACGCTTCCGGCATGGGAGGCGCCGGCGAGATCGGTGAGGAGCCGGGGGTCGACGATGCGGCGGAGGCCGAATCGGTGGCGATGCGATTGGCGCTCCTGCGCGACTCCGGCCCAGTGGCGGCGGCGGAGCCCGCGGCGGGTTTCGAGATCGAGGCGGAGCCGGCGAGTTCCGACGACTTCGACGCGACGGAGGCGGCTGCGATTGCCGAGTTGATGGCGCGCGCGGAGGCCGAGGTGGACGTCGCCGCGGCCGAGAATCGGGCAGGTCTTCGGGCCGATTCCCGGCACGATGCGGATCTCGGGGCACCTGCCGGGGAACCGGCCGGCGCCATGCGTGCGATCGAGCCGGGCCAGCCCTCCGAGGAGGAGGCCGAAACCGAGGCACTGCGCGAAGCCCTTGCCTTCGTCCTCCGCGGGGACGGCGATAGCCCGATATCGGCAGCGGGAGGAAGGGCCGAGCCCGAACCCGAACCCGAACCGGAGCCGGAGCCGGAGCCCGAGCCCGAGCCCGAGCCCGAGCCCGAACCCGAACCCGAGCCCGAGCCCGAGCCCGAGCCCGAGCCCGAACCGGCAGCTGACGTTCAGCCCGAGCCCGAGCCCGAGCCCGAGCCCGAGCCGGAGCCGGAGATCACGGACAACCCGCTCGCCAGGCTCGTGGGCCAGAATGAGGTTCGGCCCGCAGCACACCCGGCGGCACGGAAGTCGGTCGAGGCCATTCCGTGGCCGGCGAATGACCGCCTCCCCGTCAAGCCGGGCGAAGCGACCCACCCGCCGTCACCTGGAACCGAGTCGACCGTCCCAGTCCCGCCCTCGGCCCCGGAAACGGGTGAGACTGACGACGCGGAGGCCCGCCCCAAGAAGGGGCTCTTTGGCCGCTTCCGTGGAGGTTGAATGAGAATCCTCGTGACCGGCGGAGCCGGATACATCGGATCTGTCTCCGTCGAAGCCTTTCTGGCCGCCGGCCACGAAGTGACAGTCCTGGACGATCTCTCGACCGGGCACAAGGCTGCCGTGGCACCAGGTGCGGTCCTTGAAGTGGGCAGCTATGGCAACACCGACATGGTTGCCGCACTTCTCGAGCGACGCCACATAGACGCCGTCCTCCATTGCGCCGCCAAGTCGCTTGTAGGTCAGTCGATGGTGGAACCCGCCACCTACTTTCGCGAGAACGTGGCTGGAGGCATCGCGCTGCTCGATGGGATGCGAGCCGCAGGCGTGAAGCGCATCGTCTTCAGCTCTACCGCGGCAACCTACGGCATGCCGGAACACACGCCGATCACCGAGTCGGATCCCGTCCGGCCCATCAACGCCTACGGCGAGACGAAGCGCTCGGTTGAGGGCGCCATCTCATGGTACGGCCACGGATATGGCTTTCGGAGCGTGATTCTCCGCTACTTCAACGCCGCCGGCGCCAGCGCCGCCAACGGTGAGCGGCACGCGCCCGAAACGCACTTGATCCCCAACGTCCTGGCAGCCGCGGAAGAAGGTCGCGAACTGACTCTGTTCGGCGACGACTACCCAACGCCCGACCGTACCTGCGTTCGCGATTACGTCCACGTGGAGGATGTGGCCTCGGCGCACCTCCTGGCCCTCGTTGCAACGGACCGCAACGACCCAAGGACGGGTCCTGCGAACGGTCCGTGTCAGCCGCTCATCTGCAATCTCGGTAGCGGCACGGGTTTCAGCAACCGGCAGATCGTGGCGGCCGCGGAGGCTGTGGTGGGACACCCGATCGCGGTGAAGATGGGGCCGCGACGTCCGGGCGATCCGCCCGTGCTCGTGGCCAGCGCCGAGCGCGCCGCCCGTGAGCTCGGCTGGCAGCCGCGCCTTGGTCGTATCGAGGAGATCGTCGGAACGGCGTGGAAGTGGCGCCGCGACAATCCGAACGGCTACGCCGAGTAGCCCATCGCAGAGCCTGCCTGCGCCTCTCGCGGTCTGCCGGCTGCCTCGCGACCAGTCGCTTCGCGACAGAGCGCTCGGCGCTGCGCGAATAGGCACGAGGGGCCGCTCTGCGACCGGCCCGGCGCACGCAGCGCCACTCCTGCGCGGGGCTACAATCGCCGCATGCCATCCAGACACTCCGCACCGCCGGCGCCCCCTGCCGATCCAGCCGCCTGGCGGCCGCAGAAGTTCGGTCACGGGAGCCGCCCGCCGCAGGAGTCGATCGTGGAGCCCAGGTGGAGCGGCGTCCGCGTGCTGGCGCATTTCGCGGACCGGCAGGCCACCTTCGTCGATGAAGACGGTGAAGACTGCACCGCCGAGTTCGCGGACGTCGCGACGGCGCTATCGGGGGCCGCCGGAGCCGACGATCTGATCCTCGATGGGTGGCTGACCGTCCAGGCGACGCAACCGGGCTCCACGGATCCCGACAACGGAGTCGATGCGCCCAGCGCAGGCGCGATGATGATGCAGATGATGGTCGGCAGTCGCATTCTGCGGGCCTCGCCTCCAAAGCACAGGCTGGATCCGAACACTCCGATCGCCTTCGTGGCCATCGATCTCCTTCGAGTCGACGGCACGGCCCTGCTCGACGTCCCACTGCTGGAACGGAAGCGCCTCCTCGAGAGTTGCGTGCGACCCGAGGGGCTCATCAGAGTCACGCCGTTCGTCCGCCATCCGATCGGCAGCTTCGTGGCCACCTGGCGCGGCATGGGTTTCGACGGTCTCGTGTACAAATCGGCGAATAGCCGCTACTTGCCCGGTGCCGCGAACAACGATTGCACGTCCGTTCCGATGCCCATCAAGTAGAGCGGGCGAGACCGCGCGTGCCATCGAGCGCTCAGGCATGGTACGGTGAGGACCATGCCTTCGAGTGCGCTCCCTCCTGAGATCAAGGAAGAGATCGCCCGGCTCGGATGTGCCGACATCATGGTCGGCATCCCGAGCTATCGAAACGCCGCCACGATCGGCCACGTTGTCCGGGCGGCGCAGGCCGGTCTCGTCCAGTACTTCCCGGATCTGCGTCCGGTGCTCGTCAATGCCGACGCCGGATCGCCGGACGGGACTCAGCGCGTTGTGGTCGAGACCGAGCCTCCCGGCTACATCGAGCAGATCCTGCTCGTTCATCCCACCAACCGCCTCGCCCGGGTCAGCCTCACATACCCCGAGGTCGATGGAGTCGGCGGCAAGGGGGCGGCGCTGCGGACGCTGTTCGAGATGGCGGCCGCGCTCGAGGTGGAGGCGCTGGTCGTGGTGGACTCGGACCTGCGGTCCATCCTGCCGGAGTGGATCGAGCTGCTCGCCGGACCGATCATGAAGGGCGGCTACGACTTTGTGGCGCCGCTGTACGCACGCTACAAGTACGACGGCACAATCACGAACACGGTCACCTATCCCGTGACGCGCGCCCTGTACGGCCACCGGATCCGGCAGCCCATCGGCGGCGACTTCGGTGTCAGCGGAGACCTCCTCCGCCACTACCTCGCCCAGGACACCTGGACCCCGGAGGTTTCCCGTTTCGGCATCGACATCTGGATGACCACGACTGCCCTGACGGGCGGCTTTGCGGTTTGCCAGACGCGCCTGGGCGCCAAGATCCACGATCCCAAGGATCCGGGCTCGGACCTGGGACCGATGTTCCGCCAGGTCGTGAGCACGCTGCTGACGATGGCCCGCGACAACGCGGACCGCTGGATGAGGATCACCGGTAGCCACGACGTGCCGGCATACGGCTTCGAGCGATACGTGGAGCCGCCGCCTCTCGAGGTGAACACGCTCCGGCTGCTGGCGCAATTCCACTCCGGCACGCTCACGCTCACCGATACGTGGCGGACCATGCTGCGGCCCGACAACCTCAACAGCTGCCTGCTGCTCGCCGAGGAAGCCGGCTCGCTCGCCGAGGCCGCGGCCAACAAGCTCGGCATCGACGGCGAGTCGGGCGAGTGGCTGGCCGGCCCCGGAAACCACCCCTCCACGGACGACCTGTCCGACGCCGTTTCGGGCTTCCATTTCCCGGACGATCTGTGGGTTCGGGTGATCTACGATCTGATGATTGCGGCGAGTTTCGGGGACCTGGCGGTGGAGAAGCTGGTGGCGGCGCTCGTACCGATCTACTTCGGCCGTGTGGGGAGCCTGGTCATCGAGAACAGGCGACTGTCGGGCGATCAGGCGGAGGAGCGCGTGGAGCGCCAGGCTCGCCAGTTCGAGCTGCTGAAGCCGTATCTCGTCGAACGTTGGAAGGAAGCCGTGCACGCCAGGTCCGTGGCCGGGCCAACAGCGAAAGCGGCCGAATGACGCGAGCGCCGCTTCCCTCACGAGTTCTCATACCGGTCGCGAACCCGCTCACGGCGCGCGAACTGGTCCGGATCGGCGCCGCCCTCATGGACCGCCGGACGGGCATCCTCACCGTCCTGGGGATCGTGGAAGTGCCCGAGGGCACGCCGCTGAGCGAAGGCGCGACGCACGCCAGACAGGCTCGCAGGCTGCTGCAGCGTGTCCTCGACTACGCCCCGGAAGGGGTCACGATCCACCCAATCGTCCGCATAGGGCGCCGCGCCGCGGAGGGTGTCGTAGAGGCGGCGCGCGAGCTCGACGCGGACCTCATCGTCTTCGGGTGGGGTGGCAAGACAGACGACCCGCGGCCGGATGGGCAGACGCCCGTCTTCAGCCCCACGATCGACGAGGTCGTGCGGGAATCGCCGTGCGACATAGCAGTCATCAAGCAGGGCGAGTCGAATGCCGCCGGCCGGATCCTCGTCCCGATCCGCGGCGGCCCCCACGCGGAACTCGCCCTCAGGTTCGCGGACGCGCTGGGACGCCACGGCGACGGCAGCGTGATGGCCCTGCATGTGGTCCCCACCGGCGTCACGGCCGGGATCAGGACCCAGGCGGAAAAGGCGCTGACGCATTTCATCCGTCAGCACGCGACAGGCAACGTCGAGTCTGTGGTACGCGAGGCGGCGAACGTTCGCAACGCGATCCTTCGCGAAGCGCAGGATGCCGACGTCGTGGTGATGGGAGCTTCGGCGGCGCCGGTCACCGCCGACGGCAAGGCGTTCCTGTTCGGGGCGCTGCCGGAAACCGTGGCCGCGAAATCGAAGAACACGGTCATCGTCGTCAAGACGCGCGAACCGATCGGCGAGGCCACCTTCGATCAGCTGGAGCAGCGGGCCGAGTCGCTCGCCGCCGTGGAGCGCGCGGCAAACGAAGCACGGGCGATCCCGCTTCGGGTGGAGCGCTGGTTCGGGGAATCGAATTTCCACCACCGCGAGTTCGCCGATCTGGACCGCCTCGTCCGTCTCAAGCAGCAGGCCGGGCTCACCGTGAGCCTCGTGCTCCCGGCGCTGAACGAGGCCGAGACGATCGGGACAATCGTTTCTCGCGTCCGCCGCGAACTCATCGAAAATCACCCGCTCATCGACGAGATGCTCGTCATAGACTCGGACTCCACCGACAATACGCGAGAGATCGCGGCCGGCGAAGGCGCCCGCGTCGCCATTCACTCCCAGGTGCTGGCGCGGTACGGTACTTACCAGGGCAAGGGCGAAGCGCTCTGGAAGAGCCTGTTCGAGACGAGCGGCGACATAGTGGTCTGGGCCGACACGGACGTCCGCAACTGGCATCCCCGAATGGTCTACGGTACGATCGGGCCCCTGATCGCCGAGGAGCGGATCCAGTACGTCAAGGGCTACTACCGCCGGCCGATCGTCGAGGGCGGAGTCCTCAAGGAGGGTGGCGGCGGGCGTGTCACCGAACTCGTGGCCCGGCCGTTGATCAACCTCTTCTATCCAGAGCTTTCCGGCATGATCCAACCGCTCTCGGGCGAGTACGCGGGACGGCGAAGCTTGCTCGAGACGATCCCCTTCTTCACGAGCTACGCGGTGGAGATCGGGCATCTGATCGACGTGGCGGATCGAGTCGGTCTGGACGGGCTTGGGCAGGTGGACCTGGAGCGGCGGATCCACCGGAACCAGGAACTCCCCGGCCTGTCGCGCATGAGCTTCGTGATCCTGCAGGCGGTGATGAAGCGGCTCGAGGAGAGACACAAGACGCGGCTGTTCGCCGAACTCGGCTCGACGATGAAACTGCCGCGTTCCGGCGGCGGCGAACTCGGCCTGGAGGTGATCGAACTCGCGGACCACGAGCGGCCCCCGATGATCCGTATCCCCGAGTACCTGGAGAAGCGGCGTGGCGCGGCGGTATTCGAGACGGCCATGTCCATCGCAGGTGAGGCCGCGGTGGAGCGTGAGGACGCGGCGGCAGCCGAGCTGGCCGAAGCGCTTGAAGTCGTGGAGAACGAATGACAGACCGCACCGAGAGCCTCCGCGTGCTTCTCGCGCCGGACTCGTTCAAGGGCTCGCTCTCTTCGGTCGAGGTCACGCGGGCGCTTGCGAACGGGTGGCGGCGCATACGGCCCGGTGACCAGCTGATTGCCGCCCCCCTCGCCGACGGCGGTGAGGGGACGCTCGCCGCGATCGCGGAAACGGGCGGCTGGGAGTGGCAGGAGTGCCCGGCTCACGACCCGTTGGGCCGGCCGCTCGTGGCACGCTGGCTGCTGTCGCACGACGGAAGGCGCGCGGCCGTGGAACTCGCCGAGGCTTCGGGGTTGTCGCGGCTGCCGGCGGGCGAACCGCGCAGCCCGCTCGCGGCAACCACCGAGGGCACCGGCGAGATCCTGCGATCCGTCCTGGACGCGGGCGTTCGCCACATCCTGATGGGCGTGGGCGGCAGCGCGACCACGGACGGCGGTTCGGGGATGCTTCGTTCGCTTGGAGTCTGGTATCGCAGCGACTCCAACAGGCCGCTGCCGGGACCGATCGCCGATCTTGCCGTCGTCGACCTCGCGGCCCTCGACCCGCGGCTCGCCGAACTGGAGATGCGAGTCGCCTGCGACGTCACGAATCCGCTTCTCGGCGAGGACGGAGCGGCCGCGGTCTACGGTCCGCAGAAGGGAGCGTGGCCGGAGGACGTGGAGGCGCTGGACGCCTGGCTCGCGCACTACGCCGACCTCCTCGAGGCGGCGGCCGGCACGAGTGCCAGGTCGCTTCCCGGTGCGGGAGCAGCGGGCGGAACGAGCTTCGGCCTGATGTGTCTCGCGCCGCGGATGCGGGCCTTCGAGCTGGTGCCGGGCATCGACGTCGTGATGGAAGAGACGAGCTTCGATCAGCGGCTTGCCGGCGCCGACCTGGTGGTCACGGGCGAAGGCCAGATCGATGCCCAGACCGCGTTCGGCAAGACGGCCCTCGGAGTCGCGCGCCGGGCTGCCGCTGCCGGAGTTCCGTGCGTGGCCGTGGGCGGCGCGGTGACGGCGGAGGGCATCGCGGCGCTCGCGACCGTAGGGGCCGCGACGATGCCGATGCCGGATGGACCGATGACGCTGGATGAAGCGATGGCCAACGCTGCCGCGCTCGTGACCGCGGCCGGGGAGCGTCTGGCGAAGCTTGTGGAGTTGGGAGTGCTCGTGGGCACGCGTCGAGCGGTCGGGGAGCCCGTGGCATGAGCCCCGCTCGCAGGCCGGCCGCCGCGCCGAAGTCGGCAGCCGCGCCGAAGTCGGCCGCCCCGAAGGCCAAGTCGCCCGCCGCAAAGTCGAAGCCTGCCCGCGCCCGCAAGCAGGATCCGGTCGCGGTCGCTCGCGCATGGGCCAGGTCGCTCGAGAAGAAGCGCCCGGGCCTCGTCGACTTCGTCCTCGACGGCCTGGCCGACGCCTACGGGCGGCCGCAGTGGCAGCCGCGCCTCGAACCTACGAGCGAGCTCATCCTCACGATCCTGACGGCGAACAGCGCCGACACCGGCGCCGAGGTCGCGTTCGGCGCGCTACGCGACCGGTGGCCATCGGCGCCCACGCCGAAGGACGCGTCCCTGGAACCGCGCCACTTCCCAGGCTGGGGCGGCATCGGCCTCCCGGATCTTCCCCCGCCGGATTGGGCGGCGGTTGAGACCGCGCCGATCCCCGAACTCACCGACATCATCCGCCCCGGCGGCCTGGCCAACCAGAAGGCGCCGCGGATCCAGGCCGCACTCAGCGCGCTCCGCGCCAACGGCGGTAGCTACTCGCTGGAGTTCCTGCGTGAGATGCCGCCGCTCGAGGCGCGCGAATGGCTGGCCGCCATCCCGGGCATCGGTAAGAAGACCGCGTCGGTGGTGCTGATGTTCAGCTTCGACAAGCCGCTGATGCCGGTTGACCGCCATGTGTTCCGCGTCAGCGAGCGCATCGGCCTGGTGCCGGCAGGCTCGGACGCCGACGCGGCCCACGACTACTTCCTCGCCATGCTCCGCCCCGAACAGGCGTATCAGACCCACGTCTCGCTGATCACGCACGGCCGCAAGACGTGCCACGCGCAAAAGCCCGACTGCGACCACTGCCCGGTCGCCCCGCGCTGCCGCTACTTCGACAGGAAGGCGCAGTAGCTCACTCCCCTCCGCGCACCGTCAGGAAGACGACGTGGCCGGCGTCGTCGAGGCACAGGGTAGGACTGATGTAGATGATCATCGTCCCCTGGTAGGTGGGCCACCCGATGTCTGTTGTGTAGTCGGAGGCCTTCGGCACCACCACCCCGTAATCCTTGTTTCCGAACCAGAGGATCAGACTGTCACCTTCATCCCAGGCGTGGTAAAGGGGGAAGTAGCCGGCCGGCTGCCAGCAAGTAACGGGGGCCCAATAGGGCTTGCCAAAGTAGAAGCGCCAGCCGTCGGTCGTGTCCGTATACATGTAGAGGTAGGCGACCCTGCACTTGCCGATATAGTCCGGCAGTTGCGCTCCTTCGACTGCGCCCGCGTGGCACTCTGCGCCTGGGGGGCTCCCGTCGGGGATGGGCGCGGTGATCGCGTGCCGTCGCGCCTCGGGCGGATTCGGCGCAGTCCAGCCCATGTGCCGGATATCTGGTCCCACGAGCCCGAAGAGCAGGACTCCAACGCACAAGGCCGCGGCTGCCAGTCGCAGCCATTGCGACCACCTCCACCGGGCTTCTTCTGCAGCTGAGCGCGACCAGAGCCGCCTCGCTTGATCGAGTACGAGCATTCCCGCGGACCAGAAGAAGGCTCCGGCCAGGAGCCAGGGCACATAGGCGAAGAGGAAGCCCAAGACATCGGGGCCCCCGTTCCCCATCTGGTTGTAGGGCACGCCGCAGAACATCAGCGCGAAGACGCCCGAGAGGTACGTCGCGCCAGCCAGGCCGAAGGCCGACCAGACCGGCCGACGCGCGGCGCCGGAGGCGAAGTTCCAGGGCCAGGGCGTGGCAGCGAGCGCGGCGGCCACGGACGCCCTCATGTGCACGTCCGGGGTGTCGTGCGCCACGACTGAGTTGGGGACCGCGATCCAGCCCAGGACCGCGGCGATGCCTGCGGCGAGCGCGCAGGCGAACAGGCGCGTGCGCCGGTCGCGCGGTAGCCGGCTTACGAGCCCTCTCATCCCTCTCCCCCGACTGCTCGCCCATGCGCGGTAGCGTTACCTGGAGTACGGAGCAGCGCATCGCGCGGATCAGGCAGGAGGCGCAGTGCCCTGATCGCGGCCTGCCTCTACTTTCGCGCCATTCGCCCGCCTATACTCGGCAGAACGCCCGCGTCGCCGGGCCTTGGGGAGACCAGAACGAATGATGGAGCCCCGGGCGAATCGGATCCTGCTCGTTGACGACGACCCGAACCTGCTCGTCGTCCTTGCCGAACAGCTGCGCGAAGACGGCTACGACGTCAGCACCGCCCGCGACGGCCTCGAAGCGCTGCGACGTCTCGAGGCGGGCTGGCCCGACTTGATCGTGCTGGACCTCATGATGCCGCGCGTGGACGGTCTCGCACTGGGCCGCCAGATCAAGGCGCATGCGGACCTGCCGATCATCGTGCTCTCCGCCATAGACACCGCCGACAGCAAGGCGGGATTGCTCGACGAAGTCGCCGAGGACTACATAACGAAGCCCTACCACTACCCCGAGCTGCGGGCACGAATCGAGAGAGTCCTGCTCCGGCTGGGCGATCGGATCCCGCGCCAGTCAATAGTGCTCGGCCCGAATCTCACGCTCGACCTCCACAAGCGCGCCGCCACAGTGGGCGGCCAGGAAGTCACTCTCACACCCACGGAAGCGCGGATGCTCCAGGTGCTGGCCGCGAATCTCGGCGAGACCATCACCACGGACACGCTGCTCTCGCGCGGCTGGGCCGAGACCGAGGGCGCGGACCCGTCGTATGTGTGGGTCTCGATGCGCCGGCTGCGCAAGAAGATCGAAGCGGATCCGGACCATCCGGTGCACCTGCTGACGATCCGCGGCCTGGGATACCGCCTGGTCCAGATCCAGGCCGATGCCTGACCCGCTGCCCGAACCCGAACCGGCGGCCAAGC
>PMBG01000125.1:0-50033 GCA_003153755.1 Chloroflexota bacterium | reverse complement strand
AACCGGCGGCCAAGCCCGACCCGGCGGCCAAGCCGGCACCCGATGGGGCCCGATTCGAGCCGCCCCTTCGCCTGCTCCTGACCGGCAGCCTGATCGTGGCCGCAATGCTGCCGGTGCTCGTCCTAGGCGTGCTCGTCGTCGTCATGAAGCTCGGCAAGGACGAAGCGGTCGTGGGCGAGTTGCTGATCGCCAGCGTCGTTGGTGCGGCTCTTCTGGGCCTGCTTGCCGCCGGAATAGCAATCACCCTTCTCACCGGCTCTCTTCGACGAATCACGGTCGCGGTGGAGCGCGTTGCCGCCGGTGAGTACAGCCCTCCGATTCACATGACCGGCGACGACGAGCTCGCGCGGCTTGCGGAGAGCCACAACCGCATCGCCGCCGAAGCGCAACGCCGCAACCGCGAACTGGCCCGGCTCCTCAATGCCATCGCCGGCTACTCGCCGGCTCAGGGAGTCCCCGCCCTGGCCGCACAGGCCGAACAGGACGCATGCGCGGTCTTCGGCCTGATCGACAGCCGCCTCCTCTTCGTGGACCCGTCTACTGTCCGTGCCGAGGAACGAATCCCCGGCGAACCGAAGCCCGTGCGTGCCGAGGTCCTGGCCGGCGCCGAGAAGCTCGGTCTGCTGAGTGGCCACCTGCCGGCAACGAGAAGCTGGGAACGTGCCGACCAGAACTTGCTGGACCTGTTTACCAGCGAAGTGGGAGTGGCCCTGCGCAACGCCGAGTTGTTCGGTCAGATCGACAAGCAGAACGCGCGGCTGCTGGAGCTGGATGCCGCCAAGGATGAGTTCCTCCGTGGCATCAGTCACAACCTCCAGACGCCCCTGACAAGCATCCGAGCCTACGTCGACCAGATCCGCATGTCGTCCGCAGAAGCGGGCGCGGACCGCCGCCTCCAGATCGTCGCCGAACAGGCGGATCGCCTGACGCGGATGGTCCGCCAGCTGCTGACTCTCACCAGACTCGAGGCGGGTGTGCTCCGGCAGGAAGCGGAGGTAATCGCCATGGCCTCGCGCGTCCGGCGCGCCTGGGAAGCACTCAACGCCGCCTCGGTGGAGTTCGATCTGGACGACCAAGCCTCCGGCTGGCTCGCCGTCGCCGATCCTGATCAGCTGGACCAGGTCCTGTGGGCGCTGCTCGACAACGCCGTCAAGTACGGCGGCCGCGAGGGCAAGATCGAGGTGGCCATCCGAGCCGACGAGGCCACCAGCAGACTCATCGTGACGATAGGGGACCATGGACCCGGAGTCTCCGAGGAGGACCGCGGCAAGCTGTTCGTGCGCTTCCAGCGTGGCTCGGCGATGCCGAGCGGCGACGGAACGGGCCTGGGTCTATACGTCTCGCGGCAGCTGATACGCAAGATGGGCGGAGACCTGGTACTCGACCCAGCACGCGAGGGCATGGGCGCGTGTTTCACGGTCTCGCTCCCGGGAGAGCCGCCCGGCGACGGTAGTTAGGCGGCGGGCCGCCGGGCGGTGCGCGGCCGCAACTGCGTCATACGGGCTAGAGATACCACGCTTTTCTAATGGCTACTTACGGGCAATTGGATTCCCCCCGGACGGGGCGGAGAATTGTTCCGGGCGCAGTGACGCCCGCCCACACGAGCGTGCGGGTGAAGATTCCGAACCCCGATCCGACACCACTATCAGGTGCCGGAGAGGCGCTCTCTTCGAGGTCAGGCGAACACAATGGCTGGACGACCCGGTTTCTTTGGGGCTCGCCCGGGCGACACGCAGGGACGCGACGCCCAGGGTGGTTTCGAGTCGGGCGGATTCCGTCTGAGCGACCCGGGATCAGGCCAGTTCGACGGCTACAACACACCTCCCGGCTTTGACCCCGTGTGGGGCACGCTCGGTGCTCCGGGCAGCCAGGGCAGCAACGACTGGGTGACCAACCAGCAAGAGGACGAGCTCGAGGGAATCCCCGTCGACGTCGAGATATTCGGCGAAGGGTTTCAGGTCTCGGGTACGATCCGAACCGGCCAGTTCGGCCGCCTCTCCGACTGGATCAACATGCAGAACGGGTTCATCCAGGTTCGAGACGCGTGGCATGTCCACCTTGGGCAGGACACTGCCCCGGCCCCCGATGAGCGCAAGGGCACGCTCTGGGTCCGCCTGGATCAGGTCGTGCTGGTCGCGGAGCGACAGGCGATGCAGTCGCCGAGACCCGGTGCCGCCGTCGTTCAGAAGCAGAAGCGCATGGCGTCGATCGTCGCCCACGGCTACACGGTCCGAGGGAACCTGTTCCTGCATACCTACGGATCGATGAAGCAATTCCTCGAATCGCCCGATCCGCACTTCCTGCCGATGACCGACCTTTCACTTCGCTGGCTGTCGGACGCGGCGCTCAGCGGCCGGTTCCCCTTCGCGATGGTGAACCGCGAGCAGGTGGTAACGGTCCTGGACGAAACGTCGATCCCGGCCAACACGCCCACCAACGCGGCTCCGGATGAGGATATGTCCCTTCAGCGCAGGTGGGGGGCCGCCTGATCGGCGTCCCCGGCCGAAACTCCCTCGCCGCTACTTGACGGGCTGCGTGGGCAGCTGCCTGCGGACCGCGGCGACCCTGTCCAGCTCCAGGTCGGCAACGACGATTCCGGGTCCGTCCGGCGCCTGGGCGATCACCGTTCCCCATGGGTCCACGATCATGCTGCGGCCGTGCGTGGGGATCCCCGCCCCGATGCCGCACTGGGCGGGCGCGATCACGAACGCACCGTTCTCTATGGCGCGGGCACGGAGGAGCACCTCCCAATGGTCGCGGCCGGTGGCTTCGGTAAAGTTGCTCGGCACGGCCAGGATCACCGCTCCTCCGGCGGTTAGGTCGCGATACAACTCCGGGAAGCGGAGATCGAAGCAGACGCTCAGCCCCAGACGAACGTCCGCCTCCTGGGCGGCACCCTGCATCAGGGCCACCACCGTCCGGTCGCCGGGAGTGATCCTTGACGATTCCTTGTCCGAGGGACCGTCCTGGAGCGAGACGTCGAACATGTGCATCTTCCGATACGTCGCCGCGACCCCGCCGACTGGGTCCAGCAGGACGGACGTGTTGTGCGGACGGAGTGGGTCCGTGGAGCGTTCGGCGATGCTGCCGAGCAGGATCCAGGTATTGAGCTCGCGGGCGAGCGCGGCGAACGGAGCGGTCACGCTGCCCGGGACCGAGGTCGCGGACTCACGGAAGCCCGTCAGTGGCCCGCGGTAGTGGAACATCTCCGGCAGCGCCACGAGTGACGCGCCCTCGTTGCCCGCCTGCCGCACGAGCGCCGCGGCGCGATCGAGATTCGCGGCAACATCCTGGTCTGCCGCGATCTGCACCAGGGCGACTCGAAGCTTGCTCATACGTGCGTCACTCCCCGTTGCTAACCGGCCCGCGCCGCGTGGCCGCTGATGCCGATCTTACCTGCCCGCCCCAACCCCCTTCGCTAGGAGTCGGTCAGGACCGGTACTCCCGGGAATGCCGCGGCGTCGTCTTCGCCGGCGCGCACCCAATCGAGCAGGTCACGGTTGACTATGAGCGTTCCGGCGTCGCGCATGCTCAGCAGGCCGCGCGCTGCGTATCCGATCGTGGCGTCTGAGAGCGGGATCATCGGGCCGCCAGAGGAGAGGCCCGGCAGTGGCATCTGCCCGGGAACGGAGTGCAGGAGGCCGAGTGCCATGTACGGCCCGAGCCGGATCTGCATGCGATGGCGAACCGTGCGTATCCGCCGGGAGTTCTCGCCGCGATTGCCCGTGGCCTCGACCGCGAAGAGCAGCGATCGATCGATCTCCCCGTCGCCGAGGTTCGTCACGGTACCGTCGTCGTAGTTCTCCACGAACGACTCACGGAGCACGAAAGTCCCGGAGCGGTTGAGCATGTCGGTCAGCCGCTCGCCCTCGCACTCCACGTATCCGATGAAGCGACGACCGAGGGCATACCCGATGAACGGGATGAGCACGCAGCCTCCTGACCCAATTGCAGGGCCGGGCCAGCCCTTGAATGTCTCAACAGGAGGTTACGCCCGCGCGGCTCTCGCTCCACTCACACGTAAGTACCACGTGGTGCTCGCGCACCACCCGGAACGCCGGCGGCGGCCGGCGGGGTCCTGCCCCACCTAACCGTTGCGCAGCCCACTCGTGTCTACTTCTTCGAAATCCGACCCGTGGAGAGTCTGCAGCTTGTGGAACTCGTCGTCGTTCCAGTGGCTGTCCGGCACGCCGCTGATGAACCACGGCGAGCCGTTGTCGGCGAGGATCATTCCGTACTTCTTCAGGGCCTTGAGGACGACCTGGGCATGCACCCCGAAGCCGGAGATATCCACCGATGCCTTGAGCCGGAAGCGCATACCCATCGCGGGCAACGTGGAGCATGCCGGAGCGGTGAGGTGCCGCGCCGGGTAGATGTAACCGCATGTATCAGGCGCGGTGAATCGGATGGCATGCTCGATCGATCCGCTCATGACCTCGTCGTAGCGGACCAGGCCCGGGAAGATGGGCAGGCCCGCAGCGTCGGCACTGGTCCAGCCGGCGGGTCGCAACGCGTTCGACCGCAGGTCCCAGGTGGCACCCGAGCCTGCCGACCAGCCCGACCCGGCCCGCCGTGCCTGATAGAGCTCCCACAACTTGCACTGGGTCACGTCCACGGCGATCAAGTGGCCGTCCGATCCGCCCTCGATCCGCGGGCTCGACGGAATCGGATAAGGCCCCGGGTCCGACTCGTCGGCGTACTGGAAGGTCGGAGTGTAGGTGGGCGTGCTCGAGGTCACGTAGTTGATCGGAATGCCGTCGCCGACGGCGTCGAAGTCCGGATGCAGGTAGGCGCTCGCTCCGATCGCGTTGACCATCGCGGCCGAATTGGATGCGACGGGCAATCCTGCGACGCTCGCGTGCCATACGTTGGAGTTGGGAAAGACGTAGCACGGCGCACCGGGCACGGCCGTTGGAGCCGGAGGCGCCGGAGGTCCCGTGGGCTGGGGGGCCGCAGGGGTCGGCGTAGGCGCGACCGGCTTCGGGGTGGCCGGCTTCGGGATGGCCGGCTTCGGGGTGGCCGGCTTCGGCGTCGCGGTTGAGACGGCGCTCGCGATCTGAGCGGTGGTCGCGCCGGGGGTCGTCGAACCGCCGGCCGGTGTCACTTGATCCGGAGTTGCGCTGAGCGATTCCAGCCCGGAGTCGGTTCCGGTGGGAACCGCGCCGGTAAGGGCGGTCACACCGGGCGAGCCGCCGGCATTCGGAGTCTTCTTCGCCGAGTCCACGAGAAGCGAGCAACCGGCGATGGCTACGGCCACCACCAGGACGATCGCACCAATCCGGA
Organism: Chloroflexota bacterium; assembly: GCA_003153755.1. Taxonomy (GTDB): domain Bacteria; phylum Chloroflexota; class Limnocylindria; order Limnocylindrales; family CSP1-4; genus Fen-1039. The sequence goes on along the minus strand of PMBG01000125.1, from coordinate 44,750 downwards.
TGGCGAAGTGCGGCAGGCGATTTCGGATCCCCATCAGAGCCGGCTCCCAGAGCTTGTCGTTTCGGCGACCCAACAAAAGGCCGCTCGAATCCAGAACGCGCCGTGGTCAGGCGGATTTCAATGTACACCTCCCCGGACCCGCGATACCCGGTTATTTGGCGCACCGGACCGCCGGGGACTCCATTCGGTGGCCGGGGATAGACTGCGTCCATGGAACCCTGGAGCTTCATGGAGGTCGAGTTGTGACCAGTGGCGGACCGGCCGAGGAGTATCAAGCTCAGATCGAGGCAGCGGTCGACAAAGCCATAGCGCAACTGAACCTCGAGACGAAGGTCCGCCTGCTCACCGGGAAGAACTTCTGGGCAACCTACGAGGTGCCGGAGATCGGCCTGCGCGAGATCGTGGTCTCGGACGGTCCGGCCGGTGTAAAGGGCGGCTCGGTAGACCACGACGAGTCGACCACGTCATTTCCCAGCCCCACGGCATACGCCGCGACCTGGGACGAGTCGCTCGTGCGCGAACTCGGCGAGCTGCTGGCCGCCGAAGCCCGCGCCAAGAACGTCGACGTGCTCCTTGGTCCCACTATCAACCTCCACCGCTCGCCGATCGGAGGCCGCCACTTCGAGCAGTTCTCGGAGGATCCGCTCCTCACGGGCCGTCTCGCGGCCGCCTACGTGGACGGGCTGCAGTCGAAGGGCGTTGGCGGCTGCCCCAAGCACTACGTCTGCAACGACTCGGAGACGGAGCGACAGAGCCTGCTCGTCGACGTGGACGAGAGGACGCTCCACGAGCTGTACCTGGCGCCGTTCGAACGGATCGTGCGCGAGGCCCGGGCGTGGTCCGTGATGGCAGCGTACAGCGGCGTGCAGCCGCACAAGATGACCGAGAGCCCGCTCCTGACCGATCCGCTGGAGACCGACTGGGGCTTCGACGGAATCGTCATGAGCGACTGGTTCGCGACGCACTCCACGGTTGAGGCCGGACGCGCCGCCCTGGATCTCCAGATGCCCGGACCGTACGGAACCTGGGGCGATGCCCTGCTCGCGGCGGTTCGCGACGGTCGCGTTCCGGAGTCGGCGATCGACGCCAAGGTCAGACGAATCCTCCGCCTGGGCGCGCGTGTGGGAGCCCTCGAGGGAGTTCCGCCGGCGACGCCCATCGCGGTCCGTCCGCCACAGTCCGAAGTGAGTACCCTCGTCCGGCGGGCGGCGGTAGCCGGGACCGTGCTGCTCCGCAACGACGGCATCCTGCCTCTGGACCCGGGCAAGCTGCGCCGCGTGGCCGTGATCGGACCCAACGCCAACGTTCCACCGAGCCAGGGTGGCGGCAGCTCCAACGTGCGGGCGGAGTACGGGATCACCCCGCTCGAGGGCCTGCGGGCGGCCCTCCCGGCCGGCGTGGAGATCTTGAGCCGCACCATGGACAGATACCGGGCCGGGTTTCGCGAGCTCGCGAGCTCGGAGGTCCGGCTGCCGGCCCAGGCTGGTGCCGATGCCGGAAAGCCCGGCATCCTTGTGCGTGTCCTTGCCGAAGACGGTCCGGCGGATGCGCCGGTCGCGACTGCCGCCTGCCACGAAGTCGGCCGCATGGCGCGGGTAGACGGCCAGCTCAACTGGAATGGGGAGGAGCGGCTGGTGGGCCGCCCGATCCTCGAGTTCTCGGCCTCGGTGACGTCACAGGAGACCGGGCGGCATCGCCTGGCGCTGGGCGCTCGCGGCAACGTTGCCGTGTGGCTGGACGGGCAGCTCGCCTACCAGGGCGGCGCACCGGTGGACACCGAGGACATCGACGCGATCTGGGGTGACGCGCCCTTCCAGGGTCCCGAACTCGAGATGACGGCCGGCCATCCCGTGGAACTCGTGGTTCGCCTGCGGAAGTCGTACGACCACAATGCCGCGTTCCTGGATTTGTCGATCGAGAAACCCGTCGTGGATCGGGCGGCCGCGTTCGCCGAGGCCGAGCGACTCGCCGCCGCGGCCGACGTCGTGGTCCTGTGCATCGGCACGACCGCGCTCGACGAGTCCGAAGGATACGACCGCACAACGCTGTCGCTGCAGCCCGATCAGGACGAACTCGTCCGGCGGGTGGCCGGCGTGAACCCACGGATCGTCGTCGTCATCTCGGCCGGATCGCCTGTACTGATGCCGTGGCGGGACGACGTCGCCGCCGTGTTGCTCAACTGGTTCCCGGGCCAGGAGGGAGGCAACGCACTCGCCGACGTCCTTCTGGGTCTGGTGGAACCCGGAGGACGCATGCCGACGACCTGGCCGGTCGCAACCGAGGACGCGCCGGTGATCGACACGAAGCCGGTCGACGGCATCCTTCGATACCCCGAGGGGCTGAACATCGGCTACCGCGCGTGGCTGAACACTGAAGTGGAGCCGGCGTTCCCGTTCGGGCACGGGCTTGGCTACACGAAGTGGACCTATCTCGACGCGGACGTCGTGGTTGGCGCCGAATCGCCCACGGTACGAGCGACGCTGCGCAATGCCGGGACGCGCCGCGGCCGCGAGATCGTTCAGCTGTACCTCGCGAGACCCGATAGCTCGATCGAGCGACCGCTCCTGTGGCTCGCCGGCTGGAACGCGGTCGAGGCCGACGCGGGCATGGAGACAACGGTCGCCATTCCGATAGATCCGCAGGCTCTCCGCTACTGGGACGAGACCTCGGGTGGGTGGGCGGTCGAGTCGGGCCGCTACGAAGTCAGAATCGGGCGCAGCGTGGGCGATCTCAGGCTGGCTGCCGTGATCGACATAGAAGGTTAGGAAGCGTTTGATCGAAGCTCCGACGGCCGGGACTGCGCCGGAGATCCCTGCCGGCAATACTCGTGCGGCGTGGAACGCCAGCCTGCACCTCTCCGTGTGGGCATACGTCATGTACGGCATCGGATACGCGACTCCGTACCTGCGGACCGACCTGCGTCTCACCGACTTTCAGTCGGGGCTCTACGCGTCGGCGATGGCGATCGGCATTCTCACTGCCGGAGTGAGCGCGGACTGGGTGGGCCGCCGGATCGGCCCCAGCCTGCTGCAGGACGTGGCCGTCGGCGAGATAGCGGCGGGCATCCTGCTGGTGATAGGTGCGCCTGCGTTCGCGGTATCGCTGGCAGGGACACTCATCTTCGGCCTGGGAGGCGGGACCCTGGGGGTTCAGGTCGTGGTGCAGCTGGCTCGAGTCGCCCGTGGAGACAGCCGGATGTTGATGGGCCAGGCAAACGCGGTGTCCATGATCGCGGCCGCGGCGGCCCCGGTCGTCATGGGTCTTGCGGCGTCCGGGCTTCACGCCTGGCGTCTGGCCCTGCTTCTCCCAATCGCCGCCTTCGCCGTGCTCGCGGTCCTTCGTCCGCGCGAGAAGTTCACGCGGTCACTTGCGCGGATACCTCGCCAGAGCCTGCCGAGGGCCTACTGGTTCGTCTGGCTGCTGCTGTCATTGAGCGTAGCCATCGAGTTCTCGGTTGTGTTCTGGGGGTCGACCATCGTGGGCCGTGCCACCGGCGTCTCCAGCGGAGACGCGACCCTGCTCGCGAGTCTCTTTGTCGCGGGAATGTTCCTGGGCCGCGCGGCCATCTGGCGAGGCCTTGGCGCGCAGCGCAGCCCGCTGCTCCTCATGTCCGTCGGGCTCAGCATCGTTCTGGTTGGAGTGGCTATGGTCTGGCTATCCACGGTTGCCGCGGTCTCCGGACTGGGCCTCTTCCTGTGCGGTCTCGGTACGTCCGGTCTCTACCCGATCGGCATTGCTGTGGCGCTTGCCGTGGCTCCCCGCGCGCCCCTGGAGGCTTCGGCCAGGGCAACGTTGGCTGCCGGGCTGTCCGTGCTCCTCGCGCCGTCGATACTCGGCCTCTTGGCGGACATGGTTGGGGTCGTTGCCGCCTGGCCGATCATCATGGTTCTCGCAGTCGCCGCGCTCGCACTTCTGGCGGTTACTCCGCGACCACCCCGGACCGCGTCCTAGCGCAGATCCAGCGGGCTCCGCAACCGATATCCGGCGCCGCGGACGTTCTCCACGAGATCGGCCGAGTCGCCGAGCCGGTCCCGCAGCCTCTGCATCAAGCGGTGGATCAGGTATCGCGGATAGTCCGGCTCTCCCCAGGTCGCGCGGGCAATCGTGTCGTGGTCGGCCGCGTCCGGATACTTGGAGGCGATGGCGCCCAGCGCCGCCGCCTCGTACGCCGAAAGCTGCACGATGACCGAGCCGTTGGGCGCGAGGAGTTCTCGGGTGGAGCGGCGGAGTGTGAGAGCGGGTGCGGAACGAGTCATATAGAGCGTCGTCTCGTCCGCGGCCGAGATCGTCCTCAACGTGACCGTGGTCCCGCCCACCACAAACGAGGCCGCCTTTGCGAAGAACACATTCTCCATTTCCTGGCCGTCCACCCGGATCCGGTTGGTGCTCTTGCTGGCGTCTACACGAACGCCGCCATCCTCGGCTTCAAGCGTGCAATGCTCTCGCGAAACGTAAGGATCCTCGATGACGATGTCGGCATGCGCAGATCGCCCGAGGCGCAGTTTCCCATCGAGAGCAACACGGTGAAGCTCGCCCCCGCTGTGCCACTCGATCCCCCAGCTGACGTTTCCCGAGTCCGCCATCGACAATCCTTCAAGGCACTTTCGGCGAAGTTAGTATGCCTCTGGTCGTTAACCCGATGTCAGACGGGTAGCATTGTCCCCGCAACCGTCGCCGGAGCAAGATCCCGCAGAACGGGAGAGTCCGGAAAGTGAGGCCGACAACGATGGATCCGGAGCACCATCCGGCCATGGCCGTGTCCATGGCCACCGATGTCGGCCGGGTGCGGAAGAACAACGAGGATTTCGTGGGGGTCGGGCGCGTGGTCCGAAACGGGCTCGACTATTCGATCTGGGTGGTTGCCGACGGTGTGGGCGGCGGACCGGACGGCGAGAAAGCCAGCCAGCTCGCGGTCGAGGCCGTCATCGACCACGTGACGCGCACGGGCTGGACCGACCCGGCCACCGCGCTTACGCAGGCGTTCGGCATTGCCAACGAGAGGGTCTACGAGATTACCGGGAATGGGGCCGCCGCAACGACGATGGTTGCGGCCCTGGCCTCCGACGTGGACGGCTCGGTCATCGTGGCCAATGTGGGCGACTCACGGGCGTACGTAGTTTCGAATGGTCAGGCCCATCCAGTTACCGATGATCACAGCCTTGTCGCCGAACGGGTGGCGGCCGGCCGCATATCTGCGGAAGAGGCGCGCAGCGCTCCCGATCGGAACATCCTGACACGCGGTGTCGGGTCGGAGCCGGACCTGGACGTGGATGTCTTCGGGCCGATGCCGCTGCCCGCCGGCCAGAGGCTCGTCCTGTGCACGGACGGCGTGCACGGCATGATCGACGACCGGGCGATCGGCCGCATCTCTGCGAGGATGCCGATCGCTCACAGCGCACAAGCGCTCGTGGACGCGGCAGTTGAGGCCGGCGGCGGGGACAACGCCACCGCCCTGGTGGGCGGCTACCCGGATCCGCGTTAGTCAATTGTTGGCCGGCCGGCATTCTCGGCGTGCGGTGGAGCCCCTACTCTGCGAGTGCGTTGCGGAAGATGAGGGGGCCGCAACGCGGGAGGAACCCGAGGGGGGAGGGCGTTGCGGGTCCGTGGGGGGATCCTGCGGCGCCCTCGGGGGCTATGTGGATGGCGGGGCCCAGATCTCCACGCCGCCGAGCACGGCCTTGTCCGTCGCGCCTCCGGCAACCACGACGCGGCCATCAGCCGTCACCGTCGCGGCTGGCCAGTAGACGGCCTGCGGCAACGGGTTCACGGCTTTCCACCCTCCCAGGGAAGGGTCGTAGATGTCCACCTCGGCCGTCACGTTCGTATCGGCATCGACTCCGGCGATCAGCATCAGCCGGCCGTCCTTGAGCGTGACAAGGCGGCCCTGGGCTCGGGCCGAAGGCAGCGACGCGAATGGCGTCCACGCCCCCGTCTTCGGATCGAAATCCTGCACCCCGGCTGTACCGAGACTCAATCCGTCCGCCCAACCACCCGCAACGATCACGTGGCCGTTCGGCAGAAGGGCGGCCGAGTGACCGGATCGTGGCGCCGACATCGAGCCCGCGGCCTTCCAGGTCGCGCCCGAGTAGACCTCGGCGGTGGCGAGTACGGTCTGGCCCGAGGCCGAGGCGTTGGTCAGAGACCACCGGGTCGAACCGCCGGTCACCAGGACCCGGCCGTCGGGCAACATCGTGGCCGTCGCCAGGGCGCGCCCGGCGGACAGGCTTCCCGTCCCCGACCATTTCCGCGTGGTCCGGTCGTAGATCTCGACGGTGTCGCCGGCTTCCCAGACGTTCGAGGTGAACGACGCCCAGCCGCCGATGACCATGATCCGGCCGTCTGGGAGCTCCACCGCGCTCGCAAGCGATCGAGGCATCGTCATGTCCGGCAGCGCGGTCCAGACCCCGGTCCTGGTGTCCAGCGCTTGAGCGGTCTTGATCGGCTCGTTGCCGGCCCAGCCACCGAGCGCGAAAACCATTCCGTCGTGGGTCCGCAGGACCGTGGGCAGTTCGGCCGGGGCGGCCATCGGCTGGCCCGACGTTATGGCTCCCGTGTTGGAGTCGATCAGCCAGGTGGTTGTCAGGCCGGCGCGTTTCGGACCCTCTACTGCCCCGAACACCTCGATGTGGCCGTCGGCCAGCTCCGCAAGACCGTCACCCCACACGGTGCCCGGCACGCTTCCCAGGCCGATCCACGACCCCGTGGGGATCTTGTAGGTATAGGCGGGAGTCGGCGTGGCACTGGGCGTAGGAGTGGGCAGGGGCGTTGCCGTAGGGCGGTTCGAGGCCGCCGCCACGACCGATGGGCCGGCGCTCGCGGCCTGCCTTCCGCCGAGACCCCCGGACGCAACCAGGAGGGCACCGGCGGCAAGCACGATCGCTGCGCCAACCGCGGCCGCGATCGGCAGGAGCTTGCGGCCCTCGGGGCGCGATCCGGCGGGGGTCGCCGTGACGGCGGCACCGACAGGCGGGGCGATGAGCGTTGTGAAGTCGTTGCCCGGACTCTTCGTCGTGCTCGCCCCGTTCGGCTCCGGAGACACCACGGCCGGAATTGCCTCGGTGCCGGTGAGGACCCGCACAAGCTGCCGTGCCGTCTGGGCTCGGGCGGACGGCGCCTTGGCAAGCAGCCAACCGACGAGCGGACGGGCATCGGCGGGCAGTTTGGAGAGATCCGGCTCCTGGCTGAGATGGCCCACCAGCACCGCGTGGTATGTGTCGCCGTCGAAGGGGATCGAGCCGGTGAGCATCTCGTATGCGACGACACCGAGGCTGTACAGGTCGGAGCGCGCATCCAACGGTCCCTCGGGCGCAAGGTACGCCGGCGTCCCCATCAGGCCGCTTGCTCGCGTCATCCGCGTCAGGTCGGCGGCCCGCGAGATGCCGAAGTCGGCGAGCTTCGCCGTGCCCGCGCCATCGATGAGGATGTTGGACGGCTTCACGTCGCGATGGATGACGCCCGCGGCGTGAGCGTCCGCCAGGCCCTCGGCAAGTTGCAGCAGGATCGTCCGGGCAGCGGGCCACGTGGACGGCCCGTAATCGGCGATCATCTGACGGAGGGACGTGCCTTCAACCAGCTCGAAGGCGATGTACGGTTGACCCTCGCGCTCCCCGTAGCCCAGGACCTTGACTACGTGGGGCGACGTTATGCGAGAGGCGATCGCGAGCTCATGCTCGAAACGCCTGCGGTACTCGGGATCGTCGGAGTGCCCGTCGCGGAGCAGCTTCAAGGCGACTATCTGGCCGGTTTCGTCGTCGCGCGCCTTCCAGACAACGCCCATGCCACCCTTGCCGATCTGTTCGACAAGGCTGTAGCTCACGCCGGACCTCCCTCCATGACCCCGGCCGGCGGCCGCGTTTCGCCAGGCGGACGCGCGCGACTCGGCGTCTCTATCCTACAGCCGCTCCCACCGCCCCATACGTCGGCCGGGATTCGTCTTGGTAGGTCCGTACGGAGGGAAGCAAGGCGATGAGGGATGAGGGCGCCGGACGGGACCACACGCGTGGGGCCGACGGATCCGAGTATCGGGTGAGGCTTTCGGGCACAAGCCACCTGAGAGTCGGTGTGGCTCTGACAATCGCCGTTGGGCTGATGATCACCGCCGCGGGTGCATCGAAGTACGTTGTGGGCCAGTCGTCGGGATCCAGCGGCCGCAGTCCCGGATCCACGATCGCCGCATCGACGCAGACAAGCTCGCCTCCGTCCTCGGCGCCGGACCGGCCGACGCCCAACCTGCCGGTGATCGCCTGGACGGATGCCACGCCCACACCCGCGGCGAAGCCGTCCCCGGGCACCCCGGCGCGGCCGCAGGTTGAACAGTGCGCGGCACGAAACCTCAAGTTCTCTGCGGTTGCGCAGCCGTGGGGCCGATCCGCCGGCAACGAAATCCAGATCCTGTTGACGAACGCCGGCTCGGTTGCCTGCTACCTGGTCGGTGCCCCATATGTGGCCGTCGAGCAGGGTGGGCACGAACTGGCGCTGCCCTTTCAACCTGCCGACATAGCCGCCGGATCGGTCACTCTGGCACCGGGCGAGCAGGCCGTGGTGGAGGTCGGCTTCGGATCCATCTGCGCGCCGGACTTCACCAAGCCGGCCAGCGTGACGATCCAGATCTGGTCCGGCGCCATGGGGGCGCCGGTGGATACTGCCCAGGCGATCACCGGAGCGTGCATACCAGATGGCGCGGCCGCGAGCACGATGACCGTCTTCCCGTTCCAGCCCTATGCCCCTGCCGTCGCCTCGACCGAAACCACAACACCGGCACAGGTGGAAGCGACCGAAATCGACCTTCCTGACTTCGCGGTTGCGGGTCAGACGATGACCTACTCGATCGTGCTCACCAACACCGGCGACACGGTGGCCTCGCTGGACCCGTGCCCGGGCTACTCCCAGTCGCTCCCGGGCGCGCTCGACCACGACGGGGCCGGCGGCTTCGTCTACGTGCTGAACTGCGCGGCCATGGGATGGAAGATCGCCCCGCGCACGAGCGTCCGTCTGGCGATGGTGTACAACGTGCCCGCGGATACCCCGGCAGGTAAGCAGACGTTCTTCTGGGAAAGCTACTCGGGCTCGTTCCAGGCGGCCATCAAGGCGTTGCTCGAGGTACGGCAGAGCTGACGTCCTGGGTCGCGAAGACCTCGAGGAAGGCATCCGCGTCCGTCCGTTCCATCTCCAGTCGGAGAAGCGCCGGAAGCGCCCGGTACGCCTCGGTGAGCTCGGGGCTGAGCTCCAGACGGCGGGCGAGATACTCGCCCATGAACGTCTGGCGGGGCGACAGAGCGTCCATGAAGCTGTCCTCCTGGCCGATCGGGAGATGAGTGTGCAGCGCCACTTGGGCGAGTTGGCGCACCGCCTCCTCGACGTCCGGCCGGGAGATCGCGGCAGCCTCGATCGCCGCCCGCAACGACGGCAGGACGGGCAGGTCCGGGTCGTGCTCGTAAGTGACCGTGAGCGCGCCGCCCGAGGACGCGTGCGCCCAGATTCGGCCTTTGGCCGCCTCCTCCCAGTAGCCCGGCACCCTATCCGACCAGACCGATGAGACCACGCGCCAGCCGGCCTCCCGCAGGCGAGCATTGATAGGCTCAACGACGATGCCAGCGTTGTACTCGGATCCCGCGGCGTATTCGGTGGTCCGGTGCTCCGACATGGCTACCGCCGCCCCAGCAGCGCGAGCAGGACAAGTGCGGCCAGCAGGACGCACGGTGCGACTACGGTCAGGAGGAACGCCGCCTGACCCGGAGACTCGAGCGCCTGGCCCGATCCCGCCCTTTCCGGCGGCGCGACCGCGTCCGCGCTCACAGACTCGAACGCCAGCTCCATGACCGAGTCCTCCTCGGGCGCCATCACCAGCCAGCTGTAGTCCGACAACGTCCACCCCGCCCGACCGAAATCGTCGGCGATGGTCGCCGCGAGTGCCAGCGTTCGTTCGGCTCCGAGGTCTTTCGCCTGCCTCAGCACCCTCATTCGCCCTCTCCTCCGTCCGCCTCTCGTGCGGACTATAGCGTCGCTCAGAGGTGAGACCCGGGCCAATGGCCAAAGGTTCGGCCGCGTGGGAGAGCAGGAAGCAATCGAACTCGGCGGTCCTGTAAGGGGCTAGCACCGGTTCGGGAGTCACCCGGTCAGGCGTTGGTCCATGCGTCGAACTTGTCCAGGGCGGTGATTTCGGCGGTGCCACTGATGACGCCGGCCAACATCGCGAGAAACTCCGGTTCTGGATGACCGGTGCGTTTCGCTTCGTCTGCGTTCCGATCGAGCGGCCAATCAGGCGAGCGAACACCATCGCGCAGTAGTTGCTTGACGCTGGTGAGGCCTGCCTGCCGATGCGGGGGATCCGGATCATGGGCGTAGTCATAGAAGGCCAGTTCCAGCCGAAGTCCCGGCCCAGGTCCTAGATCCTTGGCACGGGCAACGAGCGCCAGACCCTCTTCGACCTTGCCGTTCGCCAGCTGCAGGCCGGCGAGGTTGCCAACAAAGTCGGCGTCGGACGGGTCTGCCTCGATCGCGCGCTGGTAGCACTCCGCAGCTGCTTCTACATCGCGGCGGGCCAGGTTCTGGAAATCCGCGTAGGTGCCGAGTGCGAACGCGTACCCAGGGTCGGCCCTGACGGCGCGCCTGTGGTAGTCCTCGGCCCGGTCGAAATCGTGACGGTCGTGGTGGAGGAACAACGCGTAGTTGTTCAGGTGCCACGAGGTATCCGGTTCTGCGGCGACCTCGCGTATGTAGTAAGGCTCTGCCCGGTCTGCATCGTGGCAAGCGTGGGCCAGGAAGCTCGCGTAGGCGCCCAGGTTGTGAGCGTTGTCCGGGTCTGCCTCTATCGCCCGTTCGAAGTACGTCTGAGCCGCTTCGTTATCGTGGCGTGCGTAGGCCAGGAAGCGCGCGAAGTTGCCCAGGTTATTGACGCCTTTCGGGTCGGCCTCGATCGCCTGTCGGTAGTAACGCTCGGCGCCTTCAGGGTCTTCCTGGTCATTCAGAAAGACGGCGTAGTTGCCGAGGTTGTCGGCGTTCGTCGGGTCGGCTTCTATAGCCCTCTTGTAGAAACTCGCTGCTCGGTCCGGAGCGTCTAGGAAGTCGGCCAGGAGGAACGCGTAGGCGCCCAGGTTATAGGCGTGAGTGGGATCAACCTCTATCGCCCGCTTGAAGTACGTCTCCGCGGCGTCCGGGTCGTGGCGGACGTTGTTCAGGAACGTCGCGTAACCCCCAAGAACCGCGGCATCCTGCGGGTCCGCTTCGATTGCACGCTTGTAGTTCGACTCGGAATCGTCGGCGTTGCCATCAGGGCCATTCGCCAGCAACGCCTTGCCCGCCAATGCGGAGGCTACGGATGATCTGATCTCGGCATCGTTGTCGTCGCCGAAACGAGCAATGATCTCGTCGCAGACAGCCGCGGTGCCGTCCTCTCGACCCAACTTGCTCAGCGTCCATGCCTTGTTCCACAAAGCCCTGGCAACGACCACGCGGAAATCCGATTCCTTGGCCCGTCCGAACCTCGAAAGGATGTCATCGAAGGCTGCCAGCGCCTCATCCCAACGCTCGAGTTCGCACAGCCACCAGCCCTTGTTCCTGAGTGCTTCGGCGACCTGAACGCGAAGCCGTAGTCGCGGCGCATCGCCGAATCGCCGTACGACCTCGTCGGCGGTTGCGATCGCGTCTTCGAATCGACCCCGCCGCGCCAGAGACAGACCCTCGCTGGCGAGCGCCCGCGCGATCGCGTCTCGGGTGGACGATTCCCAACTCGAGCCGAACCGGTCTATCAGTTCCCGGTAGGTGGATACCTGCTCCTCGTCGCGCCCGAGCTTCTTCAGGCTGCCGCCTTTGGCATAGAGCGCCTGCGCCACTCTCGCCTGCAGCGCCGGCTCCTTCTGGTCGCCGAACCGGGTGATGAGTTCGCTGAAAGCCGCCAGCGCCTCTTCTGATCGGTCCAGTCGATCGAGGTCATAGCCCTTGCTGTACAGAGCCCAGGCCACCGCTGACTGCAGGTCTCGGTCGTTGCAGAAGCGCTCAACGAACTCGTCGTAGGCAGCGATCGCTTCGTCCATCCGCCCGGCCGCGGAGAGCCGCATAGCCCTCGACGTGAGTCTTCTGGCGCGCAACAACACCGGTATCTCCGCACCAAGGACTACCGCCCCCAAGGCGATGCACGCCGGAAGGACGACGCGCTGGCTGTGTATGCCAACCGACGGAGCAGCCAGGTAGACCCCGATGCAGACCAAAGCGGTGAGCAGGAATACGCGCCGATAAACGCCGTGAAGGACCCTCATCTGCTCGTTCCCACCCTCGTCCGCTAGCGCAAACCGTCAGAAGCTTAGGTCAAAGGCCAGTCGTCGGGATGGCCGGGAACGCCTCGGGTCCGATCGGGCACGGAGTACCCACAGGCAAGTCAGCCGTCTTCGAGCGATGCGGCCGGCCCCGCAGGGCATCGTCAGCCTGAGCACGCTTGGGGGAGTGGAGCCGACACTCGGATTTGAACCGAGGACCTGCTGTTTACGAAACAGCTGCTCTACCGCTGAGCTATGTCGGCGCGCTCGGGATCGTATCACGCCCGCTCGAAAGAACGAACCTTTGCTCCGCCCGAGCGGTCATTCGGGTGTGCGCGAACCACCCGCGGCGCCGCCGGCCGTGGGAATCACGCATCGGCGGCGCACTGCCGATGCGATACGGCCTCCGAGCGTCGCTAGGATGTGCACATGAGGAATACCGCCAGGCTCGCATCGCTCGTTCGGCCCATCGCGCTCGCGTGCTTCCTGCTGCTGCTGCCGCTGATGTCGGCGTCCGCGTCGGGCCAATCCACGGTCAAACTGACCGGCCAGATCACCGATCAGACGGGCGTTCTGGATTCGGGCAAGGCGGACGTGCAGGCCGCCCTTGACGACCTGCTGGCCAAGGAGGGCGTCCAGCTCTGGGTGGCGATGATCCCGACCACCGGCGGCGATACGGCCCAGAATGCGGCCGACGCGACCTATGCCTCCAACGGTCTGGGCGGGAACGACCTGCTGCTCCTCGTCGCGGTCAACGACCATCGCTACGGCTGGTCCGAGGACGGCATAACAGGTCTCTCGGCCTCCGCGCTGAACCGCGTGCTGAGCGCGGCGCTCGACAGCCGGTTCAAGGCGGGCGATTACCCCGGTGGCATCGTGAACTTCGCCCATTCGCTACGGGACACGATGGCCGGCGGCTCGAAGCCTCAGGCAACACCTGTCCCAGCGGGAGCAGATACGGCGCCACCCGCGTCGGGCTCCGGCTCGGGCTCCAACTCGCTCGACTCGGGGCTTGTGGGGCTGATGTGGGGCGTCGTCGCGATCCTCCTCATCCTCATCGGTATCGCGGTCGTCGGCGTCTGGCTGCGAAATCGGCGCCTCGGCCACCTCAGCGCGGAGGAGCGCGACAAGCACACCGGCGACCTGGCGCGCCAAGCCAACAAGCTGCTCGTCGACACGGACGACGCCATGCGTAACGCACAGCAGGAGCTGGGCTTCGCTCAGGCCGAGTTCGATGACAGCGACACGGCGCCCTTCGCCGATGCCATCACGGCCGCTCAAGCCGAACTCAAGAAGGCGTTCGAACTCAAGCAGCAGCTGGACGACTCCACGCCGGAGGATCCGCCCACGCGCGAACGCATGTACGGCGAGATCATCACGCACTGCCAGGCGGCCAACGCCGGGGTGGATGCCCAGGCCAAACGGCTCCAGTCGCTGCGCGATCTTCAGAAGAGCGCGCCCCAGGCCCTGGCCGCGCTGCCCAAGACCATCGAGGATCTGCAGGGCCGTCTCCCGGCGATCCAGGCGGCGATCAAGACGCTGGGCGCTTACGCGCCGTCCGCCTGGGCATCCGTGAAGGGGAACCCGGAAGAAGCCGACAAGCGCGGACATTTCGCCGAGCAGCAGGTAGACAAGGGCAAGGCCGCCCTTGCCGCCGCCACGCCGGATCTCAACGCGGCGGCCCATGCCGTCCGCGCAGGTCAGGAGGCGGTTGCCCAGGCGAACCAGCTCCTCGACGCCGTGGAGCAGATGGCCAAATCGCTCGACGAGGCCCGCGGCAAGCTCGACGCCGAGATCGCCGCGGCGTCCGCGGACATCGAAGCGGCGCGGGCCGCGGCCGCGAATGGCACTCCGGATATCCCAGCCACAGCGAGTGCGGATATCGCCAGGGCGGACACGCTGCTGCAGGCCGCGAAGCACCAGGCGTCGCTCGATCCATCGGACCCGATCGCCGCCCTCAAGGCCGTACAGGAAGCCCACGCCGCGGCTGATGCGGTGCTGAACGGGATCCGAGAGGCATCGTCCCAGATCCTGCGCGCAAAGGTGGCGTTCGACTCCGCCCGCGCCACCGCGGAGAGCAGCGTCAACCAGGCCGAAGCGTTCATCGCCGCGAGAGCGACGGGCGTGGGAACTACCGCGCGGACCCGTCTGGCCGAGGCGCAGCGCCATCTGGGCCAGGCGGATGCCATCGCTACCACAGACGTGGTCACGGCCACGAGCGAGGCTCGGGTGGCCACGAATCTGGCGAACTCGGCGTATACGCTCGCCAGCAGTGACTTCGTGGGGTACGAGCGCGGCGGCCCGCCGCCCGGCAGTGGCGGCGGCGGTTACGGTGGGGGAGGCGGCTACGGTGGTGGCGGCGGCACGAGTGGGGGCGGTGGTAGCGATATCGCCGGCTCGATCCTCGGCGGCATCATCGGCGGATTGCTCAGTGGCGGCGGCAATCGAGGCGGAGGCTTCGGCGGGTCGTCGTGGGGCTCCGGCGGCGGCTGGACGGGTGGCTCATCCGGAGGCGGCTTCGGCGGCTTCGGTGGCGGGCATTCGAGCGGTGGCGGCGGCTGGAGCGGCGGAGGCGGCGGAGGCGGCGGCCACCAAAGCGGCGGTGGCGGCTGGTAGCCTACCGAACCTGCGGGGGCAATCGGCGAGTCAACTCAACGAATAGAGTCGGAACTAAAGTCCACAAGTCGAAGGGAGATCGATCTTCATGGCTCAGACGACGATCCTGGGGCGTGTCGGCCAGCTGCTGCGAGCGAACATCAACGCCATGCTCGACGGCGCCGAAGACCCGGAGAAGATGCTCGACCAGCTGGTTCGCGACTTCACCAACAACATGAGCGACGCCGAGGATGCCGTCGCCCAGACAATCGGCAATCTCCGCATGGTCCAGGACGACTGCAAGGAAGCCCAGGATGCGGCCACCGATTGGGGCGGCAAGGCAGCGGCGGCGTCCAAGAAGGCAGACGAGCTTCGCGCGGCCGGCAATACCTCCGACGCCGACAGGTTCGACAGCCTGGCCAAGCTCGCGTTGGGCCGGCAGATCAGCTTTGAGGCCCAGGTCAAGACCTTCCAGACGCAGATCGACCAGCAGTCCGTGCTTGTGGACCAGCTCAAGGACGGCCTCAACAAGATGAGGATCCGCCGCGACGAACTGGTTCAGAAGCGCGACGAGCTGGTCGCGCGGGCCAAGATGGCGAAGGCTCAGACGCAGGTCCAGACGACGCTCAAGAACGCCTCGGTCATGGATCCCACGAGCGAGCTCTCCCATTACGAGGACAAGGTCCGCCACCAGGAAGCGATGGCCCGCGGTATGGCCGAGGTCAACGCCGACTCCATCGACGAGCAGTTCGCGTCGCTGCAGGGCGACGAGGACTCGGTCGAAGTCGACGCACGCCTGGCCGCCCTGAAGGCCAAGTAGTCGCCGATCTGACGGCGCCCGGCGTCGTTGGATCTGGCGGCGCTCGCCAGCACCGAATTCGGACGGCCGTCGGACATCCCGGCGGCCGTTCTTCATGTCTCGCGGCGAACCGCTCGCGGGGCCGAGGTCTGAGGCGACTATGCCGCCAGTCTCAGCCGTTCCGGCGCAACCCTAACCTCAAGCCGGCGTCCCCAACCGAATTCGAGCCTGTCGGCCTCGATGCCGTCGCCGAACACGACGCCGCCTTCGTTCATCTCGGAGGAGATCGTCAGCGCGGCGTTCGATTCCAGTCGGCCCTCCGTGAGAGTGGCGCCGGTCGATACGGACGGCCAGGCCTCTCGCACGAAGAACGCGAGGGCCGGCTCGGCCGGTTGGGGCAGGGCGAGATCGGAGTGGCGCTCCAGGGCGATCGAGCGCCCCCACCCGGTGGCGCCCGTGCCGGTGGTTATGACCACGCCGGACGAGCTCTGGCGTTCACGGAGGTCCGCCACACCCACGGAGTAGCGGGCCGACTGATGGCTCTGATGCCCCACGAACACCTCGTTGAGAGCCAGGAGCCGGAGGCCATCGTCGAGGACCGCCTCGACCATCGTCCGTTCCTCGGCGGCTACCTCACCGGCAACGGCCGCCGGAACCAGCTTCCGCATCTCCGCCGCGGCGTGACGCACCAGGATGCCCTCGTACCGCGACGCGTCGGGGTTGCAGCCGATCACGAGCTGGCCGGTCAGGTACTTGGCTACGTTCGCAACCAGGCCATCCTGGCCGACCGCGACGATCACGTCGTCCGGCTCGAAGAGGAACCGGTCCAGATCGCCGCGGTCGACGCGGACGCGCCTCCATTCCGTCGGGATAGCGGCCGTCACCGAGCCGAGCGCCACCTTGAAGACCGCCTCGGCGGCCTCGAGATCCTCGATGGCCCGGCCGCGAGTGGACAGGAAGAACCTGGCCTGCTCACGGGTTCCGTGCCTGGCGAGGAGAGCGGCGAGCTCGGTTTGCCTGGTCACGACCACTACCCGCGGAATGGAGGCGGTCATGTCACTTCCTCCCGCGCTGCGTCGCGGTTGCGGGGCCGGCAGTCAACCGGGCGGCCCCAGCCGCGGCAAGATCCGCGATGAACGGTGAGAGCATGTCCGGAGAGAGGTTGAGGTGCTCGATCCTCTCGATCTTGGCGGCGAACTCGCGCGCGGCCAGCGCCAGGAGTGCGGCCGGTGGTAGTGCGCCGTATGCGGTGATCCGCTCCTTTTCGAGAGCGACCCGCTCGCCCTCGATTGCGTGCAGGCTCTCGGCCGAGGCGGCGGCGCCGATGCGTGTCCGCTCGGCAGCGGCTTCGGCCTCGATACGCGCGGCGGCCGCGACCTCTTCGGCGTGGCGTCGCTCGTTCAAGCCCTCCTGCTCAACCAGACGCTCAGTGCGTTTGGCAAGCTCGATCCGATTCTGGAGCTCTGCCTCTGCGATGGCACGCTCCTTTTCGACGGCCAGCGCACGCCGGCCGAACGTCGCCTCGTCGGCCTGCTGCTGGATGGACTCACGGGCGGGTGTCTGGAGGGCTTTCTCGACAACCGCGTCCGGCGCAATCCCGCTGACGCGAACGGAGACGATCTCCAGGCCCATTGCCCGGAGGTCGGTGTCGGCCTCGAGCCCGGAGATTATCGCCGCCCTCAGCTGTTCGACTCCGTTGGCGAGGATGTCGCCGAGCGTGGATCGATTGACGATCGCCCAGACGTGCTGCTGGGCCAGCTGGGTCAGCCGGTCCGAAATCTGACCGAGGGGATCCTCCATGTACAGACCTTCATCCAGGTCCAGACTGAAGTCGACCCGAGCGGCCAGCGCTTCCGCGTCCGCCACGCGGTAGCTCACGGTGCCCTGGCAGACGGCTTCCTGGAAGTCCGACGTCCGAGCGTGGAACAGGAAAGCCAGCTCTCGGTCGTCCAGCGGAATCTCCGCCAGGTTGGCGGAAAGAGGTTGGAACCAGAAGGCGAGTCCTCTGCCTGATTTGCGGAGCTTGCCGCCCTTCCACAGCAGAAGCTGCGCCGACGGTGCTCCACGCACGTGGGAGACCCCCCTATACCGTTTGATCTCCGCCATTGCGGGCCTCCTTTCGCCCCGCCGCCTGAAGTCGGCGGTTGGTGGGGCTTATCTGCACGGAGCATAAATGCCTGCTGCATATAAGTCAACCCATGACGGACCCGTCGTGGCCGAAACGGGGGGTGAGGCCGATGGTGCGGCGAGGCCGCCTATCAGTGGGGGTCGCCGGTGTATCGATACAGTTCGGGCGGCCGGTACTCGACGTCCGTGCGTCGCTCGCCCGTTGCGGCGAGCTGATCCGACGCGAGCATCCGGCGCCGGAATGAATCCTTGTTGAGCCGCCGGCCCAGGATGACCTCGTGGACCTGCTGAAGAGAGCGCAGGCTGAAGACATCGGGGAGGAGCCTGAATCCGATCGGGGCATAGTCGAGCTTGCCACGCAACCGTTTGACGGCCATCCCCAGAATCTCCGCGTGGTCGAACGCCAGGCGCAGAGCGCCGCCGGACGCATCCAACGCGGCCACCGCGCCGCCGCTTTCGCCGGCCCAGGGCACGCTGAGCGGCGCGATGGACGTCTCCTCGCCGCCTGCGACCCCTGCCGCCGAGAGTCGCTCCGCGGGCACGAGCGCGTAGTAGGCCACCGTCACGACGCGTGTACGTGGATCGCGACCGGGTTCGCCGAACGTATAGAGCTGCTCGAGGAAGACATCGGCGAGGCCGGCCTTCTCGCGAAGGACACGCGCGGCGGCCTGATCGAGGCTCTCGCCGAGGCGTACGAAGCCTCCGGGAAGCGCCCACTTTCCCATCTCCGGGTGGTTGCTGCGGCGGAGCAGCAGGGCGTGCAGCGAGCCCTCGGCCGCGGTAAGCAGCGCCACGTCCACAGTCAGCGACGGGCGGGGGAACGTGTTCTCGTCGTACTCGGAAAGGAACGCGGTCTCGTCTGAGTCGGGGTGTTTGTGCCCTTTGCCCTTCTTTGCCACGCTCCGCCTCCGAGGTTAGGGAGTAACCACGATGAAGACCATCGTGGCGGCTGCCGCTTGCAGAGCTTCCGGGGTGGGAACCTCGCCTTTGTGCAGTCCAGGGAGGCCAGCGCGCCTCGCGGCCCCATGGTGCGCCGCGAAGTAGTCCGCCGCGATGTGCTGGCCCCGACCCGTTGAGCCGAGCACCGCAACGGCCGTCCCGTCGATTGCGCGGCGGCCGCGAATCAGCCTGATCGGCCACGGGGAGCGGAAGTTGCGCCACCACGTCTTGGACTCGGGCAGCCCCACGCGAATCAGGTAGCCGTCCTCGTACGGCTCGCAGTTGACAGGCAGCTCCCGAGTGAGGCCGGACACGCGACCCTGATAGGTGACCAGCATCACGCGACCCGACATACCACCGAACGGGGACTTCAGAAAGCCGCCCATAAAGCGGCCGAATCGAGATGGGCCCGCCGCGGCAGGTCCGGCTGTCGACGAGTCCATCAACTGCCCTCCACTTGAGCCGGGTTCCGAGGCCACAAGCTTACCCACCGGACGGCCCGCGAGGCTGCCGACTTCGGAGGCGAGACGCTCGGCCCGCCCCCCGTGGCCTTGGCCCAAGCGCCGGGACGCTGCCACATGGGTCCGTGTCGGCTTTCCACCACTCGCCTACCTGTCCTACAGTGTAGGCACCGCACAACCCAGTGGCGGATCTATGGAGGGCCCGATGCACAACGAGTATCTCCCCAAGCTTCTGCCGACCCAGATCGACGAAGGCCAGGGGCCTGGGGTCCAGTTCCGCACGGATGGCGAGCTCGTTCCGGCTCTGACCATGGAGCTCGACGGGTCGATGCCGGTCTACTTTGAGCACCACATCCTGCTCTGGAAGACGCCGTCGATCGAGATCGGCATGCATCCGATGAAGGGGGCCTTCAAGCGCGCCGTCGCGGGTATGCCGATCTTCATGACGGAGGCACGAGGCGGCGGACAGATCGCGTTCAGCCGTGACGGCGTCGGCCACGTGTTCCACATGCAGCTGGCGCCGGGCCAGACCCTGGAAGTGCGTGAACACCAGTTCCTGGCGGCGACCGCGAACGTCGAATACAGCTTCCGCCGTCTGCGTGGTCTCGGGAACATGCTCTTCGGTGGAACCGGCATATTCATCGATACCTTTAGCGGCGGAGCGGGCGGCGGCACGATCTGGCTCCACGGCTACGGCAACGTCTTCGAGAAGGTGCTCGCCCCCGGCGAGGTCTTCGACGTCGAGCCGGGCGGTTGGGTCTACAAGGATCCCCAGGTCGGCATGGAGGTCAAGATGGTTGGCCTCAAGATGGGCATCCTGAGCGGCTCGGGAAACCTCATCTTCAACCGCTTCACCGGCCCCGGGCGTATCGGCATCCAGAGCATGTATCTCCATATGCCTACGGACGACTGACGCCCACAACTCCATCAATTCGGGAACGCGGCCGTCGGGAAACCGGCGGCCGCGCCATTTGCCCGGCAGGTGCGCCATCCGGGCCGATCTCCCCATCGCCCGGCAATGCGTCAGAATGCGACCGCTTGGGCGGCAGCCAGCCGCGGAGCGGTGGAGGAAGACGGTTGGCCGATCCACTCACCCTGCACCCGGCGATGCCGCCGGTGCCCGTCGACGCGCCCGCCGCGCAGGTCGCCGAACTCGACGAGCTGGAGCACCGCGTCTGGAGGGCATACCTCCTAACGCACGCTCGTGTGGCCCGACGCCTCGAGGCGGATCTCATCGAAGAGAGCGGCCTGCCGCTCGCCGAGTTCGATGTGCTATTCCAGCTGGCCAACGCCGACGGCAGGCGGCTGCGAATGAACGAGCTCGCGGACAGAGTCGTACTGAGCCGCGCGGGCATCACCCGGCTCGTGGATCGGCTCGTGGCCGACGGCCTTGTGAGCAGGCTCAAGTGCGCTTCCGACGCACGCGGGGCGTACGCGGTGCTCACCGATCTCGGGCAAACGCGTTTCGACAAAGCTCGGCCGGGCCATTTCTCGGGAGTACGGCGTTACTTCCTCGAGGCGTTCACCCAAGACGAGTTGCGGGGCCTGGCAGAATTGTTGGAACGGGCCCACCCGACCGACTGACGGGCGACTCAACGGCCGAACTCCACCGACTCGGTCGGGCGCGTCCATGGCACGGCGGTGCGGACCGCGGGCCGATCGTCGGTCCGCCCGGGGCAGTCGATCGCGCAAGCGCTATCTTTCGGGCATGCCGACGAAGAGCGAGATCGTCGAGGTCTCGGGCAGACAGGTCACGGTGTCCAACCCGGACAAGGTCATGTTCTCCGGACCGGGCTATACCAAACGCGACCTGGTGGCCTATTACATGGCCGTGGCCCCCGGCGCTTTGCGCGGCGCGGGTGGCCGGCCCATGGCGCTCAAGCGTTACGTCAACGGCGCCGAGAATGACTATTTCTTCCAGAAGCGGGCGCCCGAGTCGCGGCCGGAGTGGATTCGGACCGTGCTGCTGTCCTTCCCGTCCGGGCGTACCGCGGACGAGGTAGTAATCGACGACGCAGCCGGGCTTGCCTGGATCGCGAATCTCGGGTGCCTGGACCTGAACCCGCACGCCATCCGCACCACGGATATGGACCATCCCGACGAATTGCGGGTGGACCTGGACCCTGTACCCGGCGTCCCCTGGGACGACATGCGGCGGGTTGCCCTGGTGGTCCGTGAGGTACTGGTCGATCACGGGCTGGCGGGCTGGCCCAAGACCTCCGGCTCGCGCGGCATCCACGTGAACGTCCGGATCGAGCCGTCCTGGTCGTTCGATGAAGTGCGGCGTGCGGCGCTGGCTCTCGCACGAGAAGTGGAGCGGCGCGCCCCGAGTCTCGCCACCAGCAAGTGGTGGAAGGAAGAACGCCANNAACCAGAACGCCAAGGACCGAACGGTCGCGTCCGCCTATTCCGTGCGCCCGGTGCCGAATGCCCAGGTCTCGGCGCCCGTGACGTGGGACGAGCTGCCCTCGTGCGAGCTGTCCGATTTCACGCTTGCGACCGTGCCGGCGCGGTTTGCGAAGATCGGCGATCCGGCCGAGGGCATGGACTCGGCCGTTGGCTCTCTGGACGCGCTTCTCGAATTGTCGGCGCGGCAAGCGAGCGCGGGTCAGGGCGACGCGCCGTGGCCGCCCAACTATGCGAAGGCGCCGGGCGAGCCGCCGCGAGTGGCGCCGTCGCGGGCGCGGAAGGTCGCGGACGGCGCGGAGGGTGCGGACGCATCGGGGGTGCAGAGCGACGCCGACGATACGGCGGCCAATGCCCGCGCAGCCTCGCCCACGGGCCGCCGCGCCTCCACCAAGCCGCTCATTGAGATCGCGCGAGCCGAGACCAAGGAGCAGGCGCTCGCGGCGTTCGGGCAGTGGAAGTCACGACACGAAGGCGTCGTCGCTCGCCTGGAACCTGCCGACGTGCTGGTCGACGGCATGCGCGGCCGCTACAAGCTGTGGTACCGCATCCGCATCAACCTCGAGCACGTGCCCGAGGCGGAGCGCCCGGCGCAGGAGCCGCTGGAAGTGGACTACGACCCGTGGTCGGAGGTTCGGGCGCGCTGAATCTCGGCGAGTACGGGGTTCCCCGTCCTGGCCCCTCCCATCGCGACCCCCGCGCTTCGCTGGATCTCTTACCCACCGAAGACCGCCTTCAGCTCGAACGGCGCCGTGACCTCCAGCTGGTCGTAGCGGCAATCCGCCGGTGTTCGATCCGGGCGCCAGCGCCGGAACGTTGTCGCGTGGCGGAAGCGGTCACCTTGCAGGTGGTCGTACGCCACCTCACAAACGCGCTCTATGCGCAGCGGTTCCCACGAGAGATCCTTGTCCGCGTTCCAGCGGCTCTTTGCACCGGGCATGCGCTGGCCGGAGGCTCGGGCGGCCGCCTCGAACTCGGCCCATTCGGCCCACGGATGCCCGTCGAGGGCGTTCTCGCGCAGCGGCGCAAGCTCCTCGACGAGTGCCGCCCTCGCCTCCATCGTGAAGCTCGATGTGACACCCACGCTGTTCAGCCTGCCCGTGTCGTCGTACAGGCCCAGGAGCAGCGACCCCACGAGCGTCCCGGGTCCGTTCTTGTGCCAGCGGAAGCCGGCCACCACGCAGTCGGCGGTTCGGACGTGCTTGATCTTCGCCCAACCTCGCTTGCCGGGCTGGTACGGCTCGGACAGGCGCTTCGCGACGACGCCGTCGAACCCCGCTCCCTCGAACCGTGTGAACCAGTCCGCGGCGCACGAGGCGTCGAGCGTGGCCGGCGTCAGATGTATCGGCGGCTGCACGCCGGCCAGGAGGCGCTCCAGGAGCTGCCGCCGTTCGCCCAGCTCGACGCCGCGCAGGTCGCGATCGTCGAACGCGAGCAGGTCCCAGGCCACGAAGCTGGCAGGAGTCTGCGCCGCGAGCAGCTTCACACGCGACGCGGCCGGGTGGATCCGCAGCAGCAGCGAGTCGAAGTCCAGGCCGTCCGGCCCCGCGATGACCACCTCGCCGTCGAGCACGTATCGCCCCGGCAGCGCAGCCCGCAACGCCGGAGGAAGTTCGGGAAAGTACCGGTCCAGCGGCTTCAGGTCGCGGCTCTGGATGTACGTCTCGTCTCCGTCGCGGAAGACGATCGCCCGGAAGCCGTCCCATTTCGGCTCGTACTGCCAGCCATCACCGCCGGGTATCGCGTCGGCTAGCTTTGCCAGCATGGGTTCAAGCGGCGGCTGAAATGGCAGGTTCACAGCCGGACTATAGCCCGCCTGGCGATGAGGGCGACGTGCGATCTGTGCCCGGCGCTCCCGACGCGACACCGCGGGTTCAGCGCGCCGCGCGGGGTCTCCACGTCCACTCGTTGATGACCGTCAGCGTCTCGCCCGCGGCCAGTGACGTCACCCCGGTGTCGGCGCACCCGGCCTGCGAGAGCCGCACCGCATCCGGCCACGCAGTCATGGGCTCCACGCAGACGGCCTGGCGATGCGTGCAGACGACAAATGTCCCGACCCGCGAGTTGGGGCGCATGGTCAACTCCAGGTCCGGCCATACGACCGACACGGGGGAGTGCACACCGGTGTACACATCGTCGAGGTGCCGGCCCTCCATGCTGGGCCCGGAGCGCAGATCGGTCCGCTCGTCGACCGGCAGAATGCCGCCGGTGGGGATCAGGTCGGGCCCGAGCTTGAGCACGCCGTCGCTCGGCATCTGAACGTGGATCGGGCCGTCCTCGGTGTGAAACCACGGATGCCATCCGATCGCCGCCGGCATCGGCTCCTCGGCGAAGATCTCCGCCTCGAGCGTGAGCCGGCTCGCGGTCATCGTGATCCGCTGCGTCATGAGGCCTCGAAACGGCCAGCGAGACTGATCGAACTCGCAGGTCATCGTTACGGACGATTCGGAACGCTGCGAGACGGTCCACGGCGCATCGAACGCGGCGCCGTGGATCGAGTGCCGTCCGTAGTGGTTCAGTCTCAGCCTGACCGTGCGGCCGGCCCACGTTAGCGAGCCGTCCTTGACCCGACCCACGAATGGGGCCATCAGGTAGCAGCCCCATGCGATGGAGGGATCGACTCCGGCGACGGGCAGGCTCAGGATCCGCTCGCGGCCACGCAGGACGAGCGAACAGATACGCCCACCCGCGGTCGTATCAATCGCCAGCCCGTTTACCTCGTCGCCGACGGTGACGATCATGCCCTGGCTCGATGACCCACTACCGCGGCAAGCGCAAGCTGGCGCACGCCTCGATGGCGCGCAATCGTCTCGATGTCGCGCGGCATCGCGTCGAGCAACGTGCCGCGGGCCGTATCCCAGCGCGCGGCCGTCTTCTGGGGATCCTCGCCGCGCAGGGTGGCCGCCGCCTGCGCCGCGGCGCCGATCGCAACCAGATCGGAGGCTTCGGGCACCGACACGGGCCGGCCCGACAGTCGGCGGATGACCTCCTGCCAGGTCTTGCCCCTCGCTCCTCCACCGATGAGTACCAGCGGCGCGTCGGGCTCGACGCCCGACGAGCAGACATCGATGGTGTCGAGGGCGTCCAGCAGGCTGAGGATGGCGCCTTCATACGTGGCCATCAGAATGGATCGTGGGTCCGTGTCGTGGCGCAAGCCGAAGATCGCGGCCGAGGCATCGGGCACGTTCGGTGTGCGCTCGCCGTCGAAGTAGGGCAGCACAACGACGCCGCCGCTCGGAGCGACGTCATCGCGGTCCAGACCGAGCCACGCGGCCATTCGGTCAACGGCCAGCGTGCAGTTGAGCGTGCAGGCGAGCGGCAGGAAGCGACCTGTTGCGTCGGCGAATCCGGCGACGTCGCCGGTGGGGTCCGCGGAGCGCTTGGTCGAGACCAGGTAGACAGTGCCGGAAGTGCCGAGGCTCAGAACCGGAACTCCGGGACGCAAACCAAGTCCCAAAGCCGCACCCATGTTGTCGCCCGTTCCGGGGCCCACGAGAGTTCCCGGCCGCAGCCCGGTGGCCTCGGCGGCGACGGCTGTGACCTGGCCCGCGGCCTCGTTCGACTTGAGGACGCGAGGTAGAACCCTGGCGTCCAGGCGAATCTGCGGGAGGCCCAGCACTTCGGGCGAGTACTCGCCGGTCTCGGTCGACCACCAGGCCGTGCCCGACGCGTCGCCACGATCCGTGGCGCCGACACCGGCAAGACGCTGCGTCATGTAGTCGTGCGGCAGGCGGATCGCCGTCGTGGCATCGGCCACGGCAGGCTCGCGCCGTCGAAGCCACGCCCACTTGGACGCGGTGAAGGACGCGACCGGAACGACGCCGATCCGGGAAGCCCAGGCCGTTGGGCCGCCCATAGCTTCGACAAGCAATACGGCATCGGAGGCCGAGCGGGTGTCGTTCCAGAGCATCGCCGGGCGAAGCGGCGTTCCCGAG
The DNA here is from genome assembly GCA_003153755.1 of Chloroflexota bacterium. GTDB lineage: Bacteria > Chloroflexota > Limnocylindria > Limnocylindrales > CSP1-4 > Fen-1039. The sequence continues at coordinate 19,237 of PMBG01000125.1, read as the reverse complement.
TCGTCGAGACAGACAAGACCGTGCTGCTGCCCCGCGACCGAGATGGCGGAGATCTCCGCGGCGAGGCCGGTTTCAGCCAGCGCTTGCCGCAGAGCTTGCCACCAGACATCGGGATGTGTTTCGCGTGCCCCGCCGGTGCCGGTCACCACGTGCTCGGCACGGCCGGTCGCAACCACGTCGCCTGTATCGGCGTCGAGGACTACGACCTTTGTCGATTGTGTCGAGCAGTCAGCGCCGGCAACCAGCGTCCTCATGACCCGGCTACCGCACGCCCATCAGCAGCTCGATCACGAGCTGATCGAGTCGTTCGTTGCCGTATCCGCGGTTCGCGAGCTTGGCCGGATCGCCCGGATTGGCCTTGAGCTCGGCGGCGACGGCGGCCGAGTAGGCTCCGACGGTCGGCTTGCCGAGTTCCGCGACAGAGGATGCGGCCAGTGCGGCCTGGATATCCGGATCGGTCGCGAACCTCTTCGCCTTCTCCTTGAGGATCATGTAGGTGCGCATGCAGCCGGCTGCGAAGTCCCAGACGCCTTCCATGTTCTCGGTGCGGTAGGCGTGTGCGTCGAAGTGGCGCGGGCCGTCGTAGCCGGACTCTTCCAGCAGCTTGACGAGGAAGAAGGCGTCCTTCTGATCCTCGGAGCCGAAGCGGAGGTCCTGGTCGAAGCGGCCGATCTTCTGGCCGTTGAGGTCGATGTGGAAGAGCTTCTTGTGCCAGAGGGTTTGGGAAACGCCATGGTAGAAGCTCAGGCCGGACATCGTCTCGTGAGCGGTTTCGGGGTTGAGCCCGACCATCTCAGAGTGCGCAAGCGAGTTGATGAATGCGAGAGCGTGACCGACGGTCGGCAGGAAGGTGTCGCCTCGGGGCTCGTTCGGCTTGGGCTCCATCGCGAACCGCATGCCGTACTTGTTGTCGATCGCGTACTCGCAGAGGAAGTCCATCGTCTCGCGGAACCGATCGAGCGCGTCGGACGGGTTCTTGGAGGCCATTGCCTCGACGCCTTCACGGCCGCCCCAGAACACGTAGGTCTTCGCTCCGAGCTCCGCGCCGAGGTCGATGGCGCGCATGGTCTTTGCGAGCGCATACCGGCGGACGCCCCGATCGTTCGAGGTGAAGGCGCCGTCCTTGAACACCGGGTTGGCGAACAGGTTGGTCGTCGCCATGGCCACGACCATGCCCGTCTCGTCGAGAGTCTTCTTGAACCGACGGACGATCTCGTCCCGCTCGGCGGAAGGGGTTCCGAACGGGACGAGATCGTCGTCGTGCAGAGAGACACCATAGGCGCCCAGCTCGGCGAGCTCGCGGACGGAGTCATTCGGATCGAGGCGCGGACGCGTCGCGGAACCAAACTGATCGCCGCCGGGGTTGCCGACGGTCCAAAGCCCAAACGTGAACTTGTTCGCACGAGTGGGCCGATACGCTTCGCTGTTCGCAGCGCCACCTGAGACAACCATTACTCCGACCTCCACGAGTGGCTGGCCCGCCTGGGTGGGCGATGACCTGCTTGTTTGGTAATAAGCTCTAGCGCGCATGCGCGCGGCGACCGATTTTCGCAGTCGCTCCGGCGTCTCTCCAGAGTGCGAAATCGTATGCCGTACATCCTAAGTCAGCAAGTCCCCCCCGACTCTTGACGGTGGCTGCATGCGTATGCTACATAGGTATGCGCTCGGACGCCAGATGTTGCGGCCGGCGAGATCACGCTGCGAACGGAGGTCAAAGGCAGGGGAGGAGCGCCCACAACGAACCAGGATATAGCCCATTGACCCTGGGTCGTTTACGCCGAATCGCCTGTCGAATGACGCGCGGCGTGTCCATGAAGGAGGAAGTGATCGTGAATCTGGTCCCGAAGCGGCTCATCGCCGGTGCGGCCGTCTTGGCGCTCGTCGCCAGCGCGTGCTCGTCGGCAGCTGCCACCCCGACGGCCGCGCCGTCGGTAGCTGCTCCGTCCGTCGCCCCCGTCGTAACGGTTGCCCCCACGGCAGCCCCTGTCACCATCGAGTGGTGGCACATCAGCACCGGCGAACCGGGCAAGTCCATTTGGCAGTCGGCCGCTGACGCCTACACCGCGGCTCACCCGAACGTCAAGATCAACATCACCATCCTCGAGAACGAGGCCTTCAAGTCCAAGCTCCAGACCTCGATGCAGGCCGGCACCCCGCCGGATCTGTTCCAGTCGTGGGGCGGCGGCACCATGGCCTCTCAGGCCGACGCCGGCATGCTCAAGGACATCACGGCGGCCGTGGCCCCGTGGGCCAGCACGATCGACCCAGGCTCGCTCGGGATCTACTCCTACAAGAGCAAGCAGTACGGCATCCCGTGGGACATGGGCATGATCGGGTTCTGGTACAACAAGGCCCTGTTCACCAAGGCCGGTATCACCGCTACCCCCAAGACCTGGGATGAGCTCCTCACCGACGTTGACAAGCTCAAGGCAGCCGGGATCACTCCTTACGCCATCGCTGGCAAGGATGAGTGGCCGGGCATGCACCTCTGGACGTACCTCGTCCTCCGCAACGGCGGCGGCGACGCTCTGACCCAGATGGTTCAGACCGGCAACTGGAACACCGACGCCTGCATCGCCGGCGGCACCGCCGTCAAGGCTCTCGTTGACAAGAAGCCCTTCCAGACCGGCTTCCTCAGCGCCGTTTACGACAAGGGCGAAGCTGCTGCCATGGGCAACGGCCAGGCCGCCATGGAACTGATGGGCCAGTGGGCTCCTGGTGTTGAGCAGTCCAACAGCACCTCGGGCAAGGGCATCGGCGCCAACCTCGGTTACTTCGCCTTCCCGTCCGTTACCGGCGGCAAGGGCGGCGCGACCGACGCAGTCGGCGGCGGCAACGGAATCGCCGTCGGCAAGAACGCCCCGGCCGAAGCCATTGACTTCCTCCACTACCTCAACAGCCCGGCTGTTGCGAACCAGATCAACCTTGCCAACATGGGCCTCTCGACCACCGTTGGCACCGCTGGCACCGTGACTGACCCGAACCTGCAGATGGTCCTCGCGGGCCGCGCGCAGGCCAAGTTCGTTCAGCTCTACCTCGACCAGGCAACTTCTCCGGCCATGGGCGCGTCGATCAACGACGCAACAGCCGGTCTCTTCGCCGGGACTTCAACCCCGACGCAGGTCTGCCAGGCCATCACGACTGCTGCCGCGAAGAAGTAGCAACAGTCTCCAGGTAGTCCCGAATCACGCGGGCCGGCCTCGGCCGGCCCGCGTGATCCCCTTCCGTGACGAGGTTGGTACGAGGAATGAGCATCAAGGCAGTGGCGGTGCCCAAGCCGCGTCGCCATACCTGGTCGGGACGGGCAACGATCCTCCTGTTCCTAGCACCAGCGCTACTCCTGTATCTAGTGCTGGTCCTGCTCCCAATAGTCCAGGCTGTCTACTACAGCCTGTTCAACTGGAACGGGCTGCAGCCTCTTACGAATTTCATCGGGCTTCAGAACTACGTGGATGCGTTCAACTCCACGCTCTTTACCGGAGCCCTCTCGCATAACCTGATGGTCGTCGGGCTGTCACTGGCGATCCAGATCCCGATGGCGCTGGGCCTGGCGATGTTCCTGAGCCAGCGCTTCCCCGGCCGGACCCTGTTCCGTGTCGTCTTCTTCCTGCCCTACGTGATCTCGGAAGTCGTCACGGGCATCCTGTTCTACCTGCTTCTGCAGCCCGATGGCGCGGTCAACAACATCCTGTGGTCCGTCGGCCTCGATGGACTCACGAGAGACTGGTGGGGCGATCTCTCGGTCGTGATGATCACGATGTTCTTCGTGATCTCGTGGAAGTACTTCGGCTTTCATATGATCTTGCTGCTGGCCGGACTTCAGAACATCCCGAAGGAAGTCATGGAAGCGGCACTGATCGACGGTTGCGGCAAGTGGCAGGCTTTCAGGCACATCACGGTGCCGCTGCTCGGTCCCACGCTCCGCGTCTCGATCTTCCTGTCGGTCATCGGAGCGCTCCAGCTGTTCGACATCGTCTACGCGACGACGCGCGGAGGCCCGGTGCATCAATCCGACACGCTGGCCTACTACATGTATGACTTTGGGTTGAAGCGTCAGGAGATGGGCTTCGGAAGTGCGATCGCCGTGCTCATGTTCCTAATCTGCTTCGGCTTCGCACTGATCTACCAGCGGTTCGTCCTTAGCCGTGACGTTGACGGCGCCACCACCTCGTACGTCGGGTAGCCGAGATGACTGCAACAACCAAGCCGTTTGACGATACGCAGGGACTGGCAATAGCTGTCCCCAAGAAGCATAAGAAGCAGACCAAGTTCGGGGTCTTCCTCTCTTACCTGCCGCTGTGGCTGATCGGGATCGCGGTCTCCTCGGTGATCGTCGTTCCGCTCGCCTATGCCGTCTTCGACGGCTTCAAGGAGCAAGGGCAGGTTGCAGGAAATGCGGCCCTCCTGCCCGAGAAGTGGATCTTCAGCAACTACGGTGACCTGATCACCTCGCCGGTGTTCTGGCGCCAGGTCCTCAACAGCGTGGTCATCGGCCTGCTCACGGTGGGCCTGGTGGTCGTGTGCGCCTCGCTGGCGGCGTTCGTGCTGGCCCGGCTGAAGTTCCGAGGCCGCGAGGTCGTCTATACGCTGTTCACGCTGGGCCTGCTGTTCCCGGCTGCCGTCGCGATCCTTCCGCTGTTCATCCTCCTGCGCACGCTGGGCCTGACCAACAACCCGCTCGGCGTTGTGCTGCCCCAGGCCGCTTTCAGCATGCCGATGACGATCATCATCCTTCGGCCGTTCTTCCAGAGCATTCCGCCGGAGCTCGAAGACGCGGCCAAGATCGACGGCTGCAGCACCTTCGGCTTCTTCTGGCGGATCCTGCTGCCGCTGTCCAAGCCCGCCCTGGCTACGGTCTCCGTGCTCGCCATCGTCGGAAGCTGGAACGCGTTCTTCATCCCGTTGCTGGTGTTCGGTAACGCCGATCAGTGGACGCTTCCACTCGGCGTGATGAACTTCTCGACCGAGCACACGTCCAACTGGGCGTCGATCCTGGCCTTCACTACGCTTTCCATGATCCCTGCCGTTCTGTTCTACATGGTTGCCGAGCGGCAGATTGTTTCGGGCCTCACGGCCGGCTCCGTCAAGGGTTGATTTGGTGGGCTCGCAGCCGCGGTACCGCGACGCGAGTCTCGCAATCGAGGAACGTGCGGCCGATTTGATCGGCCGCATGACCCTCGACGAGAAGCTCGCCCAACTCACCTCGTACTGGTCGTACGAGATTCTGAATCACGAGGTTCTCGACGAGGGCAAGGCTGCCGAAAAGATCGGCAGCGGTATCGGTCAGATAACGCGTGTGGCCGGGGCAACGAACCTGGGACAGCGCGAAGTAGCCGAGCTGGCAAATCAGATCCAGCGCTACCTCGTGGAGCGAACCAGGCTTGGCGTCCCGGCCATCGTGCATGAAGAGTGCCTGCACGGCCTCCTGGCTCGCGAGTCGGTCTGCTTCCCGCAGTCCATCGGGCAGGCGGCCATGTGGGATCCGGAGCTCGTCGAGGAGATGGCCGGCCGTTTGGGGCGCGAGCTCCGCGCCGCCGGCGCCCAGCAGGGACTTTCGCCGATCCTGGACATCACCCGCGACCCTCGTTGGGGTCGTGTGGAGGAAACCTACGGCGAGGATCCATACCTCGTAGCGCACACGGCGTGCGCATACGTCCGCGGCCTCCAGGGTTCCGGTCCGCCCGACGAGCGGGTCTTCGCCACCGGCAAGCACATGGTGGGCCACGGCCTGCCGGAAGGCGGCTTGAACCACGCCCCCTCGCACATCGGGCTGCGGGAACTCCAGGATTCCTTCCTGTACCCATTTGAAGCCGCGGTTCGCGGGGCCGGTCTGCGCTCCATGATGCACGCCTACGACGACGTCGACGGGCTGCCCTGCGTTGCTTCCCGGTTCCTGTTCACGGAAGTGCTTCGCGACACGTGGGGTTTCGACGGGATAGTCGTCTCGGACTACTTCGGCATCGACGAGATCATCAACGACCACCGTATGACTACGGATCGCCCGACCGCTGCCGCCTTGGCGCTCGAGGCGGGCGTGGACGTGGAATTGCCGACGCGGGCCTTCTTCGCCGGGCCGCTCTCGGAGGCGATTGCATCCGGCCGTATCTCGCAGGAGACGGTGGACGCCACCGTGATGCGCGTCCTGCGGGCCAAGTTCGAACTCGGGCTTTTCGAGCACCCGTACGTAATACCGGCTTCAGCCGAGCTTCCGTATGAAGCGGATCGCAAGCTGGCGCGCAAGATCGCACTTCGGTCGATGGTCCTGCTCGCCAATGACGGGACTCTGCCCCTCAAGCCCAACCTCCGCAAGGTGGCCGTGATCGGGCCAAACGCGGACAGCGCCCGGAATCTGCTCGGCGACTACTCCCATGTGGCCCACATCGAGGCGCTGGTGAGCAACGCGTTCGGCATCGTCGCCCCCGAGGATCTCAAGGTCGACGACGAGCTCGCCGGCCACGCCACCATCCTGGATGCCATCCGCGGGCGCCTGGCCGGTGAGACGGAGATCGCCTTTGCCGCCGGCGCCGGGATTCTCGACGGTGACGACGAGATGATCCAAGCGGCGGTCCAGGCGGCACGAGGCGCTGACGTGGCGATCGTCGTGGTTGGCGAGAAGTCCGGACTCACTCGGGACTGCACGTGCGGCGAATCTCGCGACCGGATGGATATCGGGTTGCCCGGACGCCAGAGCGAGCTGGTTGCGGCCGTAGCCTCGACGGGAACGCCGGTGGTCCTCCTTATCGTCGCGGGCCGGCCACTGGCCCTCGAATCCGAGGCGGCGTCCGTGGCCGCCATCGTCCATGCCTGGGTTCCGGGGGAGGAGGGCCCCGAGGCGGTCGCCGACGTCCTGTTCGGTGTCGCGAACCCGGGCGGGAAGCTGCCCATCACCGTTCCGCGTTCGACAGGACAGATCCCCACCTACTACGGGCACAAGCCGTCGGGTGGAAAATCCAACTGGAACGGACCCTACGTAGACGGGTCGAACGAGCCCCTCTGGCCGTTCGGGTTCGGCCTCTCATACACGCAATTCGAAGTACGAAACCTGCGCCTGGACCGCCTCACAGTGCCGATGGATGGCGAGTTCGAAGCGATTGTCGAGGTCGCCAACACGGGCAAACGAGCAGGCGACGAAGTCGTCCAGCTCTATGTCCGCGACGACGAGGCGAGCGTGACGCGGCCGGTCAAGGAGTTGCGCGGGTTCAAACGCCTGACCCTGGCGGCGGGCGAGGTCCGGACCGTGCGGTTCTCGATCGGTGTCGAGCAGCTCGCATTTACCGGTGTCGATGGCCGGTTGCGGCTCGAGCCGGGCCTCATCACCGTGATGGCGGGAACGTCATCGGCCAGCCTTCCGTGTTCGGCACAACTCGAGATCACGGGCGACGCGAAGAACGTGTCGCGGCGGGTCCGCTACTTCACCCGCGCTACTGTCGAATAGCGACCGGCACAGGCCCCGAGGAAGCGCGAATCACGATCTGAGGCCGAAGGATCTGCACGATCACTGCCTCGCCGTCGTGCTCTTCTTCGATCGCGGCACGTACGCCCGCCGCCGCCATCTGAGCGATCGGCATGCAAACGGTCGTGAGGGACGGCGTTGCGTATTCGGCCATCGGCAGATCGTCGAAGCCCACGATGGAAAGGTCACCGGGCACGCTGAGCCCCATATGGGCGGCCTGATGGAGCGCTCCGATCGCAAGCTGGTCTGTCGAAGCGACCACCGCCGTTGGCCTGTCCGGCAGCGCCATCAAAGCCTCGAGCGCCCCCGCGCCTCCGGCGAGTGTGTTCTGCGCGTCCCGAACGAATCCGTCCGGCAGTCGCAGCCCATCCTGCGCGACGCGGTCCAGGAACGTGGCACGCCGCTCTCCGATGTCGCCGATCAGCCGGCCCTCGAGGAAGGCCCCGCCGACGAACGCGATCTTGCGATGACCCAGGCCGAGCAGGTGATCCATCAGCCCGTCAATGCCCCAGCGGTTGTCCACGCCGACGATCGAGATTCCCGGCATGGGAGTGGTGCCCTGCCACAGGCCGACCACGGGGAAGTTGGTGCGCCTGAGCTCCTCCATGAGCCGAGGCTGATCGCGCGTGTCTCCGACGAGAAGGATGGCGTCGCAATGGCGGGTCTCGAGGACCGCGCGAAGCGCCATAGCCTCCTCGGTGCGGCTGTGCGCATGCCCGAGGATGATGTTGTACCCGCGCCGGTTTGCCTCGATGGAGATGGCGTCCACGGCCCCGGCGAAGAAGGGATCGGTGATCTCACGGACGATGACGCCGATCAGCATCGTCTTGGCGCCGCGGAGGCCACGTGCCAGTGGATTCGGCCGGTACCGCATCATCCGGGCCATCTCGAGGATTCGCTCGCGCGTGGCGGGATTGATCGGGATGGCGTTCGGGGCGCCGGTCAGGACGCGTGAGACGGTGCTCTGCGAGACGCCGGCGGCGTCGGCTATGTCCTGCATTGTGGGCACGCGGCCCGGTCGCGGCATGCCGGGCTGTTTCGCGGCTGTGCCGACAGTCCGCGCGGGCTTCCGGGCAGCCTCCGTGCGACCGTTTGCGAATGGGCGCTTTGGTTTCTCTGCCATCAGTGTCGTTCCGCTCCGGGAGAGCTGAATTCGATTGTTGCCATGGAGTGCGGGGGAAGCGAGGTGGTGATGAAGCCGTCCTGCCGTCTTTCAACGGCCAGCGGCACGGGCGAAACGCGGTCCGGATCTGATGCCGTGTTGGTAGCCGCAGGCGATTCGGCGGTCAGGATCAGGCTCGACGTCACGCTGCCCGTCACCCGTATCGAGGTAGTGATCGTCTGCCTGTAGTCACGATTGACGAGCGACAAGGCGACGCCGTCGCCTCGGGAGGACGCCGTGGCACTCACTGCCGCCCCGCCGCGCGCTCCGGCCTTGTCGACCTTCACTTCAACCTGGAGTGCCTCGGCGCCGATATGCGGCCGGTGCAGCGCGAAGGCGTGGTACGTGGGCGTCTTGACGGCTATCGAACCTTCGGTCATGAGGACAGCCTGGAGAACGTTGACTACCTGCGCGATGTTGGCCATGGACAGCACGCCGCACTGACGATGAAAGCCCTCGAAGGCGACCCCGACCGCGAGCGCGTCTCGCAGCGTGTTGGCTTGCTCGAGGGTGGTGGGCGTACGGCGAGGCACGTTGCCGGGTCCCCAGGATCGCGCTTCAGGATGCCAGGCACCCCATTCGTCCAATGCAATCCCGATCCGCTGACCGGGCTTGGCCACCCCGGCGATCGTTCGAGCTGTGCGCTCGACCAGGCGCTCGGTACCATCCGCCTCGTCAAGGAGCGCGTAGTAGTCGTCTTCGGAGAATGCCGTCTCGGGACCGCCATGCACCCAGTAGCGATGGATGGACAGGTGATCCACAAGATCGACGGCCGGTCCGAGCGCCCCGAAGAACTTCACGTTCCACTCCGGATCCATGCCCATCTCCGGAAGACCATCGTCCTCCATGCCCACCGCGACGAGTTCCGCGCGTGGATCCACGTGACGGGCCATCGTGGCGTAGCGCCGGTACTCATGCGCGTACGACGCCGGATCGAACCGGCCGCCGCAGTCCCAGCTCTCATTTCCGACGCCCCACAGCCGCACGCCCCACGGCTCGCGTCTGCCGTTGGCCGATCGCTCCGCGGTCAGGGTGGTGTCCACGGCGCCGTTCGTGTACTCGATCCAATCGCACAGTTCCTGTACAGATCCGCTGCCCACGTTCCCGGCCAGGTAAGGCTCGGCGCCGAGCAACTCGCAGAAGCGCAGGAATTCGTCCGTGCCGAGTGTGTTGTCGTCGGGGGCGAGGATTCCGCACGACATACCCAGGGTCACGGGCCGTTTCTTCGGATCGCCCACGCCGTTCCGCCAGTGGTAGTGGTCCGCGTAGCATCCGCCTGGCCACCGGATGAGCGGCACGCGAAGCTCGCGCAGCGCCTCGAGTACGTCCGTACGGAAGCCGCCGTTGTTTGGGATCGAGGAATCGCGGCCTACCCAGAGTCCACCGTAGCAGCACCGCCCCAGGTGCTCGGCGAAGTGGCCGTAGAGGCGCGGCGAGATAGTTCCGATCGGTTGGTCATCGACGATGACGGTTGCTTCTGTCACCGGAGACGCTCTCTCCCCCTGGGGCCCGACAAGACCCAACGCCGCTGTTGGATCGTGCAATCGAATGTAGCATACCATTTCCGGCATGACGTCGACCCTTCCGGCCGGGCTGACCGCCGTTTCCACCAGAACCGCGTTTGACCCGCGGACGGGCGTCACACCCGCTGCATCGGCATGGTCATCTGAGCGCCGCCGAGGCCCGCACCGGTGGGACAAACGGCCCTACCTCGTGAGCTCGATGCCGCGCAATCTCTGACTAATCCCGACAGGGTTTGGCGTTCTACGCAGACCAGGACGGTGGTCAGATGCCGAAAGCCGAGATCGCGACCGGCGAGCACAGCTTCGAAGTCGTGGGCATCGCGCGCGTCGAAGGCGAGGGGACGCTGAAACTGCGCATCACCGACGGCGAGGTCCGCGAGGCGCGCCTCTCCATCTTCGAGGCGCCACGCTACTTCGAGAGGATCCTCGTGGGGCGGACCCCCAACGAAGCGATCGATATCACGGCCCGAATATGCGGCATCTGCCCGGTGGCCTACCAGATGGGCGCGTCGATGGCCTTCGAGCACCTGTTCGAAGTGGAGATCGACCCCCAGGTTCGGGCGCTGCGCAAGCTGTTCTACTGGGGCGAGTGGATCGAGAGCCATGCGCTTCATGTCTACATGCTCCACGCCCCCGACTTCCTGGGCTACGAAAGCGCGATCGCGATGGCACGCGACCACAAGCCGGTGGTGGAGCAGGCCCTGAAGCTCAAGCGGACCGGCAACGAGATCATGAAGCTGATCGGCGGGCGGGCGATCCACCCGATCTCGATGCGCGTCGGCGGCTTCTCACGGACGCCGACGACCGCCCAGATCGAAGCTCTTCGCGAGCCGCTGACTGAGGCTCTCACCCTGGCCCAGGCCACGCTGAAGCTCGTGGGCGCATTCAAGGCGCCAACATTCGAACGCGACCCGCTGTACGTGGCGATCAAGCATCCGATCGAGTACGGGCTCAACGAGGGGCGCATCGTCTCCACCGACGGAATCGACGTACCACTCTGGGGCTGGCGCGAGGCATTCCACGAGGAGCAGCACGAAGGCTCGAACGCCTTGCACGCCCGGCTGCTCGACGGACGCACCTACATGCTGGGACCGTCGGCGCGCGTGACCCTCAACGCCGACCAGCTCCACCCGCTGGCCGCGGAAGCGTTGAAGTCGAGCGGCCTGGCCGGGCAGATCGCGCGCAACCCCTACTGGGCGATCGCGGCGCGGTCCGTGGAGCTCATCCACGCGTCCGCGGCGGCGCTGGACATCGTGAACTCCTATGAGGAACCGGCGCGGCCGTTCACGCCCTGGACCCCGATCGCCGGCGAGACGGGCTGGGGCTCCGAGGCGCCGCGCGGCATCTGCTGGCACCACTACGACGTGGACGAGGACGGCAAGATCCTGGCGGCGCAGATAATCGCGCCTACCGGCCAGAACCAGGGCATGATCGAGCAGGACCTGGCGGCGTTCGCGCCGGACGTGCTGTCGCTGCCGCACGCCGAGGCCACGATCCGCCTGGAGCAGCTGATCCGCAGCTACGATCCGTGCATCAGCTGCGCCACGCACTTCCTGAAGCTCGAGATCCTGCGGGACTGACGGGGTTCACGCGGCAGACGGCCCGCCCGGATCGGCAGGGCCCGACCCTGTAGGCTTCACCCACCATGGTCGACCTGTTCTTCAAGATCGTCCTGCCGGTGCTGATGATCGGCATCGTCACCGTCGCGGCCCATCGCTGGGGGCCCGCGGTGGGTGGCGTGCTGGGCGCGGTTCCGTCCAAGGGCGGCCCGATCCTCCTGTTCCTGGCCCTCGAGGTGAACCCGCAATTCGCGGCGACCGCGGCGGTCACAGCGCTTGGGGGCGCGGCGGGATGCGGAGTCTTCTGCCTCGTCTATGCCCGCGTCTGTCATCGAACGAACTGGCCTGTGGCGGGATTGATTTCGTACGGCGCGTTCCTGGTCGTGTGGGCCGCGATGATCCCGATGGAGAACTGGGGCCTCGTGCCCGCGTTCGTGGCGACCGTTGTGGTTCTGGTCGCGTCGCGCCGGCTGCTTCCTACCGCCCCGCAGACGCCCAAACGCAAGATGGCGCGCTCCGATCTGCCGGTTCGCATGGGCGCCGGAGCGGCGATGGTCGTGTTCGTAACCACGGCCGGTCCCGGCTTTGGGGCCACGATCAGCGGCATGCTGACCACGATACCCACGGTCTCGGCGGTGATGGCGATCTTCACCCACGCCCAGGAAGGCCCGGACCGAACCGTCGGGGTCATGCGCGGGATGACGCACGGGTTGCTCGGCTTCGGCACGTTCCTGGCGGTGGTCGGCGCGACGATCGTGCCGCTCGGCATCGTGCCAGCGTTCGCGCTGGCGCTGTCGGCTGTAGTGGTGGTGCAGGCGGTCGAGCTGCGCTCGGCGTTCAAGGTGCACCGCGCCCCCGGACTCGACGATGCGCTGCTCCCCGAGGCGGCGGACTAGTAATGGCGAGTTCGGGTGAGACGGCGCTGATTCTCCGGGTCGAACTGCCGCCGGCCCTCGAGGAGTCTCGGCGTCTGGCTCTCCTCGAGGACGATTCGGGACTGCCCGCCCACGTCACGCTCATATACCCGTTCGCGGACGCAGAAGCCCTCGTGGAGCCGCTCCGCCGAAAGATCGAGACGGTGCTGACCGGAAGCCCGCCGCTACGCCTGACGCTCACCGGCCCTGCCCGCTGGCCGACCGTTCTGTACGCCGCCGTCGAGCCCACGCCGTCGGTCCTGGCCCTCCAGGCGAAGCTATCGAGCGCCTTTCCCGAGTACCCGCTGTACGGCGGCATGTTTGCGTTCGAGCCTCACGTCACCATCGCGACGGGCCCACTCTCGGCCGACGAGCGAGCCTCGCTTTCAGCCATGGCGTCGCTGCCGGTCGAGGTTTCGGTCGGTTTCGTCGACCTGATCGAGAAGACCAATGGCTCCTGGACGACGAGATGGCGATTCCCGCTGACTCCGGCCGTTCGAGTTCTCGTCTGCGGCGAGCGCCTTCGGGGCGACGACGCGGCCGCGCTGATCGCGGTGGACATGCTGCCCGCCGACGCGCGAACACTCGCCGAGATACTCGAAGTGGGCCAACTCGAGATCGAGTCGGTGATGGACGTGCCGGAGGGATTCTCGTTGATCGTGGTGGACGCGGCGGTTGGGGTGGGGCCGGGCGATGTCGTGACGATGCCGCTGGCGGAAGTCGCGCAGCCGGGCGCAGTGGGACCCTGGAGCACGCATGCGATGCCGCCCGACCAGGTCATCGCCCTCGGCGGGGCATTGCGCGGGTCTCTGCCCGCGGGCATGTTCGTTGGCATCGGTGTCGCGGAATTCGGGCTCGGCGAAGGGCTGTCGCCGGCCGTTCAGTCGGGCCTGCCGGCCTTCGTCGACGCTCTCGCCTCGGCCATTCGGGATCTAGCGTCGCCCGTGCCCTGACGCCGGTCTATTGACACGACATGCATACTGGTACGCNNCACGCGCAAGAGGGCCCGGACCGGACCGTCGGGGTCATGCGCGGGATGACGCACGGGTTGCTGGGCTTCGCGGCATTTCTGGCCGTGATCGCGGCCACGCTCGAGCCGATCGGGATCGCCGGGTCATTCGCGTTGGCCCTCGGCGTCGTAGTGGTTGTTCAGGCGATCGAGCTTCGCTCGGCCTTGCGAGGGCACTCCTCGGCCGACCGCGCCCCCGAACTCGTCCTGGAAATCGCCGAGTAACCCGACCGGCAAACCGCGCTTGACACGACATGCATACTGGTACGCATGACTGACCAGTATGCCGCGACGCCCCGCCCCGAGACCGACGACGAGACGCGCGCTCCCGCCCGGGACGCCATCCTCGCGGCGGCCAGGCGCCAGTTCACGTCGGATGCGGCGTCCCTGTCGATACAGAGAGTCGCCGCCGAAGCCGGAGTCTCGCGCCAGACCGTCCATCACTACTTCGGCGGCCTGAAAGGCCTCCGCGCCGCCCTCGCCGCAGGCGGCCTGGACACCGCCACCGCCCAGGACGAGCCCACGCAAGACCGCCTCGTGGACGCCGCGGTTCGGCTGTTCTCGCGTCCCGGCGCCGGGCTGATCTCGATCGAGGCGATCGCAACCGAAGCCGGCCTGACCAAGGGCGCGTTCTACCACCACTTCGCCGACCGGGCCGAACTCCTCCGGGCGGTTGCCCACAAGGTCAGCCCCGTCGACGAGATCCGCGCCATGGTGGAGCCATCGGTGGAGCTGAGCGCCCGCGAGGGCCTGATCGCCATCGCCTGCGCCTACTACGCCGCGATGCGCCAGCGGGCCGATCTCGTCCGCAACCTCGCCGCCAATTCGTCGCAGGACCCCGAGCTTGCCCGGATCGTCATGTCCGAGATCATCGGCCAGGGCGCGCCGCTGATGGTTGCATGGTTCGCCATCCAGATCCAGAAGGGCAACCTCCGCCCGATCGACCCCGCGTTGCTGATCCAGGGCCTGTTCGGGCCCGTCTTCCTCCTGATCGTTCTCGGGCCCTCTGTTTTCGACGAACTGGCCCGGATCGGTATCCGTCCCGCCATCGACAACGTCGAGGCGTACGTGGACCTGCTCCTCCACGGCGCCGCGCTACCCAACGCCGACTGAGGTGATCCAGATGACCGTCACATCCACGCAATCCCCCGGCGCGCCGGCGCCGAACGCCGCGGCAACGCCGGCGGTTCAGGCCGTGGGACTCCAAAAGTCGTTCGGGCAGATACGGGCCGTGAACGGCGTGGACATGTCGCTGCCGGCGGGCCGGATCTACGGTCTGCTCGGGCCAAACGGATCGGGCAAGACCACATTGATCCGGCTGCTCACCGGCCTGGCGAGCGCGACGAGTGGCAGCGTCAAGGTCCTCGGCGTCGAGATGCCGTCGCGTACGAACCTGGCGCGGATCGGCTACATGACGCAGGCCGACGGCATCTATCCCGAGCTCTCGGTGTGGGAGAACTTGCGCTTCTTCGCGGCGCTGTACGGGCAGACCGACAGGACGGCGATGGTCCGGACGCTCGAACTCGTGGAACTGGACGGACGGTTGGACACTCCGGCACAGAACCTGTCGGGCGGCATGAGGCGGCGGCTCTCGATGGCGTGCGCGCTCTCCCACAAGCCCGCGGTCATCTTCCTCGACGAACCCACAGTGGGAGTGGACCCGGCGCTCCGAGTCCAGTTCTGGGCGCACTTCCGGCAACTCGCCGCCGACGGCGCCACGCTTCTCGTGTCGAGCCACGTCATGGACGAAGCGGATCGCTGCGACGAGCTGCTGTTCATCCGCGACGGCCGGGTTCTCGCCCAGGGCACGTCCGCCGAGCTGCGAAAGCGCGCCGGCACCACCGACATCGAGACGGCCTTCCTCCACTTCGCGGCCGAGCCGGCCGCGGCCGCCTCGGCTTCTACCGCCCCCGACGCCGCCTCCTCGAAGGAGACCGCCCGATGAACCCGCTCCGCCTCTTCGCCGTCATTCAGCGAATCGTCGCGCAGTTGCGCCGCGATCCTCGGACTCTGGCGCTCCTGTTCATCGCGCCGCTCGCGATAATCGGCCTGCTCGGCTGGGTGCTCAGCAGCTCGGGAACGGCTACGTCCCGAGTTGCGATCGTCGACGACTCGGGAAGCTCTGTCGGCGCGAGCATCGCTGTCAAGCTGACCGACGCCTTGAAGGGCCAGCCGCAGATCGCCGTCCAGGCCGACGTCCACGACGCGGCCACCGCGCGCCAGATGCTGATAGACAAGAAGCTCGATCTCGTCATCTCCATCCCGAAGGACTTCAGCCTCCAGAACCGGAAGATCGAACTCGAGACGCTGGGCCTCAATCCCACCGGTGAGGCCATGGCGGTACCGGCGATACAGCAGGCGCTCATCAAGGTGGTTGTCGATCAGGCGGGCGGCGTGATACCCGCAATCGAACGGACGAGCGTCTACGGCTCTCCGAACGCCACCCAGCTCGACACGCTTGCGCCGGTAGTGGTCGGGTTCTTCGTCTACTTCTTTGTGTTCATCCTGACCGGCATCAGCTTTCTGCGGGAGCGCATGGGCGGCACGCTGGAACGGCTGATGGCGACGCCGGTCAGCCGGTCCGAGATCGTGCTCGGATACAGCATCGGCTTTGGCATCTTCGCCACTCTGCAGATCGCCGTGGTGCTCGCGTTCGTGCTCGGTCGTCTGGACATTCCGGCGCTTGGGCCGCTGCCGGCTTTCGCGATCGGGCTCGGTGTCAAGACTGTTGGCAATCCGCTGGTCGCATATCTGCTGGTCCTGGTATTGGGTCTGGGAGCAGTGTCGCTGGGGATCTTCATCTCGACGTTCGCCCGGTCAGAGTTCCAGATCCTGCAGTTCATCCCGATCGTGATCGTGCCGCAGGGCCTGCTCGGCGGCTTCTTCTGGCCGATCGATCAGCTGCCGAACCTGCTCCAGCCGATTGCCCGAATCCTGCCGGTGACGTACGCCATCGATGGATTGCGGCAGGTGATGATCGCAGGGGCGGACCTGACTTCCGGGCAGGTCCTGATGGACCTCGGCGTGCTGGCGGCGATTGCGGCGATCTTCGTCGTGCTGGCGGCGGCCACGATCCGTCGGGAGATCGCCTGACGGACGGAGGCGCCGGCGCCGGGCGGCGGAGCGTCTAGACGGGCATTCGCTGGCGGACGCTTCGCAGCCGGTTTCGCAGGCCGTGGCGGCGCGGCCCGGCGGCGACGAGTGCCGCCGACCATGCCAGAGTGGCCCCCATCGCGATCCAGTACACGGGCCAGTAGTTGCCCAGCCGGTCGTACAGGATGCCGCCCGCATTCATGACGATGATGCCGCCGGCGGGGTAGGCGATCGACACGACGCCGATGATCGCGCCGAAGTTGTGGCCGCCGAAGACATCGGAGAAGGCGGCCGATCTGATCGCGATCGTCGCGCCGATACCGAAGCCGTACACGGCGCTGCCTATCACAACGAGGTGAAGCAGCGATCCGTTCGAGATCCAGATTCCGGTAGTGCCGGCGGCGATCATCGCGGCGCACACCAGCCCGATGAAGCGGCGTCCGAACCGGTCCGAAAGCCCACCGCCGACTATCTGGCCGACCACGTAGGTGCAGGTCTGCAACGCCAGCATCGAGGCGGCAAACCCCTTGTCTATCCCCTGGCCCTCGAGGTGACGTGACATCGTTTGGAACACGCCCTCGTCGATGCAGCCGATGCCCACGGCCCCCATCGTCAGGATGAGGAAGCGTCTTGTCCGGATGATGCGCATGAGGTTCTCATGACGGCTGCGGCTGCCCGGCGGCACGGGTTCCTGCGCGGCGCCGATCGAGCCGGGCGCGGACGTTTCGTGAAGGCCGCTGCCGGATACGGCGCGAACCGGCGCACCGGCAGCGCCGGCTGCGGCGGGAACGAGGACGGCCGCGCCCGTGGTCATCAGCCACACGAACGGCATAGCCAGGAGCGAAAGCCCGGCAAAGCCCAGAGCCGTTGCCCGCCAGCCGAACTCCGGGATCGCGATGGCGGCGAGTGGGAGTGCAACAGCCACGCCGAGACCGGGGCCGGCGTACGAAATCCCCAACGCGAGCCCGGCCGCGCCCGCGTACCTGCGTGCCACCGCGGTCGTGACGCCGATGAACACGAGCTGCAGACCGACCGCGAGCAGAGTCCCGTAGGCGAGCATCAGCAGGCCCATGTCTCCGACAACGGAGACCAGCGCCCATCCGATGGCGGTGAATACCATGCCGGCGAAGAGCAGGTACCGGTCGTCGATCATGTCGTAGAGGCGGCCCAGCACAGGCGACCCGATCGCCGAGACCAGCAGAAACATCGTCCAGGGCATCTGGCCGATCTCGCGCGACGTGCCGAACGTCCGCTCGAACTCAGGCGCCAGCAGCGGATAGCAGTAGAGCGGTGCGTATGCGATCGCGCCAACCATCGCCGCGCCCATGACGGGAACGGAGAGCCGAAGCGTGCGTCTGGAGACGGCGAGCCGGGGCATGCGCCAATCGTAGAAGGTTGGCGCCGCTGTGGCGCGTGGTGAGATTGCGTGCGGCGCCGGGAAGGCCGCGAGGCCCGCCCGGCCCGTTATCAGGCTTCGGGCTTGGCTTCCACCGCGGGCGCTACCGCTTCGGTGCCCTCGGCCACGACCGGCTCCTCGACGACGGCCGGCGGGATCACCTTGGCGACGATCTCTTCCGGATCCGAGAGGAGCGTCACGCCATCTGGCATCGGCAGGTCACGGAGATGGATGACGGTGTCGAAGTCCTTGATCGACTCGATCGAGAACTTGATCAAGTCGGGCAGGTTCTCGGGGAGCGCGCGAACCTTGATGTGGGAGACGTTGTGCAGGAGCGTGCCACTCAGGCGCTCGACCGCGTAGGAGGTACCTTCGGTCACGAGTTGGACCTCAACCGTGACTTCCTCGCCGGATACCAGGGCGAAGAGGTCCACGTGGAGCAGCTGGCGGTTCCGCGGGTTGATCTGGAAGCCGTGCACCAGGACGCGCTGCTTCTCCTTGCCGTCGATGGTCAGCTCGAGCTGAGTGTTCGAGTGGATCGTCTTGCGGAGATGATCGAACTCGTGGGCGTCGAGGGACACCGGGATGGACGCCAGGCCGTGACCGAACACGACCGCTGGGATGCGGCCGTCCTTGCGGAGGCGCGTGACGTCCTTGCCGGTTTCGGATCGGCGGGTCGCGCTGAGTTTCGTCGTAATCGCAGCCACTGGAATTGAGCCTCCCTGGGCAGATCCACTAACGCGCCGGGCGGGTCCGCGGGGGCGCAACATGGTATGAGTCCGTTGAGCCTACCACGCGCGGGACAGAGTCGTACCTTGCGATCCGAGCGGCCTCCCGGGTGTACGATCGGTCCGTGGCTGCAACGATCCTTATAGTCGAGGACGAATACGCGGTAGCGCGGGGCATTCAGTACGCCCTGCAGCAAGAGGGATACCAGGTCGCCGTCTGCCGTTCGGGCGAGGAGGGCCTGGAATTCGCTCTGCGCGAAGGGCCGGATCTGGTCGTGCTTGATGTACGGCTGCCCGGTATCGACGGTTTCGAGGTCCTGCGCCGTCTCCGCACAAGCGGGTCGAAGGCACCGGTCCTGATCCTTACCGCCCGCGACGAGGAGATGGACAAGGTCATCGG
>PMBG01000196.1 GCA_003153755.1 Chloroflexota bacterium | reverse complement strand
CGGCATCACCGTGGCCGCCGGCAACACGCCGACTCCGCCGCCGAGCGTAACCCCGACCGGCACGCCCGCGCCGACTGCCAGCGGCGGCACGACTCCCAGCGCCGGCTGCGGCAAGACCCGGAGTCTGCAAGACGGCACGATCACCATTCAGAGCAACGGGACGCGCCAGTACATCCTGCGTGCACCGGACAACTACAGCAACACACGTCCTTACCGGTTGATCGTCGCCTACCACTGGCTCAACGGATCCGCTCAAGAGGTCGCCAACGGCGGTAGCTGGGCCTCGGAGACGCCGTACTACGGCTTGTGGAACCTGTCCAACAACAGCAGCATCTTCGTGGCGCCGGTTGGCCTGAATGCCGGCTGGGCCAATACCAACGGCCAGGACGTCGCCCTGACCGACGCCATCCTCGCCCAGGTCGAGGCTGGGCTCTGCATCGATCAGAGCCGGATCTTTGCGACTGGGTTCAGTTACGGCGCCGGCATGTCTTATGCGATCGCCTGCGCCAGGGCCAACGTGTTCCGTGGCGTCGCCCTTTACTCGGGCGCGCAGCTCAGCGGCTGCTCCGGCGGGACCACGCGCATCGCCTACTTCGCGTCGCACGGCCTGAGCGACGGCACTCTCAACATCTCTGGCGGGCGAACCCTGCGCGACCACTTCGTGCAGGTCAACGGCGTAACACCACAAAGCCCACCCGAGCCGGCGGTCGGCAGCGGGACGCATATTTGCACGACGTACAAGGGTGGGTCGCCCTCGTACCCCGTGACCTGGTGCGCGTTCGATGGAGATCACAACCCAAATCCGCACGACAGCGGCCAGAGCACGAGCTGGGTTCCCCAGGTCGTGTGGACCTTCATGACTCAGTTCTGATCCGTTCGATCGACCGTTCACGCCTCACCCGGTTTCGGGGCGGTGTGGTAGCTGGGAGCGCTCGCGACGGGAGCTCCCAGCTAGCGGTCTTGCGGGCGTGGGCTCCGACTCGACAGGCGCCGGCCGGGACCGGCGGGTCCGACGCTGGCGTGCCCGTTGGGGCGGGTGGAGAATGTCACCGTGAAGGCGAAGCTGGTTTCGTTCGGGCATATCGAGATCGATGGCGTGAGCTATCGCAAGGATGTCGTCGTTGACGGCGGCGCAATCCGCAAGCGCGACAAGGGACCGTCGAAGGAACGCTACGGGAAGAAGTGGGGCCACACGCCGCTCACCGCGGCCGAGGAAATCCCCTGGGGTGGCAAGAGATTGATCATCGGGACGGGCGCGCACGGCGAACTGCCCATCTGGCCCGACGTCCGCGAGGAGGCAGCCCGGCGGGGGATCGAGATCGAAGCCCTTCCTACCGAGGAAGCCTGCGAACTGGTGAAGGACCTCGACGCCGGCGAGGTTCACGCCATCTTCCACGTGACTTGTTGAGCGCCGGCCGATCTCCGGCCGCCGCCGCACCACCACCGATAGGGGTCGGTAGCTCGTGCGCGGAGCGCGACGCGGAGGCAGAGGTCGAGCTCGTCGGAGCGCGCCACCCGATCACGGGCGCGGAGGCCGGGTGGGTCGACGTCCTGGTGGCTCCCGACTGGCCGCGATCCGGCTCGGACTTCGATCGAGAGGTAGGAACGTGACGGCAATACCGATTCGAAAGCTCAACGACGGAACGGCCCTCCCGGCGATCGGCTACGGCACGCCGAGCGTCGACGCCAAACGGGCCGAAGAGTTGTTCGGCCTGGCGCTCGATGCCGGTTACCGCCTGATCGATACCGCGCAGGCGTACGGGAACGAGGATGTCGTGGGCCGGGCCGTCAACAGGAGTTCGGTTCCGCGTGAGGAGATCCGCGTCCAGACGAAGGTGCCGGGTCGCGACCACGGATACGTCGAGACGCTCAAGTCCTTCGAGCGATCGCGAGCAGCCCTGGACCTCGACTACGTCGACATCTACCTGATCCACTGGCCCAACCCGGGGTACGACAAGTACGTCGAGACGTGGCGGGCAATGATCGAGCTCCGTGATAAGGGACTCGTACGGTCGATCGGCGTCTGCAACTTCACCTATGCGTTCATCGAGCGGCTCGAGCGCGAGACCGGCGTCCTCCCGGCGCTGAACCAGGTAGAACGCCACCCGCTCTTCCCGAATGCCGATCAAGTGCGTTTCGACACCGCGCGCGGAATCGCCACTGAGAGCTGGAGTCCGTTGGGCAGGGGCCACGCATTCATAGGCGAGCCGGAGATCGAGCGGGCTGCCGCGGCGCACGGCGTTACGCCGGGTCAGGTCGTGCTTAGATGGCAGGTCCAAGGGGGCTCTGTACCGATCCCATTTTCGACCAGGCCCGAACGAATCGTGCAGAACCTCGACGTCTTTGGTTTCGCGCTTACCCGCGAGGAGATGGCCGCCATCAGCGGGCTGGAGCGCGGGCGTATCTGGGGCCAGGATCCGAGCGAAACCAACTATCTCTGATCGGTAGAAATCCCGGGCGGGCGGGAGGAATCGCACCCGCCCGGGCTG
Organism: Chloroflexota bacterium; assembly: GCA_003153755.1. Lineage (GTDB taxonomy): Bacteria > Chloroflexota > Limnocylindria > Limnocylindrales > CSP1-4 > Fen-1039. Next base: position 6,629 of record PMBG01000196.1, on the reverse strand, counting down.
GTGGCTCCTGGCAACGAACGGAACGTTGCGGAGCCTCATCTATACGTGGCCTTTGATGAGCCGGCCCTTTGCGTCGATGGCCGGCGATGGCCTTCGTCTCCGCGTCGGTAGGCGGCTCGGACACGGCCAGATCGGCGGCGAGGTCCCGATCCCGGCGCCGGACGGCCCACTTGAGGCTGACCTCGCCGGATGAATCCCGGATCGCTTCGCGATACAGACCGGGACCGGGCCCGCGATACCCACAGCCTCGTCCTCGTCCGACCCGCACCGACTCCTTCAGGAGCAGGCGTATCTCGATCGTGCCTCCTCCTGCTGCATCAGGACTTGGGCTGTCGAAATCCCTGTTGACTCGCACGCGCAGATGTCTAATATGTGCGCACCGGTAATGTTACCGGCAATGATTACGCTCCGGCATCGTAGGCGGCATGCGTCCCGGTTCCAGGAGCAAGGGCAGGGCTGCTCAAGGACCGCCGGGAGGCGGGGCTCTGCCGCGATGTTGTCGAGAGGACCGCTGAAGGGATCGTCCGTGTTGGCCGAAGGGATGCGTTGAAGTCCGCGCCGGGGTCGACGTCAGGACTCGCTTGCCGCCCGGGACGGCCAAGGCTTTACGACGCGCGAACGACCCCCAACCGTCACGTAGAGGAGCGTATGCGATAGGACCAAACTCCGGGGGTTGACGGAATCCGTATTGCCTATCTCACGTGGTCTCAAATCGGGAATTGGAGGAGTTGGAAGCAATGAAGCGAGTCCTGACTCTGTTGGCGGTCCTGGCCTTTGCCGGGTGTTCCAATAGCGCCGCCACCGGGACCCCAACCGCAGCACCGGCCTCGGCCGGCGCGAACTCGACGCCCGCGGCGGTAACCCCAGCACCAACGACGGCCAAGGAAAAGGTCACCATCGAAGTGATGGCGAGCCAAGACTGGATCAAGTCCTCTGAGCAGGTCCTCGCCGGACGGTTCGAGGAGCAGACGGGCATCCATATCGACTTCCAGATCATCCCGTCCGGCCAGTACTTCGACGTCCTCAAGACCAAGCTCAACTCCGGACAGGGCATCGATCTCTTCCTCGGCCAGGCCGGGAAGTCGGACATGAAGCTCCAGTACGACGCGGCCAACAACGCCGTCGACCTGAGCAAGGAGTCCTGGGTCTCTCGAATCGATCCTGTCGTCGCCGATCAGTCCACCCTTGACGGCAAGCTCTACGGCGCCGAGGTCTGGGACGTGGTCGCGGCCAACTACTGGGTCATGACCTACAACAAGGACATCTTCACGAAGTACAACCTGAGCGTTCCGAAGACGTTCGACGAATTCGAGAAGGTCTGCGAAACCCTCAAGACAAACGGAGTCACCCCGGTCTACGAGCCCATCTCGGACGGCTGGCACCAGGTGCTCTGGTTCCCGTCCGTCGGAGCTCAGATCGAGGCGCTGGAGCCCGGTGTCACGGCCAAGCTCAACGCGAACACGGCGACCTTCGCCGGCGACGCGACCATGGAGAAGGCCCTGACCCAGCTCAACGACCTGTACAAGAAGGGCTACTTCGGCAAGAACGCCCTGTCCGACAAGGAAGCCGACACGTCCAAGGCGATGTCGACCGGAACATATGCGATGACCCTCTCCGAGCTCTCTCGGGGATCTCAGATCGCGGCCGCCTACCCGAACCTCAAGGCCACCAGCTTCGGCTACTTCCCGATCCCGCTCCTCGACAACCAGCTGCAGCCAACCCACCCGGCCGGCCCGTCGTGGATGATCTCCAGCAAGAGCTCGCACATTGCCGAGGCCAAGAAGTGGCTCGACTTCATGATGCAGCCCGAGAACCTTCAGTGGCTCATCGACAACACTCCTGACTTCCAGACGCTGCCCTTCACCGGCGTGACTGCGAAGTGGGACGCCAGCCAGGCCGACTTCTTCAAGACCTACACCCAGGCCAAGACCCTCGTCCTCCAGGACGGCGTCGCCTATGTCAATCCTCAGTGGATGGACATGGGCAAGTGGATGGTCAACATGTTCACCGGTCAGAAGACCGCCGCTGACATGCTGAAGAGCATCGACGCGGGTCGCACCACACTGGCCAAGGCCGCGAAAGACGCCGCCTGGTCCAAGTAGCCGCCAGCAAGTTCAGGGCTAGGAACGACGGGGGCGAGTCTCAGGACTCGCCCCCGCCGCAACTGCGACTCGAGCGGGCGGGCCATCAGATGAGTGAGCTATGAACAAGAAAGCCTATCCGACGCGGTTCGCCGGCGGCGCACTACTGTTGTTTGGGATCTTCGTGCTCCTGCCAAGCGTGCTGGGCCTCGGTCTCGCGTTCACCGACTGGAACGCCTACTCGAATGACATCAACTGGGTTGGCCTGGACAACTTCGCCACGGTCCTCGACCCAAATGGCGACTATGTCAGCGCGATCCAGCACACGATCTTGTTCACGATCGCGACGACCATCCTCAAGACCGGGATCGCGCTCGGCCTGGCGATCTTGCTCACCGATGGCGTGAAGCGCCTCGCGTATCTATTCCGCGCGCTCATCTACCTTCCGGCGGTTCTCCCCATCCTGGTCGTCGGCATCGTCTTCAAGTCCATCCTGGACCCTCAGTCGGGCCTGCTGAACTCGACTCTCCAGCTCATCGGCCTTGGCGGCCTGGCCCAGCAGTGGCTCACCGACGTAGGGCTGACCTTCTGGACCGTCGTCGGTGTCGACACCTGGCGCGGCGTCGGCTACATCATGGTCATCCTCATCGCAGGCCTGCTGGCGATCCCGCGCGAGTATTACGAGGCGGCCTCGATCGACGGCGCCGGCAGACTCCAGACGTTCCGATACATAACGGTGCCCTTGCTGATGCCGGTCCTGGCCGTCACAACGGTACTCAACGTCCTGTACGGCCTGCGGGTGTTCGACATGGTCTTCGTCCTAACGAACGGCCAGTACGGAACCTCCACGGTGTACACGATGGTCTTCGATAGCTTCACGCGCGGCCTGTACGGAGTGGCAACGGCGTTGTCCACGTTGTTCTTCGGAGTGATGGTCCTGCTGGGCTTCGTCGTGATCCGCGTCATGCAGCGCGGCGAGGGCAACTGACCGTGAACCCAATCCGATCGCTCCGCACCATGGTCCTCAACGTCAGCGCCGGCGGCGCGAGCCTCATCGCCGTCGTGCCCATCTACGTCCTGTTCGTGAACGCACTGAAGACCCAGCCCGAAGCCAGCTCGATGGGCGTCGAGTTGCCGCTCAACCCCCAGTGGGGCAATTTCGGAACGGTCATCGACCACGGCAAGCTCGCGACCGCCTTCTTCAACAGCGTCCTCTACTCGTTTGGCGGCACCGTGCTCGCGGTCTTTCTTGCGGCGCTAGCCGCCTATGTCCTGGCACGCCAGCGGACCAGGCGGCACCAGATCATCTACTTGCTGTTGATCATGGGGATCGCGGTCCCTACCAACTTCGTGACCCTGATGAAAGTGATGCAGGTCACCCACCTGATCGACACGCAGATCGGCATGATCCTGCTGTACGCGGCAACGCAGATTCCGTTCAGCGTCTTCCTTATCTACGCGTTCATAGACTCGCTACCGAAGGAGCTGGACGAGGCGGCCTTCCTCGACGGCTGCTCGCCGTTTCGGACATTCCGTTCGATCATCCTTCCGATGCTGACTCCGGTGCTGGTGACCTGCGGGATCCTCAGCGTCCTCAACATCTGGAACGAGTTCCTGATGCCGCTGTACTTCCTGAACAGCACGGGCAGTTGGCCGATGACCCTCGCGGTCTACAACTTCTTCGGGACGTACGCATCGGATTGGAGCCTGGTTTCCGCCGATATCGTGCTGACGATCCTGCCTGTGATCCTCGTATACGCCGTCGCGCAGCGATGGATCCTGTCCGGCGTCTCGGCAGGAGCGGTGAAGGGATAGTGGTGCCCTGATGGAGATCCAGCGTGGCGGGGCCACCGGGTCCGATACCACGGCCGATCTTGCCTTCATCGGGCACATGTGTCTCGACGAGGTGATCCCCTTCGGGGGCTCACCTCGCGTGGCCCCCGGAAGCGCCGTGTTGTGCGGGGCCCTGGCGGCCGCGCGAATAGGCACGGACGTTACGGTCGTGACCAGGATGGCGCTCAAGGATGAGGAAATCCTTGAGCCGATGCGGCGGTGCGGGATCGCGGTCCACGTGATCCCCGCCGAAGTAACCACATTCATGCGGGTCGTCCACCCCAGCGCGGACGTGGACGACCGCCAGATGTTCCAGCTGGCCAACGCCGGCTTGTTCGCCGCGTCGGACATACCCGCGCTGGACGTGCGTCAGGTACATCTGGCCGGCATCACCGATCAGGAGTTCGACCTGAGTTTCGTTCGGGCCATGAAGGCCCGTGGATACCGACTGTCCGCCGACATGCAGAGCTTCGTGCGCCAGGTCGATCCTGTCACGCGCAGCGTCTCGTTCGGCGATGTTACCGACAAGGCCGAGTTCGTTCGACTACTGGACATGGTCAAGCTCGACGTGGTCGAGGCCAAAGTCCTTACGGGGACCGACGACCTGGAGCGGGCGGCAATCGTGTTCGAGGAGTGGGGGAGCCCGGAGACTGTGATTACGAGGGCGGACGGCGTGCTGGCCCGTGTGGACGGGACAACATACTGGGAACCGTTCTCCAATCGAAGTGTCGTGGGCAGGACGGGGCGTGGAGACACGACTTTCGCCGCGTACATGGCCCGCCGCCTCGACCACGATCCCGGCGAGTCGCTCAAGTTCGCAGCCGCGCTGGTGTCTCTCAAGATGGAGAAGGCAGGGCCCTTTGACGGAACCCTGGCCGATGTGCTTGAGCGTATGAGCGCCAGCATCCCCCGCTAGCCGGTCCTTCGCGAATCGCAGCCCGGATCCAGCCGCCTCCTCGATCGCCACAACCCTGCCGGAGCCCAATCATGCACATGCCTAAGACACCAATCAACTACTTCCACGGCGATCCCTGGACGATCGTGGAAGAGGGCTTCGACCCGGCCTACCAACGAGTCTCGGAGTCCATGTTCTCGGTGGCGAACGAGTTCATGGGCGTGCGCGGCTATTTCGAGGAAGGCTACAGCGGCGACCACCTGCTGGGCAGCTACTTCAATCATTTGTACGAAATGATGGATATCTGCCACGACCAGCTGTTCAAGGGCTTCGTCACCCAAGGCGCGGCCATGTTGAACGCCGTGGATTGGCTGTACACGCGCCTGTGGGTCGATGGCGAGCAACTGGATCTCGCGAAGTCCGACTTCGATGACTTCACGCGCAAGCTGGACATGCGGCGGGGCGTGCTCAACCGCGACTTCGTGTGGAAGACGGCGAGTGGCAAGCGTCTGAAGGTCTCCTTCGAGCGCTTTACGGACATGGCGTCCACCCGTCTCGGCTGCCAGCGGATCGTCCTGGAGCCTCTCGACTTCTCCGGTACGGTCGAGGTCCGCGTCGGCCTTGACTTCAACACTCACTACGAGATCGGCGCCGGATGGGATCAGACCGGCAGCGGCTCGCAATCCGGCGAGATCATCAACTTCTGGAGGTGCCTGCGAAGGAGGGCGGTCGCCGGCGGGTGGGCGATCCAGGCGGAAACGCTTCGAAGCGGCCATCAGCTGTTCTCCGGCTTCTTCGTGCGCGCCGATCAGCCGATCCAGACCTCACCAATGGAAGACGCCAAGTTCATCGGCGTCAATTTCCCGCTGGCACTCAAGCAGGGCGTGGCCACGACGATCGAGAGGATCGTCGTGAACGACTGGGCCAGGACGGCCGACGTCGAGCTCCTGTGGGGTCGCGGCGTCGAATTGATGAGCCGCCATGCGGGCGCGTCATACGACAGCCTGATGAGGGAGCACGTCGATTTCTGGGCCGGCATCTGGAACGTGATGGACATCGAGATCGATGGCGATCCGAGTGTGCTTCAGGGTTTGCGATTCTCGAGCTTCCAGACATACCAGTCGTACCACGGCGAGGATCCGGATCTCAACGCCCTCTGCAAGGGCATGACCGGAGAGGTGTATTTCGGCTGGGTCTTCTGGGACAGCGAGATCTACTCGCACCGGATGATGATGTTCATAAACCCGGCCGCCGCGCGAAACCTCCTGCTGTACCGATACCACCGGCTCGAGCAGGCCAAGGTGAGGGCAAAGCAGCTCGACTGCGAGGGCGCGCGCTTCCCGTTCGCCTCGATCACCGGGACGGAAGACTCCGGGACCTGGCAGCACGTTGACCTCGAAATCCACTCGGATGTCGCGGTTGCTTACGCCATCTGGCACCACCACATGATTCTTCGCGACAAGGAGTTCCTGTATCGCGAAGGCATCGAGATGCTGCTGCAGATCTCGCGCTACCTGGCGAGCGCGGGTGGATGGAGCCCATCGAAGGGCGACTTCGGCTTCTACGGCGTCATGGGGCCCGACGAGTTCCACATGATNNCTGGACGAGATGCGGACCGCGGCTCCAGACCTGTACCGAGAGGCGATCGAAAGAACCGACCTCAAGCCCGAGGAGCCCGAAGGATGGGCTCGCATGGCCGCGAAGATGAGGATTCCTCGGGATGAGCAGACGGGCGTGCTGGAACAACATGCCGGCTACTTCGACCTGCCACATGTCGATCTCGAGCATTTCCCGGCAGATCAGATCCCGATCTACAAGAA
>PMBG01000181.1 GCA_003153755.1 Chloroflexota bacterium | reverse complement strand
CGCATCGCCTCCATCACGGCCACGGTCGCGGCACTGTTGGCCAGGTGGCCTGCCAGCCAGTTCTCGTTGGAACGCTGGACCGACGCGATCGCCGCGAGATGGTAGACAACGGTAGCGTCGTCGAGCGCCGAGCCAACGAATTCCGGTTCGGACACATCTCCGAGCCGAAAGGTCACCCCGGACGGGAGCAGCGAGGCGTCGCCGTTGGAGAGATCGTCAAGCACGGTCACCCGCCTGCCTTCGGCATGCAGGCGGCGAACCAGATGGCTCCCGATGAAGCCGCACCCACCGGTTACGACGACAACCCCATTGCCCACAGGCGCTTCACCCATGCCTTCTNNCCGCGAGCCGCCGTCGAAGTCGGCGTCGCAGCTTCTTGATTACCTCTACCTGGAATAGTGGAAACGTTCGAAGACGGTCGTAGGCACGGCTTCGAACAAGCCTGGACATCGAAAGGTAGACGGTGCGCCCGGTCCACCCGCCCAGCGCCCATGCCGGCACCGATCGATCGGCCAGGCCGGCTCCCGTAAGCATCTCCGGGAGGAAGCGAGTCCGCGTTTCCGCCCCTCGATCCTCGATCAACTCCCCGATGTCGCGCAGGAAGGACTGCTGCGGCTGAACGTCGTTGTAGTGCTCATGCCAGCCGAGCGCCCGTTCTCTGGGATCCCAGCGCGCGACTCGATCCCGGAACACCTTCAATTCGCCATGAGACTGGGACCGTATCGGGTAGTGTTTGAGCTCGAATCTGTACGGGAACACGCGTCGACCGCGGAAGACGGCTTCGTGGCCGCCACTGCCGGCGAGGTCCACCGGCCCTGTGTTCTTCCACGCCTTGATCTGCAAGAGCAGGCCCGGGCTGCGGCCGAACTCGAAGTGCCGAAAGTGGGATTCGAAGTCGCCGCCGGGCTGGAACTCGTTGTCGGTCGGTCGGAAGTTGAGGACCACGTGGTCCACGGCCGAAAAGCCCGCCCGATCAACCCTCCATAAGGCGTCCCGCAGCCCCACGCCATCCCAGGGTCCGGAGCGGCGTTCGTCGGCATCGTGGTGAACGCACCAATCGGCCTCGATGCCGGGCGCCACCACCTCCACGCGCCGCAGCAGCGATCGCCACTCATATTGAGCGGAGGGAGCGTCGGGAAAGCGCTCCAGGCCCACAAGCCCCTTGCCGCGGAACCGCTCCACGATCTCGTAGGTCCTGTCGGTGGACCAGTTGTCGATCACATACACGCCCAGGCCGTCGGCGATGAGCTTGCCGATCGATGGCCCGATGATGTCCTCTTCGTTGTAGGCGGTCATGATCGCCACCGCGCGAAAGTCGCTCGGCGCCTTCCCGGGGTCCTTCAGGAGTTGGTCGACGATCAGGACCGTCGCCGATCGCTCCCCGTCCGCCTCCGTGGCGCGCGTGCGGCCCGCGAACGAAGGCTGCAACCCCATCGAGGCGAGACGGGTCAGAACCGTCTCAGGGGTCGTGGTTGCGACGATCGTGACCGGAGCGCGTCGAATGGCAGCGTCCATGACGGCCATCCCCATGTCCGCGTCGGCGAGCGATCCGGACGGGCCCGTGACGACTACGAGACTCCCGGACGGATCGATTCGCGAGATCAGACCGGATCCGCGATCTTCGTCGATGTTCACCAGCGTCCGGAAAGGGAAGCCGGAGCTCGGGCGCCCGGAGCCTGAGCCCCACTGGCCGATCCCCACGACCTTCAACGCGGGTTTGAGGACCCCGATCTCCTTCGTCCAGGAGAGCCCGACATCCAGGACGGTCGAAAGCTCGTAAAGGGATGCGACGTGAGCGGCAAGCGCAGCAATCTCGGGGTACGGCCGGACGCCGCTGTCGGGTTTCATGGCGTGGAAACGGTAGCATCCCAAGGGGCCGCTCGCAGGTTCGGGCCGGCTCGGCGGCACGCTCGTGCGCTATCCTTGGACACCCCTCAATGGAGTCACTGCCTTGGCATCGCCAGACGCACGTCCCGCCGAAACGAACCCCGGCGAGTGACGGTGGCCCACGATTCCGGACTCGCGGCGGACACCGCGGCCGAGGGTGAACCGAGCGACCGGCAAGTCGTCGGCGTCGTCTTCAGCAAGGACAGGCCGCTTCAGCTGGACGCCGTGCTGGCATCGCTCGATGTCAATGTCGGCGATCTGGCCCTGGCTCGCGTAACGGTCCTCTACGCCGCGTCAACCCCGTCGTTTGCGGCGCAGTACAGAATCGTCGCGCTCGACCATCCGCACGTCCGGTTTCGGCGGGAGAGCGACTTCAAGCGTGACCTGGTCGATATCGTTGCCGGCTCCAGGTACGTGCTCTTCCTGGTCGACGACACCATCTTCGTGGGGGACGCGTCGCTTGCGACGGGCATCTCGAGCCTGGCGAGCGACCCATTGTGCGTGGGCTTCTCGTACCGGCTCGGACGCAACACGACCTACTGCTACACGATGGACAGGCCTCAGAACCTGCCGGCCATGGAGGCTGCTGAGTCGGGCACTGTCAAGTACGACTGGCCGGGCATGGATTTCGACTTCGGCTATCCGCTCGAGGTTTCATCGTCCCTGTACCGGACCGCCGACATCCTGCCCCTCCTCGAGACCCTTCCGTACCGGAACCCAAACACTCTGGAAGATCTCCTCGCGGGCCAGGCCGCCGGTTTCGCCAAGCGCCGGCCTCGTCTGGCGTGCTATGAGCGGTCGGTCGCCGTCAGCGTGCCCGCCAATCTCGTGCAGGTGGGCTGGGTAAACCGCATCGGCGGGCATCCCGAACTGAGCGCCGATTCGCTCGCGAGGGAATTCGGCAAGGGGCGCCGCCTCGATGTGGCTCACTACCGAGGCCACGTGGCAAAAGCGGCCCATGAGGAACTGTCGTTCACATTCACCCAGCGGAGCGACGTCCCGGCCGTCTCGATCGTCATCCCGTGCTACAAGCAGGCCGAACTGCTTCCCGACGCGGTCGAGAGCGTCGTCGCTCAGACGCTCACAGATTGGGAGCTCGTCATCGTCGATGACGGCAGCCCGGATGACACAGAGCAGGTTGCCGAGGCCCTTGCCGCGCGTCATCCGACGAAGAACATCCGAGTGGTGCGGCAGGACAACGCCGGTCTGTCCAGCGCTAGAA
>PMBG01000072.1 GCA_003153755.1 Chloroflexota bacterium | reverse complement strand
CGGCTGCTACGACACGAACAAGCTCGGCGTGCCCAATGAGACCGCCCAGGGCGTCATCGAAGGACTCGAGTACCTCAAGATCGCAACTCTCGGCCTGCCATATCCCGGACACAAGAAGAGCCGCGTAGTGGTGGTCGGTGGCGGATTCACGGCCATGGACTGCTGGCGGACGTCGCTCCGGCAAGGCGCGAAAGAGGTAACGCTCGTCTACCGGCGCGACATGAAGGACATGCCGGCCTCGAGCGAAGTTCACGAGGCTCTCGAAGAAGGTGGCCGCGCCATCTTCCAGGCCGGGCCGACTCGCGTAATCGTCGACGAGAACAACAAGGTCACCGGCATCGAATTCATCCGGATGCAGCCCGGCGCACCGGACGCCTCAGGGCGCCGCCGACCGGAGCCTGCCCCCGGCACCGAATTCGTAATCGAATGCGACCGCGTCCTGCTGGCCATCGGCCAGGGCCCGGCCCTTGCATGGCTCGGCGGCGCCAACGAAGGCGTCGAAGCGGTCCGCAACCGCCTGAAGGCCGATGCCGTCACGTTCGAAACCGGCCGGGCCGGCGTCTTCGGTACGGGCGATGTCCGTATCGGTGCCGCGACCGTGGTCCAGGCGATCGCCGAGGGTCGCCGTTGCGCCTATGCCGTGGACGCGTTCCTCCGCGGCAACGACCTCTCCGAGCTGCGCAACCGCCAGACACTCGCCGAGGTGGAGCCCACCTTCCTCTCGATCGTTCCGTTCACGGACGAGCCCAAGGAAGCGCGCCATCGCCTGAAGTCGATGCCGGCCAAGGAACGGTCCAAGACCTACATCGAGTACGAAATCCCGTATACCGCGGCCGAGGTCATGGCCGAGTCGACGCGCTGTCTCCAGTGCACCTGCGAGGCGCTCGGCAACTGCGACCTGCGGCGGCTGGGCATCGAGTACGGCACCACGCTCAAGACGCTCGAACCCGGCAACGACCAGGGTGCGGGCTTCCGCAGCGTGACCGAGAACCGTTTCACCGGCGCCAACCACGACTACATCCGCGACGACAGCCACGCGTTCATCCTGCGTGAGCCGTCACGCTGCATCGACTGCGGCCGCTGCGCCAACGTCTGCGCCGAAGTCGTGGGCGCCGCGTGCTACGACTTCATGCGGACCGGCTTCGACACCCTCGTGACGACGCCGCTCGACATGAGCCTCAACGACACACCGTGCGTCTCGTGCGGGCGCTGCGCGGAAACGTGCCCAACCGGCGCGCTGATGCCCAAGCCGCGCGTTCTCGAGAAGTACGACGTGGACGAGAGCCGCTGCATCCTGTGCGGCATCTGCGTCGACGCGTGCCCTTACGATGCGCTCCGAGGCGGCGCGGACAACGAGCTTGCCCACACAGATCGCGGCAATCCGCAGATAGACTTGCTGGCGCTCGCGGCGATCGACCAGGAGACTGAGGTCACGTACATACAGCGCGAGCGCGACTGGGTTGCGCACGCCATCGCTCAGGGCAGAATCGAGATGCCGGCGGTTCGGCTTCCGGAGCTGCCACCGTCCCTTGCCGGTGACCGGGCCGGGCGAACGTGAGCAAAACCGCCCCGGCCGTCTCGGCGGCCAGCCAGGAGGGAAGCGAGTCATGCCGATAGGCGACACGATCCCGTGGACCGCCGTCCGCTGGGATGACGTGCTGTTCGTCGTCCTGGCCGCCGTGCTGCTCGTGTCCGCACTTCTGGTCGTCACGATGCGGGACATCATTCGCTGCGGCCTGGCCATGATCGTCTCCTTCGCGGCGCTTGCCGGGATCTACGTGATGCTCGGCAATCCCCTGATCGCAGCCACTCAAGTCCTCGTCTACATCGGCGCGATAAGCGTGCTCGTGCTCTTCGCGATCATGCTGACGCAGACCAAGAATGCGCCCGCGAGGCTGGCGTTCCAGACACAGGCGTGGGCGGCGGGTCTTGCGGCAGTGGTCATCGCGGTCATCGTGACGGCCACCGTCCTTGCCACGACCTGGCCCACCGCACCCACGCGGCTCTGGACCGTGACCTCGGACGTGGCGCACGCGCTGTTCCGCGACTACGTTCTGCCGTTCGAAGTCGTGAGCGTGCTGCTCACGGCCGCCGTCATCGGTGCGGTGCTGCTGGCCCGACGAGAGATCAGCGGCGGCGGGGAGGACAAGTAGTGGCCAATTCGCTCGACTCGTACCTGATCCTCTCGGGTCTGCTGTTCGCGATCGGAACCTTTGGGTTCCTGGCCCGCCGAAACGCCATCAGCATGCTGATGTCGATCGAACTGATGCTGAATGCCGTGAACCTGACGATCCTGGCGTTCGGGGCATTCGTGCCCACGCTGCGGACGGGCGCCGCGGTAATCGCGCTTCTGGTGATCGCGGTGGCGGCCGCGGAGGCCACGGTGGGCCTGGCGATCATCATCGCGATCTTCCGCAACAAGAAGACGCCGCTTGTCGACGAATACGACTCGATGCGGGAATGAGTGCCTTGAAATCGCCCCTCAGTCGGTCCATGCCGTTGTTGGCGCCTGTGCGCGCTCGCTTACGCACGCTCAGGGTGCGCGCGCTCGCGTGCTCGGCGCCTCCTAGGCCTGGACCCGCCGAGGCGGCTCTTCCGTGTGCTAGTTGGCGCGGGGTGGCCATCTCATGACCTTCCTGATCCCGCTCATTCCGCTTCTGCCTCTCGGGGGCTTCGCGATCACGGGACTCCTGGGCCGCCGGTATCAGAAGGACATCCACTGGGTCGCGATCTGGGCGGTCGTCGCCTCGTGGGCGATCGCGATGATCGTGGTGATCGGCACGCTCACGCACAGCCTCGGCTTCGGCGGCGAGCACGGCGCCTCCATCAAGCTCTGGACGTGGATCCCGGCGAGCGGTTTCTCCGCCGACATGGGCTTCTACGTGGACGCGCTCACGGCCTGCCTGCTGATCGTGGTCAC
>PMBG01000167.1 GCA_003153755.1 Chloroflexota bacterium | reverse complement strand
GAGGATCAGGTCGAGACCGCGGTCCGCGCCCTTCACAAGGCGTTCCAGCTCGAGGAGCCGGAACCGGCAATCGCCGACGAGGTGGAGGGATCCGTCGGGGCGGCCAAGTCCGGCAAGTGACGATGCGCGACGGCGCGCCCCTTCTTCCGCGGGTCGCGTTTCTCTCGCGATACCAGCGGTTCCGGTCCGTGGCCTCCACGAACGACGTGGTTCGAGGCTGGCTGGCCGAGGGAACCCCTGAGGTTTGTCTGGCCGTAGCCGGCGAGCAAACCGCCGGACGCGGGCGCTCCGGCCGAACCTGGACCGCGCCGGGCGGTGCGGCCCTGCTGCTGTCCCTGGGCTTCCGGCCCGGGTATCTCGCTCCGGATCGGCTGTGGCGCCTCGCCGCGATCGTCTCGCTGGCGATGGCCGACGCCGCCGAGGATGTGGCGGGGCTTCCGGGCGGCATGCTCAGGCTGAAGTGGCCCAACGACATAGTCGTCGAGATGCCGCACCTCCAGGGCGGAGTAGGCAAGGTTGCCGGCGTCCTGGGCGAGAGCACCGGTGCCGGCACGGCCGATCCGGTGGCGATCGTCGGAATAGGAATCAATACGGACTGGCCGAGGGACCGATTTCCGGCCGAACTTGCCGGTGTAATGAGCAGCCTCAGTGAGGCCTCGCGCGGACGGACGGTGGGTAACGAGGCGCTGCTGGAGGCGTTCCTGCTCCACCTGGAGCCGCGCGTCCTGGCGTTGCGGGAGGGCAACTTCGACGTGGCCGGCTGGCATCAGCGCCAGGTCACGACCGGCCGCACCGTGCGGATCGAGATGCCCGACGGGACCGCCGCGTCCGTCAGGGCCGTGGGAGTGGACGGATCAACGGGCGCGCTTCTCGTCGAGGACGCCGGCGGGCCGGGGGAGCGTGAGTTGCTCGTCGGTGAGGTGGTCCATGTCCGCCTCGACGCCGATTCTCGCGCCTTCGGTGTAACGGATTGAGCCGCGCGGTGTTTAGCAAGTCGGAGGAAGGCGCCCGTACCGCCCGATTGGACCGGGACCGCGGTCTGGTCGAGGAAGCGCGGCGCGATCCGAGCCGATTTGACGCCCTGTACAGAAAGTATCTGGCCCAGGTGTACAGCTACGCCTACTACGAGCTTCGAGATCACCATGCCGCCGAGGACGCAACCGAACGCGTCTTCATGCAGGCACTTGCCGGGTTGCCCCGGTTCGAAGAGCGCGTAGACGCGTTCCTCGCGGCACGCGCGGCCACGGCGCCGGTCGCCGCTCCCCTTCCCGGAGCGATTCCGGCCGCCGAAACCCCGGACATGACGGACGCATCCACGTTCCGCGTCTGGCTGTTCAGGATCGCGCGAAACGTGGTGGCGAACGAGCGGCGCACGTATCGTCGCCGTCCGGTGTCCTCGCTCGAAGCCGCGGCCGAGATCCACTCCCCGGACGATGTGGTGGAAGCGGCGGCAGCGCGCGAAGCCGGCACCGCCGCCTGGCAGGCAGTCGCGCGCCTTCCGGAGGACCGGCGCCGTGCCGTGGTCCTGCGTTTCGTCGATGAGATGTCCACGGCCGAGATCGCCGCGATCCTCGGCCGCTCCGAAGGCGCGGTGCGAGTGCTTCTACACCGCGCCCTGCGCTCGATCGCCGCGGACCTGCGCGGTCAGCTCAACTGATGCTGGGCAACGGATCGCGAGAGGCTCGGCGTACGGAGTTGTATCTCGATGGGCTCATTGCCGCGGACGAGCGCCGCGCGCAGGAAGTGCCCGTCGACATGGACCTCGATCCGGCCGTACTGCTCGCGGCTCGTCAACTGCGCGACGGCCTCGTTCGCATCCATCCATCCTTCCGCTTCGAGGAAGCGCTCGCGACGCGTCTCGCGAACGGCGCCGCGCGAATGAAGGCGGGCCTCCCGGCCGGAGACGCGGCTCCCGCCGCCGAACCCGGTACCATTGCCACGTTCCGCGGCCTGGCCGCTGCCGGAACCGCCGGACAAGCGGAGGCCGAAGGGTCGGCTGCCGCTCCCGCCGCGAGCTTCCGAGACATCTGGCCGGTGACGGCCTTCCGCCGCCTCCCCGACATGACTACCGGTCCACGCCGGCCGTACCTGGTGGGTGGAGTCGGAGTGGGCGTCGCCTCTGCAGCAATCTCACTTGGCGCGGTTTACGTCGCCTGGCGCTACTCTCACCCAGCCTCCGGCCGGATGGGCCGCGCAGTGCGGGCGGCTCATGGCCGCTCTTCGCACTCCGGTCGTCGGTCCGGGGTCATCAACGGAATTCGCGGGGTTGTGTCCTGATGCCGGTTCGATTGCCGTTCCGCCCACGTCGTGATGCCTATCCGCCGGACCTGTGGACCAAGTGCCCGGGTTGCGCGGAGATGCTCTTCAACAAGCAGCTCGACAAGTCGCTGCGCGTTTGCCCGAATTGCGGGCACCACTTCCGCATCTCGTCCAAGATCCGAGTCGAGCAGCTGATGGATCAGGGCTCTTTCGTGGAGCGCGATTCCGATCTCACGCCGGTCGACAGCCTCAACTTCGTAGACCTGAAGGCGTATCCGGATCGCCTGATCGCCGCCCAGCTCTCCACCGGCCTGCGTGACGCGTGCATCTGGGGCATCGGCAAGATGGACGGCAAGCCCGTCTCGATCGCGGTGATGGACTTCTGGTTCATCGGCGGATCGATGGGCTCCGTGGTTGGCGAGAAGATCGCCCGGGCCGGCGAAGCCGCACTCGAGAATCGCATCCCGCTGATCATCGTCTCCTCGTCCGGCGGCGCCCGGATGCAGGAAGGCACCTTCTCGCTGATGCAGCTCGTCAAGACGATGAGTGTTGTCGAGCGAGTCAAGGCCGCCGGCCTGCCGTTCATATCGCTGATGACCGACCCCACGACGGGCGGTGTCTTCGCCTCGTTCGCCGTTGTGGGCGACGTGAACATCGCCGAGCCGAATGCCCTTATCCGCTTCGCCGGCGACCGAGTGTCCGGTGGCACGATCGGCGAGGAGCTGCCGGCGGGCTACGCGCGCGCCGAGTTCTGGATCAGCCACGGCTTCGTGGACCGGATCGTGCCTCGCTCCAAGCTGCGCGACGAGATCATCGCGTTGCTCGGCTTCCTCATTCCCGCAAATGCCGGTGTTGTCGTGGAGCCCGCACAGGCCGCCGGCTTCAGCCCGCGCAACTTCCTCTCCGCCCTTACCGGGGCCCTGAGCGGCGACAGCAGCGCCGACGCACGCAATGGCGAGGCCGCCGGGTCTCGCGGGGAGGCTCCCCGTGGTTGATCGATTTCTAAGTCGCGGGCACGCCGCGGACGGCCACGAACCGGACGCCAGGGCCCTGGTCTGGGCGCATGTGCAGCAGGCCAGGAACCTCAAGCGGCCACACACTCTCGAACTCCTCAAGGGCATGTCGGACGATTTCGTGGAGCTCCACGGTGATCGTCTCTTCGGCGACGACTCCGCGATTGTTGCGGGCCTTGCCCACATCGGCGGCCGGCGGATCGTGGTCATCGGCTTCCAGAAGGGCCAGGACAC
>PMBG01000019.1 GCA_003153755.1 Chloroflexota bacterium | reverse complement strand
GCGTTGTGGTCGCTGAAGATCAGCTCGAGATTGGTCCGGCGGATGCGACGGATCTCCTCGGTCTGAGTGCGGACCACCATTCCGGGCTCCGCGGCACGCGAGCACGAGATCGGTGGGTTGGCCTCGCCGTCGACCTCCACCACGCACATGCGGCACGCACCGAAGCCGGGGAGCTTGGGCTCGTAGCAGAGCGTTGGGATCTCGATGCCGTTGGCGCGGCAGACCTCCAGGATGGTCTGGCCGACCAGGCCCTCAACGACGCGGCCGTCGACTTCGAGTCGGAACGCGGGCGTGCGCAGCGGACGCTGGGGCGCCTGCGCGGTGATCAACCTTTCCGCGAACGAGTCGTCGAGCGGAAAGACCGTGTCCACGGGCGCCTTGGCGTCCGGACGGGAGTCGACACGGCCGGCTTCGCGATTCCACACGGCTTTCTGCGCGCCGGTGGGCCGAAGCGCCTTGGCGAGCGCGTGTTCCGCATCGTCGAACGCCTCGAGGCCCGGGGCGTCGAGCGCGGCCGAAGCCGGGGCCGTGACCTGCGTGGCGATCGCCGTCGAAGGCGCATCCACCTGAGTCGTGGCTGTGGCTCCCGCCGTGGTTTCGGTTCCGGCGGAGGGCTTTGATCTGGGGCGGCGGGGCGGCTTGATGGTGGGCATGGGACGCCTCAAGAAGTCGCTCCGGCCCGGGCATCGGCCTTTGGATGGCAGATCCCGGCCGGGCAGCTGTTGCGGAGAATGTGGGCGTCGAGCTCGTCGCGGAAGTACCGGACGAGGCTCGCGAGTGCGAGAGTGGCTCGTCGCTCGTGAGCGCACAGTGCGCTCGCAGCGACGTCGTGGGCAAGGTCGGAGAGCCGGGTGACTTCGTCGCCGCGCGGCTGGCCCTCGCAGATGCGGGAGCCGATCTCAGCGAGGCGGCGGAGCCCGATGCGGCAGGGAATCGTCTTCCCGCACGCTTCGTCGGCACAGAAGCGGGTCAGGACGGCCGCAAGATCCACGACGCAGCTGTGTTGATCCACTACAACGATCGAGCCCGAGCCAATGTGCGCCCCGGCCCTCTCGAGGTTTTCGTGGTCGTAGACGAGGCTCATGGCTTCCGGCGGGAGGATTCCACCCGACGGTCCACCCACCAGCAGCGCCTTGAGCCTGTGCGAGGGCGGCAGGCCGCCCGCGATGTCCACGATCTCACTGAGAGTCACGCCGAAGGGGACTTCGGCGATGCCGGGTCGTAGCACCGCGCCGGAGAGCTGGACCAGCACCGTGCCGGCGAAGTCGCGCGGGCCGGTCCACTCGAACCCATCCATCCCGCCGTTGAGAATCACCGGTACGGCAGCGAGCGTCTGCGGTCCATGGACGAGCGTCGGCTTGCCGAAGAGACCGCGCTCGGTCGTGTAGGGCGGCTGCTGCTCCGGCTGGCCGCGCTTGCCNNGTCTCCTCGCCGAGCATGTAGCTGCCCTGGAGCGGACTGACCGAAACGCGGATATCCACTGTGGAACCGAGGATTCCTTCGCCGAGGTAACCGGCTTTCTCGGCGGCCTCTATGGCCGTCTCCAGCGTGCGGATAGCGTCGGCGGCCTCGACTCGAACGGCGACCAACACCTCGGCGGCTCCCACGGCAAAGGCCGCAATCGCGGCCCCTTCCAGCACAGCAAACGGGTTGGTCTCCAGCAGGACGCGGTCCGTCTGCACGGCGGGGTCCGACTGATATCCGTTGACGACGACGTAGTGCGCATCGCCGGCGGCACCGGCACGCGCACAGGCACGCCACTTGTCGCCGAGGGTGAGTCCGGAGCCGCCCCGCCCCAGCATGCCCGATTCGGCTACGGCCGCCAGCACTCCCTGCGGCTGTAGCTCCTCGACCGCCTTGCGCAACGCGGCAAACGCGCCGGCCTCGACGGCCGCGGACAGGTCCGTGGCCGGACCGGCTTCGCCGGCGGGCAGCAGCAGACGCGGGAAGCGCGCCGGCGCGGTCAGGATCGCGTCGCGGTTCACGCGTCCGTCCTTCCGGCGCTCGCGGGGCTCTCGGAGGCCGCCGTGAGGCTCCGTGCCCACGCGGCCGCGCTCGCGGCGGTCACGGGGTGCGGCCGTCCGTCGAGGGTAACGAGGGGCGAGGCGGCACCGGCGATGTGCGAGTGAAGCGACTCCAGCGCTACGCCCCCGGCGGTGGGGCGCCGGCCGATCTCCGTATGCAGTTCTCTGGCGAGCGTCCGCGCCACTCGGCCGGCGCCGGCGAGGGCGCAGGTTGTGCAGCGGCAGATTGCCACCGTGCGGCCCGGCTTCTCGAAGTGGAACTGGCTGTAGTACGTGGCCGTGCCGTAGAGAAGGGCATAGGGCGCGCCGGAAACCTGGCTCGCTCGCTTGAGGGCGGCCACGGGCAGGTAGCCGTACACGTCCTGGATGTCCGCGAGGATGGCGAGGATCATCTTCTGGTCGTAGTCGTGGCGCTTGAGGATGGCGTCCACCGGTGCCGTGTCGATGCCGCCGAAGTGCTCGTATGCCGTGTCCGGCACCGGCCGGCCCGAGCGCCGAAGCGCCGACTCCTCCCGCCTCTCGGCGAACTGCTCGGCGGCGCCCCAATGGACGTGGAACCGGCCCCTGGTATCGAAGCCGCCCATNNGGCGCGAAGAAGCGCCGGAGCGTCAGGCCCATGCCCTTTGCGATGCCCAGACCGGGGATGAAGCTCATCGTTCGATCACCGATTCACGAGGACGATGACGGTCGCCGTCACGAAGAGATTGAGGAGCGCGGCCGGCAGCAGCCACTTCCANNGTGGCCCGCATCCAGATGAAGACGAACACGAAGAAGTACGTCTTCGCCATGAACCAGGTGAGGCCCCGAACCCAATCGAAGGCGATGAAGGCCGCGAGCCCGAGGGCGCCGATCGCGAGTACCGCGACGACCAGGGAGCCCAGCGTCATAGCGCCCCACCAGTTCCAGTCGCGGCCGCCGACGAGGCGGATCAGCACGGCCATCAGCTGCGCTCCAAGGAATCCGCCCACGAGGATCACCCCGGCCCAGCCAAAGAATCCGAGCGAGTACGGGTTGAAGGCATTGAGGTTCATCGCCCACGGCCAGTTGAACGGAGCGGTCCAGCCGCCGAANNTACTCGGCGAAGAAGAAGAAGCCGAAACGCATTCCCGAATACTCGGTCGCGAAACCGGCGACGATCTCGGAGTCGGCCTCGGTCATGTCGAACGGCGTGCGGTTGGCTTCGGCCGTGGCGGCGATGAAGAAGATCACGAGAGCGAGCGGCTGCTTGAAGGCGAACCAGTCGAGCGCGGAGCCGGACTGCGCGCCGACGATGTGGTTCAGGCTCATCGTGCCGGTCAGCAGGATGATCCCCACAACGGACAGGGTGAGCGGGATCTCGTAGCTGATGATCTGGGCCGCCGAGCGGAGGCCTCCGAGGATCGAGTACTTGTTGAAGCTCGACCAGCCGGCGAGCAGGAGGCCCAGCACCGTCAGGCCGCCCATCGCGAAGAAGTAGAGCAGGCCCAGATTGAGGTCCTGCCCGAATATGCCGGGCGCGAAGGGGATCACGAGCAGCGTCATGACGCTTGCGAGGAACGTGATCACGGGTGCCATGGTGAAGACGCCGACGTCCGCGCCGGTCGGCGCGAAGTCCTCCTTGGTGAGCACCTTGAGGCCGTGGATCACGCTCATCGCGGCGCCCCAGGGACCCACGCGGTTTGGCCCCACACGCAGGTTCATGCGCGCGATTACCTTGAGCTCCAGGTAGATGATCACGAAGGCCGTGGGGATTGTGAGGACGAGGATGCCGGTCGCGGCCGCGAGGAAGCGGAAGAACGGCAGATTCGCGCCTGCGAAATCGAGGGCGGGCGGCCCACCGAAGATCAGCGCCGGGATCGTGGTCACCGCGCCGCCGACCAGAAGGACGATGACGAGCACCAGCAGGCGGTCCCACAGGGTCGTTCGATCCCAGGCGCCTCTCGGGAGTCCCTTCAGGAACGAGAACAGGGCGGGCCGCATCTCTCTCACTTGTCGATACCGCCCATGACCGGGTCGAGCGAGGAGACGATGGCCATCGTGTCCGCGAGCAAGTTGCCGGGCAGCAGCGTGCTCGCGACTTCCAGGTTGAGCAGGCTTGGGTCGTGGATGCGGAAGCGGAACGGCTGATCTGAGCCGTCGCTGATCGCGTACGTGCCGAGCATCCCGCGCGGACTCTCCACGGCAGCCCATGCACGGCCGGGGCGCGGACGGAGCAGGCGTGGAAGCTTTGCCATGATCGGGCCGTCGGGCATGTTNNCGGGTGGGGATGTTGAACTCGAGCTCTGGATAAATGCTGTACGGATGGGCACGCCGCACGTCGAACGGGACGCCGGATGCTCGCAGATTTCCGCCCGTGACCCCATAGCGAAGGGCGGTGTCGCGGTCCAGGACGCCCACGCCCCGGGTNNAGGTCGCCGTTCACGCCGCCGATCCGGTAGTAGTTGAAGAGCATGCGGGCGCCGGTGAGCGACGCGAGCATCTCCACAATCTCGTCGCGCTCGATGAAGCTGTAGAGGATCGGCGCAAGCCCGCCCAGATCCAGAGCGAGGAAGCCCTGGAACAGCGTGTGGCTGGAGATGCGCAGCAGCTCGCCGGTCAGGACGCGGATGTATTCGGCGCGCCGCGGAACCTGCACGTCCATCAGCTTCTCGAACGGCAGGACGGCAGCCCACTCCTGGAAAAGCGAGCTCAGGTATTCGAGCGGATCGACCTGATCGATGACGTGGTAGTAGTCCGAGTTCTCGCAGATCTTCTNNTCGACGCCGCGATGCAGGTAGCCCAGAACCGGGTCCACGTCCACGATCTGCTCGCCGGACAGTTTCATCACCAACCGCAGCACGCCGTGCGTGGCCGGATGGTGCGGGCCAAGGTTGAGGAACATCTCGCCGTCGCGGAGGGAGTAGAACTCACTCTCCCGCTCGGTGGTCGTGGGGAACGGTGGGATCGGCTCGAAGAGATCGGCGCCGATGTCGCGGTCGAGCATGACGCGCGGGTCATCGAGCGACGCGTATTGGGCCGATGACACGTCATCGAGCGACGCGTATTGGGCCGAGTCGGGGGCCGCGGCCGAGCTCGCGGTCGAGTCGGCGGTCTGCGCGGTGGGCGCGGCGGGCCGGCGTCGGGCGGATGCTGGTCGTTCGGGCATCGTTCAGCTCACCGGGGCGCGGCGGATGCCGGCGCTGGGATCATCGGCGACCGTGGCCGGAGCCTGGGATCGCTCCACGTGGCGTACTCCCGCGCCGGGCGAACGAGCAGCGTCGTCGGGGAGGAGGAAGTCCTTGCGCAGCGGGAAGCTCGTGTAGTCCGCCGGCATGAAGATGCGGCGCAGGTCGCGGTTGCCTTCGAAGATGATGCCGAACATGTCGTAGGCCTCGCGTTCGAGCCACTCGGCGCCGGTCCAGAGGAACGTTGCCGATGGCGCGCGCGGGTCCTCGCGAGACAGGCCGTCGGCGATGACGCGCAGCCAATCGGACGACTTGGGGCTCCACAGGTGGTACACGACCTGCATCACTTCGCCGGTGTCCACGCCCGCCAGATCGGCCAGGATCTCGAAGCGGAGGTCGACGGCGTCGTGGAGGATCGTCAGGACCTCCGGCACGTTTCCGGGGTCCACGCGGATCTCGGTCTCGTCGTTGCGCTGGTAGACCGGCTCGCGCAGCAACGCACCCAGGCGCGCGTCGAGTCGGGTCTTGAGGCTGCGATCCATCGGCTAGATCTCGTCCGGGACAGTAGGCCCGATTTCGCGCTCGTCCCACTTTCCGCGGCGGTCCTTGACGAGCTGGCCGAGCTGGAGCATCCCGTAGATGAGACCCTCGGGCCGCGGCGGGCAGCCCGGGATGTACACGTCCACGGGCATCACCCTGTCGATACCCTGAACGGCCGAGTAGCTGCGCTTGTACCGGCCACCCGAAACCGTGCAATCTCCGAGCGCCACACACCATTTGGGTTCGGGCATCTGTTCCCAGAGTCTGATGAGCGGGCCGGCCATCTTGGTCGTGAGAGTTCCCGCGACGATCAGGACGTCGGCCTGGCGGGGCGAGGCTCGGAACGGGAACATGCCCCAGCGGTCCATGTCGTTCTTGCTCGTCGCGGCGGACATCATCTCGAAAGCGCAGCAGGCCAGGCCCGACAGCAGCGGCCACAGGCTGTTGGTCCGGATCAGGTCCACGATGTTGTCCGCGGTGGTAGGCACAACCTGGAGCGCGCCCCAGCGAGCGTCGTCGACCCGCCCCGCTTCGGTCTCACCGTACTCGCGGAGGTGAGTGACTTCCGCCGGGCGGCCGCCGTCGTAGGCGAGCGGATTGGACGCCTTCCAGAGCGTGTTGGGGACAACGATCGGGGCGGCAAGGTCGCCGGGCTTCGCGGCAACGAGCGCCGGGGTGGCTTTGGAGCCGGAC
The DNA here is from genome assembly GCA_003153755.1 of Chloroflexota bacterium. GTDB lineage: Bacteria > Chloroflexota > Limnocylindria > Limnocylindrales > CSP1-4 > Fen-1039. Next base: position 13,850 of record PMBG01000019.1, on the reverse strand, counting down.
GCCGATGCCGGACGCCGGCCCTTCGGCTCATCTAGTGCCACGTCAGGACTCCCTTCCGCCACGCGTAGGCAAGCCCGAGCAGCAGTACCACCACAAAGGTCCCCATGCTCACGATGCCGCCCATGAGCAGGTCGCGGAAGATGCTCGCCCAGAGGAACAGGAAGACGACCTCTACGTCGAAGGCGACGAACAGCAGGGCGTACACGTAGAACGAGATCGACAGACGGCCCCACGTGTCGCCGTAGGTGTCGATGCCGCTCTCGTACGGCATGCCCTTGTGCCGATCGCCGCGATTGCGGTGCGAGATGACCCAGGCGAGGGCGATCGTGCCAAAGACGAAAGACACCCCAGCGAAGGCCAAGCCGACTACATACCAGACGCCGGTCATCGTTCTCCAGCCGTGCCCCGGCCGCGTCTAGGCGAACGCAGATTTGGGGGCGCAAAGCTCGTCCACGAACCATCGTGGGGCCAGGTTCTATGCCCGATCCCACGCGATGTGCGGCCAGTCTAGCAGCAGGGCCGATCGGTGACCGCCGAAGCCGCACACCCGCGGCGCGGGAGCGCACGGTACGGATCGCGCCGGTCGTACGCCCCACCGAAGGCGGGATGGAGCGGCGGGAAGCGCCAGAACGAATCGATCGGCCGGAGCGGGCGGCCGGGGTGACGCGCCGCCCGTCTGTCTCCGGCCGATCTCGCCAGTGGTAGCGCTGGCGCGGGACCTTCGAAATGCGAGGAATTCGCTTGGGTCTCGGCGCGTCGAGGGGCCGGATTGCCTTTCGGCTCCCGACCCCTTGCGCGATCCCCCAGGATTTCCCCGACGCAGACTGCGGGTTCGGGGCGCCTCGCGGCAATACGGGAGGTGCCGTATCGGGAGTCACGCTGCCGCGTCGGGATCAGCCGCGCGACAGCGTCAGCACTCGGAACTTGCCCATGTGACGTGGATCGAGCATGCGCAGGATGCCCGACCTGGCGCGGGTGTAGTCGGCGATCGTCAGTTCCGGCGACGCCTGCAGCGCCTGCAACTCCGACTCCAGGCCCGCGCCGACGAGGAACTCCGACTGCGTTGTCGACGAGACGGTCCGGAACCCGCGACGTTCGGCGAGTCGATGAACCGCAGTGAAATCCACGTGGGCGGTGAGGTCGGTCCCGCCCGGCTGCTCGAGTGCGTTCTCCACCACGCGATGATCGCGGTAGCCAAGGAGTGTCCCGGCGAGGCGGCGCCCGCCGTACAACTCGGTGGCGTCGAAGCCGTAGTCGATGGCGATCGCGAAGCCACGGGCAAGCCGGCCGGCGGCGTCGTCCAGCCACGGTTCCAGGCCGAGACAGATCTCCGCGACCTGCCCTTCCGCAAGTCCGGCGACATCGATCCCGTCGAGCGCGAAGCGCTCGGCGAGCGCCGGCGTGGAAGGCTCCGCGACGGCTTCCACGAACGCGTCGCGCCACGTCACGAACAACTCGAGGAGCTTTCCGCCACGAACCACGACCCGGTGGACCGGCAAAGCATCGAGGAACTCGTTGGCAAGGAGAACGCCGGACACGGGAACGGACGCATCCGAGGCCGCCGGACCGGCACCGTCGTTGGGCTCCGAACCACCCAGCAGTCCGGCAAAGCCGCCGGCAACGAATCGCCGTCTCAAGTCGTCGCGCCTGTGCGGGTTCGACTCGATCGGCTCGTATCTGATCGTCTCGAGCAGGTCCGTGGCGCCGTGGCGGCGCATGCCGTCGAGGACGGAGAGCGCCAGCGTCCCGGATCCGGCCCCGTACTCGACGAGCGCGAATCGGCGTGGCCGCCCCAGCTCGCCCCACAGTTCCTCGATGCGGCGGGCGATCGTCCAGCCGAAGATCGGGTGCGTTTCGGGGGCGGTCAGGAAGTCGCCGGCGTCTGTGGGCCGGTCCGGCGCGCGACGGTAGTAGCCGAGCTCGGGTTCGTAGAGCGCACGTTCCATGAAGCGCGCGAACGTGATCCGGCGATCCGGCGCCGACGAGATCTCAGCTCGAATCCTCTCGGCCAGCCGGGACGAGGCGGCGTCGCCGGGTGAAGGCGCGGGCGCAGCCTGATCCGCGGAAGGCCGCGGGAGTCGGCCCCGGGGCGGCCGGCCGGCGGGCGTCATCTCGCCCCCGCACGAGCTCGCTGCGCGAGCAGGCGGAGTCCGCCGTTGACGAGCGTGTGGCCGCCGAGAAGGATCGGGGCCGGAGATGCGGCCGCGGAACGGGTAACGACCGAGAGCCACGGATCGGCGATGCCGTTGGGCAGCAGCAGATCCGACGCGAACCTGTCCTCCGCGGATGGCCAGTTCGTCTCGTCGGCCCCGTGGCGATGCGCCAGAAGCACCCGCGTGTCGATGACCGCGGCGTCGGCCAGGTGGGCAACCAAGCCTGCGAGCGCGTCGGAGCCATCGCGCTGGTCGAGCAAGGAGCCGAGCACGGACTGGGGCGGCCGTGCGTTGCCCGCGTCGTGGGTGGGGCCGGTCTGCGCGAGGTGGCTCGCGGCACGCAGACCGCGCTCCTCGACCAGGGCCCGGACGCGGCACGCAACGCCGTTCTCGAGCCATTTGAGCGTGGTGGCGGAGACGCGGCCCGCCACGAGCAGTTCGGCACGGCGGTTTCCGATCACATCTGCCAGCGCCGTCAGCCGCTCGCCGATTAGTGGCGCCGCCGCTCGCAGGTCCCGGGCAGCGGCGCCGCCCCCGGCGGTCGCGATCACGAGGAGATCGAGCGGAGTGTCGATGTCCACGCCCAGCCGCCAGCGTGTTCGGAGGTCCGCGACCTCCACTCCGGCCCTCTCCTCGAGCCAGCGGGGGAGGGCGTTGTCGGCGGGGAGCGGCGGAAGGTCCGCGAGATCCGCCGCCCGGGAGATCGCCACCACGTCCGCGGAGTAGCGGTTGTTGGCGAGGGCGTGGCCGGGCGGTCCCGCCGCGACCTCAATGAAGCGGCGCAAATCGGCCGCGCGCGCCAGCGGAATGCTGCCCGAGCCAAGGATGACGATGCCGCCCGCGGCCCGTTCGCCGACGGCGGATGCCCGGAGCCGCTCACCGAAAGTCAGGCCGTCCGGAGGTCCGGCAAGGATCTCGGCCTCGTCCGCGCCGGCGGCCAGGAACGCGTCCAGTTGCCGGGTCGCGAGCTCGTAGCGGGCGTCTGCAAGCGCGCGAACGAGCGGGCCTGCATAGTTCGGGGCGCAGGCGTGGAAAATGAGCACGGCGACGGGGCGCATCAACGGAGTCTAGCCCGGGAGCCACGGGCGCCGGCGACTATGCGGTCACAATCGGGAGCGGCGATGAGGACGGTCAGGGCGTACATAGGCCTGGGTGCGAATGTCGGCGACGCGCGAGCCACGTTGACGGCCGCCGTTCATGCGCTCGCGGGACTTCCCGGCGCCACGCAGGCCGGCGTCTCCCGGCTGTATGTCACCGCCCCGGTGGAGGTCACGGACCAGGCCGATTTCCACAACGCGGTGGTTGCGCTGGACTTGCCCGCAGGGCCGGGCGCCGCAGGCGGCCCGATCGCGTTGCTGCTGGCGCTCAAGTCGCTCGAACGCGAGTTCGGCCGGCAGCAGCGACGCCGGTACGGCCCGCGCGAGCTGGACCTCGACGTTCTGATCTTCGGCGGCGAGCAGCTCGCCGTGACTCGTCCGGACGAAGGCAGGTCGCCGGATCCGGCCAAAGCAGCCAACCTGCTCGAGGTGCCGCACCCCCAGGCCCGCCATCGGCTGTTCGTGCTCGCGCCGCTATCGGATCTTGCGCCGGACCTGGTTCCGCCGGGATGGCCCGAGTCCGTGGAGCAGGCCAGGGCGCGGCAGGAAGCCCTCGAGGGTGCGTCCGCCGTCCGAGCGGTTGGCGTATGGGATGCGACCCTGGACCGCTGGGTCTAGCGGCGCTGGGTCTAGCGCGAAGGCGGGGTCGCGGTCGTTTCGCCGGTGACGGCGTTCACCTCGACGTCCACTCCGGACGACATCCGCCACACCGAAACCTGAGCTCCAGTGGATGCGAACTTGACCCATAGGTCGGTGGAGGTGGCCGGCCCGTTCGTTCCACCCGAGGCCATTGCCAGTTGGAGCGCGCGCGTCCGACCGATGATGGGCGCCACGAGCTTCATCCCCATGCGCAGGTCGAGGTAAGCAAATACCGCGCCGGTCGAGGCGGCTACGAGTACCTGGAACTTCGTCTCTGGCAACGCGTCCCGCGTCCTCCAGGTGACGGAATAGGCGGCGACGCCCGCCTGCTGCACGAGTTCCACGGATGCCGCGAGGCCGTACGTGCTCATGCCGATGCCCGTCATGAAATGCCGCGCCGCGTTCTGGGCGGACAGCGCTGAGGTCGTCCGATCGGCGGAGTCCGGCATCTGGTTCTCGAGGACCACCTCGAGCACGTAGCCCGACTGCGCGTCCACGAGCGCCATGGTATCCGGGGCACACGCGCGGAACAGCGGTCGCCCGGCCGGCCCCGGAACTCCCGTAGCCGTCATCACAGGGGCCCGCGACATTCTGGAGCCGTAGTTCGCCGCTACGTCGGCGGTCATGAGCGAGGGTGTCCGGTCGCGATCCGGCGTGGCGAGACGGCCGCACGCGGTGCCTCAGCAGGCAACGAAGGGGGGAATGGGCGCCGGAAGGAGAGCCCGGACCATTTCGGTGCGATTGGTCGCATTCGCTACCTCACGCTCGGCCGGCCGCATCGAGGGGACCGGTTCCAGATTGCATGTGTTCCAGTGGACTGGGCCGGCGGGTGCGGGAAACGAGAATTCGTGGTGGGCGGCATTCCTCCTCGGCTTGTTGGGCTTGCCGACTGCCGCCCCACCACGTCCCCATCCCCTCGTCCCGGTTTCCCGGGTTTCCCTATCCTCCGACCGACCGATCGATCCGTGAGGATCTGTTCGGCTGTCACCATTACATACGCTCGTTCGCGCCGGGTGGATCACTGCGATTTCGGGGAGTCGGCCGAAACTTTGCGGATCAGGGCGGACGCGGAGGGCGACGGACGCGTTCATTCCCTGCCGAAGGCGCTCGCGGGCACGGCCTTCATGACAGATTCGCACCCCGAGAACACTACGAATGGAGCGACTCGCACCCTGACACCTGTTCGAGGCGTCCAGGCCCGCCGTGACGTCCGATTCGACGGCCGCCGAGTGCCGCGTTCGCCGAATCGGGCGCGGCTCGACTCGATCAGCGGCCGCGGTCGGCTCCGTCATGATCGGCAGCGCGCCTAACGTCCCCCGCATGAACATCCGACAGGATCCGGGCCGTCGGCGAGGGTTTAGCGTCCCCGCGGTGGGCATATGGCAGGACGCCCGCGCCCTCGCAGGCTCCGCGGCTATGAGCCCCGCGGCACGGATCGCCCGACCTGCTCGTTCTTGTTGTTGAACGCAGCAGGAGGTCCGGCCCGAGGCCATGATCATGGCAATGACCGAACAACTCGACGTGGGTGCCGAGGCGGACGACTTCGCGATCGTTTACTCGCGCCTGCACCGTGACGTCTTCCGGTACTGCCTTGTCCTGACCCGGAGTGTCGAGGAAGCCGAGGACGTGGCGAGCGAGACGTTCGAACGCGGCCTGCGCGCCTGGCGTTCCGGACGTGCCGCGGCCGGCGCGCCGCTCCCATGGCTGCTTCTGGTGGCCCGGCGGATCGTGATCGACCGCGAGCGCCGGCAGAGGCTCCTGCGGTGGATACCGCTCGGGGCGGCGCACGCGTCCCACGCCTCGTCCGAAGCCGAGTCCGACCGTATCGAGTTCTGGCTGTGGTTCGACCGGCTCTCGTCGGCGCTCACGTCGCGGCAACGCGAGGTCCTGCTGCTGCGCTACCAATGCGACCTCACGGACGCGGAGATCGGCCGGATCCTGGGCCTCTCCGAGCCCGGCGTCCGATCCCTTGCCTCCCGCGCCGTCTCGGCGCTGCGCAACCACCCGGAGTTGCTCCGATGACGAACACCGACAGCCGTGATCCATTCGAGACCGAAGTGCGCGACGCATTCCGCCGCAAGCTCGACACACTCGACTCGCTGATTCCGGCCCAGCTCGATCCGAACCATGAAACAGGCCGGGCGGTGGGCGGACTCGATAGCGCTCCGCGAGTTCGTTCGGGGCTTGCTTTCGGATCCGGGGCAGTGCGTTTCGCCGCCGTTGCCGCCGTGCTGGGGTTGGTCGCCGCCGTTCTCGGCCCGACGCTCCTGCTGCGCGGCAACGTCGCGGCGACCGGCTCGCCGGCGGCGTCGCACTCGCAGGCGCCGGCGCTCTCTCCGCTCGCGTCGACTTCGGCCGCCTCGACCACTCATCCAACGACCCTGGATGCTCGCGTCGTCGCTTCGTTCGGATCGGACGAACTCACCGCGGCCGTCCTGGGGCCCGAAGGTGCCGCCTACGTCATCGATTCCACGACCAGAAGCTTCTACCGGGTGGATTTGGAGACCGGGGCGAGGCTTCCGATCATTTCGATCATCGTGTCGGGCGGTGGCTCGCGCCCGGGGAAGCCGGTGCTCCTTGCCACCGGCGGCGGGGACGTGCTGATCCTGGACGATGAGAACAACCTGTGGACGTGGCAGGAAGCTCAGGGCGACAAGACCGGCCGCGGCGTGCTCAAGAAGGTCTGCGTCCCCGACAGCGCGACCTGGGGTCTGGGCTTGCGGGGTATCGGCACCTACGTCGTGAACGACCAACTCGGGCAGTACAACCTGTACGTGATCGTGCCCGCAGCGCGGCAGATCATCAGGTACCAACCCGAGGCCGATGGAGCTTGCTACCCCGCGGAGGCGCGGACCGGCTACCTGAGGGTGGCGAGGGACGTCAGCACCGTGGACGATATGTATGTCGACGGCTGGATCTACCTGGTGGATGGTGGCCGGCTCGTCCGCTACGACGGGGGTCAGGCGTCGAGCGTCTGGACGGCGGCGGCAGGCTATGCGCCCGCCATCGCCCCGTACTTCACGCACCTCACTGCTGACGAGCCCACTCAGGACAGGGGCAACCTCTACGCCTACGATCGTGCCAACCACCAAGTTGTGGTGATGCGCAAGATCGACGGCGCGTTCGTCGCGGCGTATCGGGCTCCGGCAGCGCTGGACAGCGTCACCGCGCTGTTCGTGGTGAAGGCGTCGGATGGGTCGGAGACGCTGTACTGGACATCGGGCGGGAACCTGATGACGGCACCGCTCAGTGCCGGAAGTGCCGCCGCCCCGTGAAAACCATCGCCAGGTGGTGCCGGTCGGCGACCTCGATCGCCATCTCGTCGCGGATCGAGCCGCCCGGCTGGATGATCGCCGTGACGCCCGACTGCGCCGCGAGCTGGATGCCGTCCGGGAACGGGAAGTAGGCGTCGCTGGCCATCACCGCGAGCTTGGCCCGGTCGCCGGCTCGCCGCAGCGCGATCTCCACGGCCATCTGGCGGCTCGCCTGGGCGGCTCCGATGCCCACAGTAGCCGCGCCGCGTGCCAGAACGATCGAGTTGGAGCGGACATGGCGGACGGAGCGCCACGCGAACAGCAGGTCGGTCAGTTCTTCCAGGGTCGGGCGCCGCTTGGTAACGACCTGGAGCTGCGTCTTGTCCAGGCCCAACTCGTCCTTTGTCTCTACGAGCAACCCGCCGGCGATGCGTTTGAAATCCAGGTTGGCGATGCCGTAGTCGCGTGGCCCTTCTGTTGGATCCGGCGGCACTTCCAGAAGAGCGATCTGCGGCTTCTGGGCCAGGATCCCGATGGCGGAACGGCTGAAGGCAGGCGCGATCACGGCTTCGAATGAGTTGCCGGCGATCTCGCGCGCCGTGGCCCCGTCGAGTTCGCGGTTGACGCCCACGATGCCGCCGAAGCACGAGACCGAGTCCGTCTCGAGGGCGCGGCGGCACGCTTCCACGAGTTCGTCGGCGGAGGCGATGCCCACCGGATCGGTGTGCTTGACGATGGTCACCGTGGGCGCGGTGAAGTCCATCGCGATCGCGTAGGCGGCGTCGAGATCGTGCAAGTCGTTGAACGTGGGGCGCGCGCCCTGCACCAGGCGGGCATCCGCGAGCGTCCCGGCGCGATGCGTGGTCTCGCGGTAGAACGCGGCGTGCTGGTTGGGGTTCTCGCCGTAGCGGAGGTCGTCCACCTTCTCGAGAACCATCGCGAGACGGGTGGGGAACATGTCGCCGGCGATATTGGAGAGATAGGCGGCGATCTCAGCGTGGTAAGCGGCCACGATCCCGTACGCCTCGGCCGCGAGCCGCTGGCGGAGCTCCACGGACACAGTACCGAGCTGACGGATCTCGGCGATGACCTGGAGGTAGCGCGCGGGATTAGCCACCGCGGCAACGCCGGCGAAGTTGCGGGCGGCGGCGGCGAGCAAGGCGGCGCCGCCGATGTCGATCATCTCGAGAGCTTCGTCGATTGGGACCAGCCGCTCGCCCACCTGGGGGGCGAACTGGCTTACGTTCACCGCGACGATGTCGATCAGGCCGATCTTCTGGGCCTCGAGTTCGGCAAGCTGCTCCGGCCGGTCGCGCCTGGCAAGTATTCCTGCGTAGATCGCCGGGTGGAGGGTCTTGACCTGGCCGCCCACGAGGGGTTCGGTGCCGGTGAGATCCGCCACGGGGCGAACCTCGATGCCTTCCGAAGCGAGCGCGTCGCGGGTTCCGTCGGTCGCGTAGACCTCGACACCGAGCGCCAGGAGATCGCGTGCAAATGGGCCGATGCCCTGGCGGCTCGCCACCGAGAGCAAGGCTCGCACCAGGTCAACCTCCCTGCAGAAAGACCCGCGTTGCTCAGATCGGATCGAGTATAACTCTCGGTCGTGGCATACTCCGTAAACGCAAATCGCAGGCGCGCAAGGTGCACGCTCGGCGGCGGGCGTCTCGGCACGCGTCGAGACCCTGCCCCAAGCCACGTTCAGGCGTGGCCCGTCGCCTTCGAGCGCACGTCCAGGTCGCATAGACCGTCAACAGATCGAACACTCGGAGGGTCCGCGTGAACGGCCCGTGGAACCAGATCAATGTCCTGCTGTCCGGCTTCAATAACGGCACCTTTCCGTTGCTTTGGAACCCGGTCTGGCAGATCTCCTTTGCCCTGCTGATCGTGGCGGTCCTGTTCTACAACTTCCAGAGCCGGCGGCTTCACAACTATTCGGTCTTCCTGGACCTGAACGAGTGGCTGATGTGGACATCGGTCGGCACGTTCTCGCTCCTGCTGATGTACGTGGTCTTCGACTTCGACTTCCTCTTCGTCCTTCCCACGATGCTGATCGGGGCGGGGCTGTTCATCTGGATCCGCTTCATCCATTTCCCGCCGCTGCTCGCCGCTTACGAGGAGCGTCTCGCACGCCAGCGCTACTTCGCCCGGGCAAAGGCGCACGCGGAAGCTCCGGCGCGCGCTCGCGCGATCGCCAAGCCGAAGCGCCGCCGCAAGTAACGGTGGCGTAGTTCGGGCAGGCCCGAACTGAAGGGCCGGCAATGGAAATCCGGCGTTTCGGGACCGGCCATCGGCGACCCGACGGACCTCCGGGAACGCGGGGCGTGGAAGCTCAGCCGATCCACGGCGATGATCACGGAACCATCGCCGAGCTGGCGCTGCGTCCGCACGGAGCCATCTCACCGCACTCGAACCCGAACCTGACGTACCTGCTCGTCATCGAGGGCGGAGGATGGGTGGCGGTGGGCGACGAGCGGGCACGCGTTTCCGCCGGGGACGCGGTCCTGTGGCCGCCTAACGTCCCTCACGCCGCGTGGACCGAGATCACGCCGATGCGGGCAATCGTCGTCGAGTTTCCGGTTGGCTCGGAACCGCCTGCGGGGCTGCCGTCGGAGACGCCGGCGGCACAGCTCGAAGGCGGAGCCGACCGCTCGGCAGAGCGCACCGCGACCGTCGAAGGCAAACCGGTCGGCGGCCTTGCCCCGACGCCGCCGGGCGATCCGCCGTCCGATCGATCATCGCCGGAAGGCGAGCCCTGGTAGGTTACCCGGTCAGCCGAGCGGGAGAGTCAGAAGCAGCCGGTCCTCGCCGCGCGCCTGAACGCGCCTGTCCACGCTGAGGTCGGTGAAACCGTTGGAGCGGAAGAAGGCCCGCGTCGCGATCGATGACCGGTGAATCGCTCCGTCCGAGAGCGTCCACGCCAGCAGCCGCGTGCAGTCCGCGGCACGAGCGGCTCCCGCGGTTGCCAGGGTCAGGCCGCGTCCGATGCCACGGCCACGGAGATGCGGCGCCACGGCAAGGAGCGTGAGCTCGGCGGGCCGGTCGTCGGTGTGGAGGCTGAGGCCGTCGAAACCGCACGGGTCGGCATCCGTTCGATCCCGATCCCACGGAGCCCAGCTCGCGAGACCCACGATCTGCCCGCCGAGATCGGCGAGCAGCAGTTCGGACGCCGGCGGCAGGGCATGGGCGAGTTCGGGGGCCATGGCTGCGAGAAAGGCGCCGATCGCGTCGTCGTCCGCGGGAGTGGCCATTCGGATGACGGCGGAGACGCCCGAGGTCTCGGCCGCCGCGGGTTCGGCCGCCGCGGGTACGGCCGCCGCGGGTAGGGCCGCCAGCGCCGCGCCCAGCTGACCGAGCATCCGGGCGGTGGCGCCCCAAACGCGCTCGCCCTCCACGGGGTAGACGCCGTACCTGATGAGCCGCTCCCTGATCACGCGGCCCTCCAGCTCGACCGGCGCGTCCGGCAGGAACGCGTCGACCGGCGCCTCAATGATCCGCGCCACCTCGTCCGGCGCCGGATGGCATACAGGCCGTCGTTCGGCGAGCGCCACGACCGGCACTATCCGGTACCCGGACACCGTCAGCGCGAATACCTCGAGGCCGCCGGTCACCCGCAGACCGCAGGCCGCCGGATCCAGGCCGACTTCCTCGACCGCCTCGCGAGTTGCCGTAGCTATCGGGTCCGCGTCGCCCTCGTCGGCGGAGCCGCCGGGAAAACTGACCTCGCCGGCGTGCGTGCTGATGTGCGCGGTCCGGGCCGTGAGGAGTACGCGGGCCTGGCCCTCATCGTCGGGGAAGAGAAGGACGAGGACCGCAGCCGGACGCCCGCGGCGGTCGCCCCCAGGCGCCATCAATTCCTCGGGCGAGTCGAGCCGGATCGGCGTGAGAATCGCGGGCGCGGCAGGCAGATCGCGCGGAAGGGCCGTCACTCTCTCGCGAACCAGGTCGAACCTCATGGCGCTGATGCTAGCCTCTGCATCCAAACGTGGTCCCTGAGGGAGAAACATGGATGCACCGGGCGCGGCTTTACTCACGGACGGCGTGGTGACGCTGCGCCCCTGGCGGCCCGACGACGTGCCCGCCGTCTTCGCCGCGTGCCAGGACGCCGCGATTCAGGCCCACACCCACGTCCCTCAGCCGTACACGATTGAGAGCGCTGAGTGGTTCGTGGCCGCGTGCACGGAAGATTGGGAGACCGGTCGCGGCGCCGGTTTCGCGATCACCGACGCGGCCACCGGCGAAGTGCTCGGCTCCATGTCCCGTTTTGCACTGGACGGCCACCGTGCCTCGTTTGGGTACTGGCTGGCGCCGCAGGCACGCAGCCGCGGTGCCGCCACGCGGGCCCTCCGGCTGATCACGGAGTGGACGCTTGCCACAACGGACGCCATTCGCCTCGAGGTCTATACGGACGTGGACAACGACGCCTCCGGCCGCGTAGCGGAGCGTTCGGGTTTCGTGCGGGAGGGGATTCGCCGCGCGTGGGACCTGGACCGCAACGGCGAGCCCCTCGACGCGATCTTCTACGTCCGTATCGCCGAGTAGCTGGGAGCGGGGCCGCGGTCGATACGTACCACAGTGCACGTGCGCGCCCGCTAGCATTTCCGGATGACCACCGCAGACAAACTCACTTACCTGGCACGCGCCGCCGAAGCCGAACTCCGTGAGCGGATTCTGCCGTTCTGGATGACCCGCGCCGTCGACGAAGAGCGGGGCGGCTTCTTCGGGACGATCGACGCCGACGGCCGGCCGGACCCGAACGCCGGCAAGGGCGGCGTACTCAACGCGCGCATCCTGTGGACGTTCTCGGCCGCGCTGCGCCGCTACCCCGACGGTCCATACCGGGCCGTGGCGGATCGTGCGTTCGCGTTCGTGACCGGGCCGCTCTGGGACGCGGAGTTCGGCGGCCTCTACTGGGAAGTCAACCCCGACGGGTCGATGCTCAAGGGCAGGAAGCAGACCTACGGGCAGGCGTTTGGGATCTACGGTCTGGCCGAGTACTACCGGGCGACCGGCGTCCCGGAGGCGCTCGACCGCGCGATGCGGCTATTCGAACTCATCGAGACCAACGCGCAGGATTGCCGCAGCGGTGGCTACTGGGAGGCGCGCGGCCGCGACTGGCAGCCCATCGAGGACATCCGCCTATCCGACCGGGACATGAACGCCCCGTTCTCGATGAATACGCACCTGCACCTTCTGGAGGCTTATACGTGCCTGGCGCCGGCGTCGGGCGAGGAGCGGGTTCGAGAGCGCCTGCGGGGGCTCATCGAGATAACGCTGGACCAGATCGTCGACCCCGCGACGGGGCGCCTGATTCTGTTCCACGACGAGCGATGGCGGCCGATGTCGGCGGTGGTCTCGCCCGGCCACGACATCGAGGCGAGCTGGCTGCTCTGCGAGGCGGCACACGTGCTCGGCGATCAGGCGCTCATCGCGAGGTCCGAGCGGGCGGCCGTTCGTATGGCCGCCGCGGTGCTCGAGTGGGGGGTCGACGCCGACTGTGGCGGGATCTACTACGAGGCGTCGGGCGATCACGTCGACACCGACAAGCACTGGTGGGTTCAGGCCGAGGGCGTCGTGGGGTTCCTCAACGCCTTCGCGCTGTCCGGCGAGGACCGATACCTGGACGCGGCCTTGGGGACGTGGAGGTTCATCGAGGAGCACATTCTCGATACCGCGGGCGGCGAGTGGCGCATGCGGGTGACGTCGTCCGGCGAGCCGATCCCGAACCTTGCGATGGCCGACTTCTGGAAGTGTCCGTACCACAACGCCCGGGCCATGCTGGAGATTTCCCAGCGGACGAAGGCTCTGGCGGGCCGCGCTCCCCGCTGACACAGGTCGTCCCGGGCGGCTTCGCCGCCGCCCGTCGCGCCGGCTAGTTCGGCCGCTTGGGCCCCTCGGCCTCCTTGTCGCCCGCCAGAATTCGGTCTATCGCCGAGGCCGCTCCGGCCGGTTCCTTCGTGCTGCGTGTTCGGGCGTCACGACGCTGGCCGGCATCGGCCACCACGGTGGAGTCGTCCGAGCGGAAGACCAGCACGCCACCGATCGGATCGGCGTCGGCAACCACCACGGATCCCGGCTTGAACTCGCCTCGCAGCAGGGCGCGGGCCAGCGGATTCTCCGCGAGCCGCTGGATGGTCCGCTTCAATGGCCGCGCGCCGTAGGCCGGGTCCGTGCCTTCGCGTACGATGAGCGACTTGGCAGCCGGAGTGAGCTCCAGCGCGATCTCCTGACCCGCGAGCCGCTTCTGCAGATCCGCCACGAGCAGATCCACGATGGCCGCCAGGTCCGCGTCCGACAGCGAGTGGAAGACGATCACCTCGTCGATGCGGTTGAGGAACTCCGGCCGGAACTGCAGCCGGAGCGCCTCGGTGATCTGCCGCTTCATCTGCTCGTAGGCCGAAGCGTCTCCCGCGTCGCCGCGTTCGGTGAAGCCGGAGATGAACTGCGAGCCCACGTTGCTGGTCATGATCAGGACGGTGTTGCGGAAGTCCACGGTCCGGCCCTGGCCGTCCGTCAGCCTCCCATCGTCCAGCACCTGCAGCAGGATGTTGAACACGTCCGAGTGTGCCTTCTCGATCTCGTCGAGCAGGATCACCTGATACGGCCGCCGCCGGACCGCCTCGGTGCGCTGCCCGCCCTCTTCGTAACCCACGTAGCCGGGAGGCGCGCCCACGAGCCGCGAGACGGAGACCTTCTCCATGTATTCGCTC
>PMBG01000092.1 GCA_003153755.1 Chloroflexota bacterium | reverse complement strand
CGGCTCGGCGCATCCGAGCGGCGCGGCCTCGCCCCGATCCTGGAGGTGTGGCTGCGCGAGAAGGCCCGGACCGCGATCCAGCGCGAGATCGATGTCCATGCCCCCGCTCTCCAGGTGGCGCCCGCCGCGGTGACGATCCGAGACGCCCGTACCCGATGGGGGAGCTGCTCCAGAAGCAGGCGCCTCTCGTTTTCATGGCGTCTCGTGCTCGCTCCGCCCGGTGCGCTAGAGACGGTCGTAGTCCACGAGCTCGCCCATCTGCGCGTTTTCGGGCACGGACCCGGGTTCTGGGCGATAGTGGCGGGCCGCAAGCCCGATCACCGCCAGTGGCGGCGATGGCTGCGGGAGCATTCGGTGGAGTTGCACTCCGCGGTTGCGGCCGGCGAGTAGCGAGTCACCGCTGCATTCAGGGCGGGACGGCACTTGGCCCGCGCTACCTTGAGGGCTACAGTGAGGTCGCGCCGATCGCCAACAGCCGAGCGGCAGTAGGGCGGTCCAGCGTGAGCAGACGAAGGAGCCCGAGATGCCCATTGTCACCATCTCCCGCCAGTTCGGCGCCGGTGGCTCCAGCGTGGCAGGGATCGTTGCTGCCCAGCTGGGCGCCGAGGTCATCGACAAGAAGCTCATCGACGAGGTCGCCAAGCGGCTGGAGATGCGCCCCAGCGAAGTGGAGGCTGAGTCGGAGCGACCGCGCCCTCTCCTGGAGCGTCTGGTCCGCTCCTTCACGTCGCTCGAGCCGGGCATGGGGATGGGTTGGGCGCCGCCGTATCCCGATCCGCTTTTCGACTCGCGGAAGGAGATCATCGCCCTCACCGAGAGTGTGATTCGGGAGGTCTCGGCGGGCGGCAACGTGGTAATCGTGGGCAGGGGCGCGGGCTTTGTCCTGAGGGAGAAGCCGGACCTCTTCCGCGTGTTCCTGCGTGCGCCGGAGAAGGCTCGAGTCGCTGCTCTGCAGCAACGGCTGGGATTGCCCGAGGCGGATGCGCGCAGGCAAATGCACGAAACGGACGCTAACCGCGCCGCCTACATCAAGCAGCTGTACGGCCACGATTGGTGCGATCCCGACGAGTACGACCTGGTCATCAACACCGGGCGAATCGGCTACCAGACCGCGGCCGAGATGATTCTGCGGGGCGTGAACGAACGCGTCCCGGTTGTGGCCGGGTAGCGTCGGAGGGGATCCTGCGGGCGGCTGACGTGCGTTGGCGTCAGTGGGTGACGTCGGTCACCGGGTAGTCCCAGAAGGGCCCGTCGTGGACCTGGGTCGTTGTGGTTGTGGACCACTGGCCGTCAGCCGGCGGTGTTCGGACGATCGCTACCAACGAGAAGCTCATGGCGAGGGCCAGGACCCAAACTACTACCACCACGTCGAGATGACGGCCGATCGATTCGCGCATTGCCCGTTCCAGTTGACCGTGCGTGCGGCCGGACGAGACGCCGACTCACCAGCGAATCGTGGTCCCGGGACGGTAACGGCCCCAGTGCCCTCGGGGGCCGAATCCGACGGGCATGATGCATTTGAGTATTCCGATGTTATTCATTGCATTCGTGATGATTTCCCGGGCCCGGAGTGCGGACATGGAAGCGGCCGCCCGGTACCGGACGGCCGCTTCGCGATTTGCTGTGCGCGTGGATCAGCCGACGGGGACGGCCTCCGGTTCCACGTCGAAGAGCCCCGGCACGGATAGGTACCTCTCGCCCGTGTCGTAGGTGAACGCAAGGATTCGGGCGCCGTCCGCGATGTCCGGCAGCTTGTTGGCAACGGCCGCGAAGACCGAGCCCGACGACACGCCCACGAAGAGGCCCTCCTCGCGCGCGGCTCGCTGCGCGTACAGGAACGCGTCCGCTTCGGAGACCTGGATCACGCCGTTCACGGCGTCCGGGTGGAAGTTGCCGGGCACGAATCCGGCGCCGATGCCCTGGATCCTGTGCGGCCCCTTGGCCCCGCCGCTGAGAACCGGCGAAAGCTCCGGCTCCACCGCGAATACCTGGAGCTTCGGCCAGCGTGGCCGCAGGACCTCGCCGACCGCGCTGGCATGGCCGCCCGTCCCCACGCCGGCGAAGATGTAGTCGAGGCCGTCNNGGGTTGTCGAACTGCATCGGCAGCCACGCGCCGGGGGTTTCGGCCACGATCTCGCGTGCCTTGGCGATTGCGCCGCCCATGCCCAGCTCGCGCGGGGTCAGCTCGAAGCTGGCGCCGTACGCGGCCATGAGCTTGCGCCGCTCGATCGAGAACGATTCCGGCATGACAAGGATGAGCTTGTAGCCCTTGATCGCCGCCACGAGTGCCAGGCCGACGCCGGTGTTACCGGAAGTCGGCTCCACGATGATGCTGCTCGGCCGCAGGATGCCGCGCTTCTCNNGCGTCCTCGATCATGGCAAGCGCGATGCGGTCCTTGATCGAGCCACCGGGGTTCTGGCGCTCCAGCTTGGCCCAGACCTCCACTCGAGGATCGAAGAGCTTGTTGATGCGGAGCTCGGGCGTGTTGCCGATGAGTTCGAGGATGTTGTTGACCTTTGCCACGTGGATCTCCTTCGCTGAGTGGGGACGCGCACCGTCCGATGGCTCGGCCGGCGCAGATATGGGTTCCTAGATGACGAAGTCCGGTCCTTCGAAGTCGCTCTTGCCGGTCCGTACGTGGACTTCGCTGCGGTGGTAGACGATCGAATCGGGCGGGATGCTGGACGTGATCCAGACGTTGCCGCCCACCACGCTTCCTCGGCCGATCACCGTCTCGCCGCCGAGGATCGTGGCGTTGGCGTAGATGACCACGCCGTCCTCGATCGTGGGGTGGCGCTTGGTGGACGCGAGCGTCTTGGCGACGGAGAGCGCTCCAAGGGTCACGCCCTGGTAGAGCTTCACGTTGTTGCCGATCTCAGCCGTTTCGCCGATGACGATTCCGGTCCCGTGATCGATCACGACGGGATGGCCCAGCGTGGCTCCGGGGTGTATGTCGATGCCGGTCCGCTCGTGCGCCCACTCGGTCAGCAGGCGCGGCAGAAGCGGAACGTTCATCTCGTAGAAGCGGTGTGCGATGCGGTGCACGGCGATCGCCGTGAAACCGGGGTAGGCCAGGATCACCTCGTCGACGCTCTCGGCTGCGGGATCACCGCGTTCGATGGCGGTGGCGTCGACCATGAGCTGGCGGTGGACCTCCGGCAGCGATCGGAAGAACGACGCCGCCACCTCGGCCGGGTCCTCCATTTCGGCCTCGAGCGGTCGCAGGAGCGCCCGCAGTTCCGCGGCCGAGGCATCGAGCGCGTCCCGAACCTCCTCGGCCGTGGCGAAAGTCTGATCGGCCGACTGGGGGAACAGGATCTCGAGAAGCGAGCGCAGCCATGTGGTCGCGCGAAGCTTCGCCAGATGACCACCGTGGTCGTCGTCGTGCAGGCGCGCGGCGAGGATGTCAAGCGGATCGGTGGGCGCTCTGGCCGGCTTGGGGTTTTCGAGCGATCTGAGTGGCTGAGTCATTTACTGCCTCTGTTCGTTGTCCGGAGAGGCATGGGGACGATGCGGCTCCGCGATGGGGGCGAGGATGGGCGCAGGGCGAGGCGCCTCACTTGTGTCGCGGCGCGTCCGGTGGGAGGAAACAAAAAGGCCGCGATTCCTGCGAGAGGAACGCGACCCCGGTGCGACTCGGCGAGTTCCGGTGAGGAACTCGAAGCAGCCAGCTACCTCCGACGGCGGGGCCGCCGGCAACAGAGGCAAGCAAGAAGTCGCGAGTTCATGAGTGAATCATGCCTGCACGCTGCCGGAACCGTCAAGCACGGCCGCCCCGGAGGGCTTCGGGGCTCGCGGCGCGCGACGGCCGTGCCGAAGATCGCCGAAACATGCCCACCGCGCGCTGCCGGGTGAGCCCGGTCGCGGTCACGTGATAACTTTGACGGGAGATGGCATTCGGCTAGGCGCCGAAGCTGTGCTCGCGGCGGCCTGGCGGCCAGCAGGCCCAACCGGCGTCAGTCAGGAATAGGGGAGGTTCGGATGTATCGCGTTCTCCAGGCGAGAGGGCGAGGTCTGCTAGTGCTGGCGGCCGCAATGACGTTGACCCTGTCCGCCTGCGGCGGCAATTCGTCTACGCCCACGCCGTCCCCAACCATCGCGCCGACTCCTACCGACGATGCGACGGTCACGAACACCCCCACCGCGGCCACCAACGCCGGCGGCCTGTCGGGCGCCGGTCCGGCCCTGGCGAATCTGACGAGTTACAAGTTCACGATGACGCTCGTGGGCGCTACATACCCGGACACGCTATCGAGCCTCGTCACCGACCAGGCGGCCCCCGTGGCCATCTCCGGCACGATGGTCCTCAAACCCGCCGCGGCCGCCGAGATCGTCTTCGCCCCGCCCGCGCCTGCCCCGGCGCTGCACCTCACGTCTGTGGACGGCTTCGACTACACGTCCCTCGACGTCACTCAGGGCTACTCCAAGAACGCGCAGGCGACCAACGATCCGTCCGCATCGCCCGCGGCGACCGCCCCGCCCACAACCAGCGACTCCGTCTCGCCGGCGCACGAGTTCGCCCTCCTGACAGCGTCGCTGAAGGGGTACGACAAGGTGGGTACCGACAACAAGAACGGCGTGGACGCGGATCACTATCAAGGCAGCGATACAGCGCTCGCCGAGTTCGGCTCCATCGCCGGGGTAAAGAACGCCACCTCATGGGCGGCCGATATCTGGGTCGCGAACACGGACGGCTACCCCGTCAGCGTAGCCGTGGTTGCGAAGGCCAAGGACGGCACGACCGTCTACCAGATCTCCTTCGATCTCACCAAAGTCAACGACCCGGCGAACAAGGTGACCGCGCCGGAAAACGTGACGGGAGCCTGAGCATCGGGCGGGTCGGGGCGGCCTACCCGAGGAGACGGTCTCGCGCTCTCGTAGCAGCCGGCCTTGCCGTCGCGCTTCTGGCCTCGGCCTGCGGAAGCTCCGGCTCGAGCATCGCCGCCGGTTCGGGCACAGCCGCCGGTTCCGGCGCGCCGTCTTCGCCCGCCCGCACAGCCAATCCGGGCACCGTTCTTGGTACGGGCCTGCAGTCCAATCTCGAAAGGCTCGACAGCTTCCAGTTCACCGAGACGCTGTCCGCCGTGACCGCCGCCGGCGGCACCTCGGCGGGCGCGAGTCCGAGTCCGGCCCTGGTCATCTCCGGCACCGTCATCAACACGGGTCAACGGTCACTCTGGATCAACGACGCCGGCGCGCAGTACATCGTCATCGGGGACCAGGCGTGGTCGTCGTTGGATGGCACCGCCTGGTACACGGCAACTCCCAATGACGCGAGCTTCGCGAGCCTCCTCCCCGGTGCCGAGTACACCACCTGGTTCAACGGCCGGGCCGCCAGCTTCCGGACCGTCGGGGAGGAAGCCAGGAACGGAGTCCAGTGTCTCCGCTACAAGGGCGACGACTCCCTCAGCGGGGTCGCGGCGAGCGGCGGCACGACGCTGTTTCGCGCTGAACTGTGGATCTCCAAGAGCGGCGGCTACCCGGTGAGCGGCGTGTTTGGCACGACGGATCGTACCGGCGCCATTTCGGGCGGCTCCGGCTACAGCTTCGACGTGACGCACATCAACGACCCGGCAAACAAGGTCACGGCACCGGCCAACGTGGTGCCGCTGCCGTCCTGATCGGCCGTCGTTGGTAGACTGGCGCGGCAGAAATTGCCGGCGGCTGTAATCCCCCGGCCCGGTCACGCTAAGGTGCCGGCTGCAAAGGAGAGCCTTGTGACCATCCGCCGGCGAGCAGAGACGCAGAAGGGCCCCGCTCCGATTGCGCGCCGCGCGGTCGCATTGGTCGGTGCGCTGAGCCTCGTCGCTTCGCTGGCGCTTGCCGCCTGCGGTACCGGCGGAACGAGCACCGCCACGCCGGTCGCGTCCGCGGTGGCTACGCCCGCCGGAACGGCCGCCCTGGCCCGCGTCGGCACGTTCACGGCCACCGCCGCCATGGCCACTCGCTACTACCACACGGCAACGTTGCTTCACGACGGCCGCGTCCTGATCGTAGGTGGTTGCTGCACCAGCTCACTTGTTGCGCCCTCCGTGCCGCTCAACACCGCCGAGTTGTATGACCCTAAGACCGGTAAGTCCACACCGGCCGGGTCAATGGCCTCGGGACGTATGTACCAGACGGCCACCCTGCTTACAGACGGACGCGTGCTGATCGCCGGCGGGGAAAACGAGAACGGAACGCTCGCCTCCACGGAGATCTACGACCCTGCCACGAACCGGTTCACGGCGGGGGCTCTGATGGGGTACGCGCGCTACAGCCAGACTGCCACGCTCTTGCAGGACGGGCGCGTCCTGATGACCGGCGGCGCAACCGGACTCAGCAGCGCGGAGATCTACGACCCCACGAAGGTGAAGTGGGCGCCGGCGGGTCTCAACGCCGTTCCGGCCAGCGCCAGCCCGAGTCCGGGTGCAACTCCCACCGCGAAGCCTTCGGGCTACATGAATTCGTGGCGATCCGGGCAGACGGCGACGCTCCTCCCCGACGGCCGCGTCCTGATCGTAGGGGGGCAGACGCTGCCGCAGTCGGCCGACATCTACGACCCGAAGATCGACCGGTTCACGCCCACGGGCTACACCAACGTCGACCGCTTCAATCACACGGCGACACTTCTCCCACCACCAGACGGGCGGGTCCTGATCGTGGGCGGCTCAACCGAGCCTGGCTCGGCCGAGACCTACGACTACCGCACCGGCGAGTTCACTCCCACGGGATTCCTGATCGGCAGCCGTACGAATCAGATAGCCACTCTCCTGTCCGACGGGCGGGTCCTGATCGTGGGCGGCTTCCCCAGCGACACCTCCGGTGAGGTATACAACCCCAAGACGGGCATCTTCAACCGGACGAATCTGATGACCACGCCGCGAACGAGCTGCACGGCCACGTTGCTCGAAGACGGGTCGGTGTTGATCGACGGCGGCGTTGGCGTCTACGGAGGCACGCAGGTCGCGGAGATCTACAAGAGCTAGTCCCGGGGCGGTGCACTGGGTAACCGTCGTCTGACTTGCAAGCTTGTGTTGCGCATCGAGGGGCTAGACTGCTGGGGTCGGTGTGGCCGCAGTCTGGACTTGACTTCGGCACTCGGCAGGGAGTCCTCGTGGACGACGAAAAGCCGGACCAGCTACCCCCGAGCACATCGGTTGGTCAGGTGCCGATGGATCGGCTCCGCTCGATATTCGATGGCATGTTCGACGGCGTGTGGCTCGTGGCCTCCACTGGTCGGACCACGTACGCGAACGCGGCTATGGCCGGGCTCCTTGGGTCGACGCCCGATGACATGCGCGGCCGCCCCATAACCGATTTCCTCGATCAGGGCCTGTGGCTGGAAGTCAAGGGCTTCCTGGCGCGCCAGCAGAACCAGGCCGGCGAACGGATGGAGCTCCGGCTTCGCCGGCTGGACGGCACCGACCTGTTCGGCATCGTCGCCGGGAGCCCGATCATGACGGACGAAGGCGTCTTCGTCGGCACGATGCTGAACGTGAGCGATGTGACCGGGAAGCGAAGCATGGACGCGCAAGTGGTCCAGACCCAGCGCCTGGAGGCCATCGGCCAGTTCGCCGGCGGGATCGTCCACGACTTCAACAATCTGCTTACGGCGATCCAGGGTTATGCCGAGCTGGCCCGTTCCGCCCTGCCGGACGGAGACCCGATTCGCGGGGACCTTGACCAGGTGCTGGCAAGCGCGGGTCGGGCGAGTGCCATCACTCGCAAGCTGCTCGCCTTTACCCATCGGCAGGTCCTGGTGCCCATGGACATCGACCCGGCTCAGGTCATCGTCGATCTGGTGCCGATGCTGAAGCCGCTTATGGGCGACATCACAGTAGTGTTGCAAGTGGAGGATGGACACGGGTGGATCCGGGTCGATCCCACTCAGCTCGAACAGATCGTGATCAATCTCGCAGTCAACGCCCACGACGCGATGCCGGCCGGTGGGACGATGACGGTTGCGGTCCGGGACTTCGGGTCCATCGACCCAGACCGACCCGACCCCGATTTCAGCGCGGGGCCGTTCGTTCGGATCAGCGTCGCGGATACGGGAACCGGCATGGACGACGCGACGAAGGCCAGGATCTTCGACCCCTTCTACACCACCAAGGGTCCCGGAAAGGGCACCGGTCTCGGACTGTCCACGGTGTTCCGCATCGTCGCCCAGTCCGGTGGGCATATCCAGGTCGTGACCGCTCCCGGAAAGGGCTCGACATTCAACGTCGACCTGCCGCGCCTGGGGGTGGCCGTGATGCCCGCCCCGGCGCGCCCTTCGGAAGGGGCGCCGCGCCGGTCGGGAGTCGTGCTCGTGGTGGAGGACGATCCTGCCGTACGCGAGTTCGCGCGTCGAAGTCTCGAAGCGTCGGGATATGTCGTTCTCACGGCTGAGGGGGCCGATGAGGCGTTCGCGGTAATCGAGGCTCGCGGCGAGCAGATCGACGTGCTGCTGACGGACGTTCTCATGCCCGGCATCCATGGGCCCGAGCTGGCAGCCAAGATTCGTACGACGCGGCCCGACATCGGTGTGGTGTTCATGAGCGGGTACGCCGAGGACGATGTCGCACGAGGTCCACAACTTGGTGGGTGGGGCGAAATCCTGCCAAAGCCCTTCAACGTGGAGGCCCTTAGCCGGGCGGTGGAGCGAGCGGCCGATGCCGCGCGCCGTGTGATTGCGTAGGGGATGACATGGAACATGAACGGAAGCTTTCTCGGGCGGACCGACTGAGCAACCTGATCGTCAAGTTGCTTCTGAGGGTGGGCGTCGGGCCGAAACACATGCGCCTGGTCACCGTCGTGGGACGCAAGACGGGCAAGCCCTACACGACACCCCTGACCGTGGTGGAGACCGACGGGCAACGATGGCTCGTGGCGCCCTATAGCCGCGTGTCCTGGGCCAAGAATGCCGCAGCGTCCGGCACCGCGAAGCTGAGCCGAGGTCGAGTCGCGGAACAGGTAGTGGTCGAGCCGGTCGACGCACGTGAAAGCGCCCCAGTGCTCAAGGCTTACGTCCGGTTGACGCTCAGCCCGACACGCGCGTTCGAAGTCGGGCCGGATGCGAGTCTTGAGGAGTTCGGGCCATCGCGCCGAACCACCCGGTGTTCCGGGTCCGGCCGGTCGGCTCGGCCACGTCGGGGTAGGACCGGCCTCTACCGAACCTCACTGGAGGTCCCGGGAATCTCAAAGCCCCGGCCGATTGACCGGGGCTTCGTTGATCTGCGTAGAGTTGGTGGAGATGAGGGGACTCGAACCCCTGACCCCCGCGATGCGAACGCGGTGCTCTCCCAGCTGAGCTACATCCCCACGCGAGGCAGGAGTCTAGCACAGCCCTCGGCCCGTGGACCAAACGAACATCCCACACGGGCCGCGCCGCCCGAGCCCGTCCGATCGCCCGGTGGATTGAGCTGAGTGTTGGCGCGGGCCCGAGCGGACGGACTAGTGCCCTGAGGATTCGTAGTTGCGAAGGCCGATTCGGAACACCGTGATCGCCATGAACAGGCAATAGACGGCCACGAGCGGCGTCAGGAGTCCTGGAAGGCTCCACGCGTCCATCCCGAACAGGAACGCCGTGGGGAAGAAGCTCACGAACGCGAACGGGATCGCCACGACGATCAACGCCTGCACCGCGACCGAGTAGATCGTGATGGGGTACTTCGCGAACTCGCCCAGCTGGTAGACGAACATCGTCATCATGTTGAACGGGTTCCGGATCCAGAACGCGCTCGACGCAGCTCCAAGGGTGAGCGCGATCCGGATCATCGCCGCGCTGGCTATCAGAATGGGGACCATCACGAGACGTCCGGGCGTCCATTCCAGCGGTACATTCGAGAGGCTTACGCCAAACAGGATGCCACCGGTCACGAGATTGCCGAGGCGAGGTCTGCTCCAGAGAAGGAAGGGCCGGAGTCTATCGCAAGACGGCAGCTTTGTAGCAAGTGGGGTCGAGAGTCAGATTAGCGGGCGAACACGACACCTTTTGTCAGCTATCAGACGCCCGATCCGACCCGTGGGCGGGCCTTGACTGATAGAACATGCGTTCTATTATAGAGCCATGACAACCCCCCCGGCCGGCGTTGAAGCTGCTCTGGCGTCCCTTCGGGAACGCTGGGGAGGGGCAGCTCCGCGTTGGGGCGGCGAAGTGGTCGGGGCGCTGGCGATCGCTCCCCAGCCGAGTACGGAAGTGGGTGCGGTTCCCCTTCCCGAGCGCCGGCCGGCGGAAGCGGACGATCGCGCAATACCAACCGGCTTCCGGGAGCTGGACGCCATCCTGGGCCTTGGTGGATTTCCCCGCGCCGCTGCCACGGCACTGCATGGAAGCGGCACCAGCGGCAAGACCACCCTGGCACTCCAGGCTGTTGCCCAGGCCCAGGCGGCTGGGGGGATCGTCGCGTATCTGGATCTGGCTCGGAGCCTGGATCCCGTCGAGGCTGTTGCCCGAGGGGTCCGGTTGGAGTGGCTCGTGGTTCTCGCGCCGTCCACCCTCGAGGAAGCCTTGAGCATGGCGGCGATGCTGCTCCAGGACCGAACCGTGGACCTGCTGCTTCTCGACCTTCCGTACCGACCCCTGGTCGGGGCCTCCATTTCGGCGGCAAATCTGGCCGAACGATTCAGCAGGCTGGCCGCTCTTTCACGCAGGGCCGGAGTCCAGCTGCTCGTGCTCGAGCCGCCCGGCCTGCCGGTGGCTCTGGCGGGCGTGCTCACGCAGGTATCGGCGCTGCGCCTGGAGCTGAACCGGCGGGCATGGATCCGGCTGGGACGGGACGTCGTGGGGCAGCGGACGGAGGTGCGCGTCGCGCGGGACAGGTTCGGACCGGCCGGACGTGCGGCCGAGCTGCGCATCCTCTATGCGGAGGGCGGGCTGCGCGACGCCTGCCTGGCGCGGAGCGAGCTTCTCCGTGAGACGGCGCCGTCGAGCGCGGCGAACCGGCCGCCGGCACGCGCTGCCGGGGCGGTGGCGGGGGCGGCTCCGCCAGGTGGCTACCGGCCGGTCACCTCAGGCGCGAACCGGCCGTCGCCGCTCATCCACTTCACACGTACCTCGGTCCCCGTCGATGCGACTCCTACACCTTCACTGGTCCCACCTCCTGCTTCGCCTGGCTCGCAGCCGAGCCTCCGCGCCCTTCGAGGCGGTGCCGATCGTCCTGGGCGGCAAGCCGTGGAGTGACGGGCGGGTTCTGGATGCCGGCCGGTCCGCGTTGGAGCTGGGCGTCAGAGTGGGGATGCCGCTCGGAGCCGCTCACCGGCTCGCGCCGGAAGCGCTCTTCCTGGACCCGAGTCCGGACGCCGACGGCATTGCCATGGAGGCGGCGCTGGAGCGGCTCGCGGGCTTCAGCCCCGGAGTGGCGGCCGAAACCGATGCGTCCGCTCCGGGCTTCGGGCGGGCTGAGGTTCAGCTGGACGGCCTCGAACGGCTGTGGGGCCCCGAACCGCAGATCGTGCTGCGCATCCGCGAGGCCCTGGCGGGGATTCTGCCCGGACCGCCGCTGGCGGGTGTCGCCGGAACTCGATTCGCGGCGGCTGTGGCCGCCGGCATGGCCACGGCTGCCGCCGCCGCAAACGGTGCCGCGGCGGGGAGTGGCGACGCCGCAAACGGCGCCGCTGGTTCCGTCATTCCCATCCCGCTCCGGATCGTGGCGCCCGGCGGTGACGCGGAGTTTCTGGCGCCTCTGCCCGCGTCCCTGCTGAGCCGCGATCCGGAAATTCGGGCGCGGCTGGAACGGTTCGGGCTGCGCGCCATCGGCAGCGTCGCGGAACTGCCGCTCTCCGCTCTGGTGGCGCGGTTCGGGTCGGAGGGCGAGCGTATCCGCGCCCGTGCCCGCGGCGAAGAGACGGATCCGTTCAGGCCGCGGCGGGCCCCGGAACGGATGTTCCTCTCTCTGCCCATCGATCCGCCCGTTTCCGATGTGGAGGGGCTCCGGTTCGTGCTTCACCGGCTCGCCGCGGCCTTTGGCGATCAACTCCAGGCGCGCGGTGCGGCCGCGGCCCGGGCTCGCTTGACGCTCGAACTGGACGGCACGTTCGCGGCGGGAATGGTGGAGCCGTCGATGCATGTCGATCAGCACCTGCCCGAACCCACGTCGGAAGGGCTTGCCATAGAACGGCTGCTGATCGCGCGCCTGGGGGTTTCGCCGCCGCCGGCGCCCGTTTCGAGGTTGGACCTGGAGCTGGAGAACGTGGCCCCGGCCGCGGGGACTCAACTCGCGCTCTTCACGCCTCAGACGGGCAGGACCGGACGGCTCGGCTGGCAGCTGGCCCGGCTCGGGCTCAGGTTTGGCGAGGAGCGCGTTGGCTGGGTAGAGATCGGCGATTCGGAGGCGAGGCTTCCGGAGGAGCGCTGGCGCTGGCGGCCGCTGGCGCGTTCCGGCGCCACGGCCACCGCCGGCGCTACGCCCGTTCCGCCACGCGTCGATGCGCCCGCCGCCCTCCGTGGAGCGCGGCGATGACCAGGCTGCTGCGCGAACACCCAACCATCGACGTGGAGATCGGTCCCTCCGGCGACCTGGTTTCGTTCCTGTGGAACGGCCGCCGTGAACAGGTGGAAGTCTGCAATCGGTGGCGAGTCGAAGAGAGTTGGTGGAGTCGGCCGATAGAGCGCGACTACTTCAAGGTCGCCGGATCGAACTGGCTCGCGCTTCTCTATCTCGATCGGATCGACGGCGTCTGGCATCTCGAGCGCCTGTACGACTGAACACAACTCGCGCTCGACTCACCGGGTCCTGCGGCTCGCCGGTGCCGCTGGGGCTTACGTCCGGGCAATGGTCCGCATAACATTGGACCAGTCGTGCGGAGGTGGCGCGCGGCGCCCGCCGCGGCAAGCGACAGGAGGGGAGCATGCAGGAGTTCTGGTTCTGCGCCGGCTGCAAGTCGATGAACCGCGCCGATGTCACGCGCTGCTACAAGTGCCGCGCCCCCAAGGCTCAAGCGACGATGGCCATCACGCGCGAGCGCGCCCCCGGGGCAGTCCTGACTCCAGGCCTGGACGAGGATCACCGCCGCATCGCCTGGACGCTCATGCAAAGCCACAGGTACATCTCCGCCTGGAGGCTGGGCTACATAGCCGCCGGCCTGACGTTCATCACCATCGCCCTATTTGCCATGGCGCTGACCATAGAGGTGGGCGCACTCCTGTCCCTGGCGATCAAGTCGACCAGATCCGGACAGGTTTCACTCGACCCCCGGATCGTGGATGTCTTCCTGGTCGTCGGACTGGCAGCGTTCGTGTCGATGATCGCCACCATTGCCGTTCACAGTGTCTTCCTGTGCCTGACGTCGATGAACTGCCCGGCTCTCGGTGCGGGGACGCCGCGGTTCGGTCCGATCCGCTCGGCACTGTGGTGGATCGAGATCTACCTTTGGCGGCTGTGGGGCGCCATGCTGCTCAGCCCCGGCTTCTACCTCCTTGTCGCCGTGCTCTACCTGGAGTTCGTGCAGATACCAGGTCGAGTCACCGGTCTGGCCGGGCTGGTCATCTGGGTTTCCCTGACAATCCTGTGGATAGCGATATTGCGGTGGGCGTACGGCGCCCTCGGTGGTCCGATTACCGCCATCGGCAAGCCAAAGCGTTTGCTCCAGGACCTCAATGACCGCCTTGGCGTACCCACGTCGCACGATTCCCGCCTCGTCAGTCTCTGGTCCGCGGCGTGGGGGACTACTTGCGGCATCGCCTATGCGATCATCCTCAGCCCATTTCTCCTGCTCCTCTTCTTAGCGATCGTCTTTCTCGCAACGTCACTCACGGAAACGAGCCTGTCCCCAGCGTCGCCGGAACAAGCGGGCCTGTCCGCGGTCGCCCTGGTCTTGCTCGTGCTAGCCGCCGATCTCATTGCGGAAGGGTTTGCCCTGTTCACGCTTGGGCGCATAACGGTTGAGATGTCGCAGCGCCAGCGGGTGCGCGAGCGCTGGATCCTCAGCGGACTTGACCCGGACGGCAGTCCGGCCCCGACGCCGAGGGGTCCGGTGACCTCGGCCGGCCCGGTCGCGCCGCAACAACCGCCAGAACCGATGCCCGGGCCGAACCGGCCGATGTTGCCGATGCAGTCCCCTCGGCCGATGGCGCCGGATCAGACGACTCTGACGATGCCCCTTGAGCAGACGCCACCGCAGATGTGGCAACCTCGGCAGACTCCACCAGAACCGGCCGGTCGCTCGGCGGATGAGCCGCCCGATCCGCCCACTCGGGCCCGGCTGGAGACGCCAACGTGGGCTCGCTTCCGGCGGGTTCCGCCGGCTCAGAAGCCCGAGCCCGTTCAATCGAGCCCGCCCTTGTGGCCGCCCGCCCCCGTCTGGCCGCCCGCGCCAGTGGAACGGCCGGCGCCCGTGGAGCCGCCCGCGCTCAAGCCTGACCAGCCGCCGGTCGACGACGGCTGGGGAGAGGGCCTATAGGCGACGG
>PMBG01000173.1 GCA_003153755.1 Chloroflexota bacterium | reverse complement strand
CCGCCGAGTGCAGTTCTAGGCGCTCGGGCGCACCAGAGCGAGCGCGCTTGAGCGCGCGTGAGCGAGGAGCAAACCGAGCAACGACGAAATGCGCCGGCCGCCGGGTGAGCGTTCAGTTGCCGGGGCGGTCAGTGGGCTGGGAGGCCGGCGCCGATGCAAGGTCGCCGCTGGCCGGGAGCTGGCCGGGTACCGTGGGCGAGGGCGTTTCCGCGTTTGACGGCGGAACCGACGGGACCGCTTCCATATACGTCTTTCCGTCGATCGCCGACGTGTAGACGAGTCGACCGTCCGCGAACTGGATGCCCGAGAGCACCTCGTCGTCGCGCAGCCGGCGATCGTTGACGCTCACGATGTCGGCCTTGCGGTCGACCGGGTAGAGCACGAGTCTGCCGATCCTGAGGCTACCGGTGTTGCCCACCCAGATGGCCACGTTCTGGCCGGTAGCGTCCCACCGGACAATCCAACTGTGGACCGATGCCGGCGCGGAGGCGACCGGCAGGATCTGCGGCAACGCGCTTGCCGGGGCAGAGGTTGCGGTTGGAGCGGACGTGACGACGGCCGTTGCCGCCGTCGACGGACCGGCCTGAAGGTCCGGACTGTCCGTCGGTGCGGATGTGGGAGCTGGGGTCACCACGGCCGTCGGAACCGGCGACGCCGACGCTGCCGCTGCCGCTGCCGACGGAGTCGCCGGAGCCGCGCTCACCGCGACGGATACAGGGCCGAGTGACAGGTTGGACCAGGCGTCGAAGTAGAGGTCGCCCTTGCCCGGCTCCCACAGACCCGTGGAGGGATCGAACTCGACCGTTCCGGACCAGTACAAGACGTACTTGCCGGTTGGGTCCACGACTGGCATCAGCATCGGGCGATCGATCTGCTTCGTGACGCCCGTAGCCGAGTAGTAAACGAACGACGTGATCGCAGCGGCGCCGGAGCCGGCCGTTGCGGGCGTGATCTCGCTGATCATGACCTGCTGACCGAACCAGCCCGCGAACATGTCCGCGTGGTCGTGGGTGATCGGCCGGGCCTGTTCGGTGCCGGACCGCCAGACGAAGACATCCGGACCCGTGCTGTGATCGACAGGCCGCGCCGCGAATGCGACCAGCGATCCATCGGCAGAGAACTCGGGATCGCGGCCTACGATTTCGTATCCCGTCAGGATGGCCGTCGGCTGTGCGCCGGACGTGCCGGTCGCCGCCGGCGCCACGGTGACGGCCGGCGCGGCGGTGCTGCTGGCCAGGGCACGGGCCGTTGGCGTAGCGGCGGCCGGAGAAGGACTGGGAACCAGTGCAATCGTTGCCGACGCCGAATCCGTTGGCGTCGTCGCGGCGGTCGCCGTCGCGGTAGCGGTAGCCGTAGCGGTAGCCCTCGCGGTAGCCGTGGCCGTGGCCACGGCCGAAGGCGCGGTCGTGGGTCGGGGCGTCAGCATCGCAAGCGCCACCGTTTGAGGCTGCTCGCCGAGTGGGAGGATCGCGATCTTGTCCGCGGTCCAGACGGCCGCGCTCCCCGCGTCGGGAGCGATGACGGCCGACACCGAGGAATCGCTGGAGATGGACCCGACCGTCTGCGCGCTACCATCGGAGACAACGCATGAGCTGTCGCCGGCGGGGCATTGGGCGGTGCCGCCCTTGATCTGATAGACGCCATCACCGGACGACATCCAGTAGCTCGTGCCCTTGACCACGGTGAGGGCCATCGGCGACTGATCCGGAACGCCGGCCGACTGCGTGATCACAGCGGCTATCGGGTTGCTGGCTCCGCCCGCGGGACTAGGACCGGCCAGAGGCCCCTGGCTCATCAGAGATGCGGCGGCCGCGACCGCAACGAAACCGACGGCAACGGCCGTGCCAAACAACGGCCGCCGACTCGCAGGCGCGGCAATCGCCGGACGTGGAGCGCACCGGCCGGCCGACGCGTCGATCGCGTCGAACGCAGCCGACGTGCGTGCCCAGAGATCGCGCGGCGGATCCGGGAACTCCAGGGAGCCGAGTTCGAGATGGATCGCCTCGTACTCGTCCGATACGGCCTGGCAGTCCGGGCACGAACCGAGGTGATTGGCCAGCCACGCGGTGTCGCCCGGGTTGAGCGCTCCGTCGATCGATTCGGCGGCGAGATTTCGCGCCCGCTCGTGAATCAGCTCGGAGGCGGTGTTGATCTGCTTGTCGAGGCTCATCGTGCCGTCCCCGCGCTATCGGAGTCGCGGCGCGGGTCAACCAGGCGGGCCTGCTCGGCGAACGTGGCGTCGATCGCGTCCTCGCGATCCTTCTCCTGGCGCCTCTCGTCGGCGAGCGCGACGCGGAGGCTTTCACGTGCGCGAGTGAGCAGAGCCCGGGCGGCCACGTGGCTGACGCCCAGCGAGGCGGCCAATTCGAGGCCCGTGAGGTCGTGGACCTCGGCCAGAAGCAGCGCAGCGCGCTGCCGCTCGGGGATCCGGCCGAGTGCGCGCGCAAGGGGGCCCGATAGGCGCATCTCCATCGCGAGATGCTCGGCTGAGGGAGCGGCGCCATGGCTTTCGCCGGTCCACGGCAGGAACCGCACGATTCGCCTTCGGCGCATCTCGTCCAGAACCACCCGGTGCGCGATCTGGTAGAGCCAGGCGCGTGCCTTGCCTCTGTCTTCGAGCGAGTCTTGGGCCCTGTAGGCCTTGATGAAGGTGTCCTGCGCGAAATCTGCCGCCAGGTCCGAGTCGCGGACCATCCGCAGGATGTACGCGTAGATCTCGCCGTGATGGAGCGCAAACAGCTGCTCTATGAAGGTGCGGTCCGCCGTGCCCTCGCGCTCCGCACTCAGGCCGTCGTCGGCCGCGGTCACTCCGCGCTCCATTTGCCAGACAGATGATGTGAAGGACACCTATTTGCCACCGCTGTTTTACGGGATAACAGCCAACTGCGCGAGGATGGGCGCAGCCAAGTGGAGACGCCGCGGTATTGGCGACTGTGACGCCTCCGTTGCTTCCTCGACGATGTCATTGCATGCCCTCTCGAACCCCCTCGGGCCTGTAGCGCAGCAACTCCTCAACGGCCTCTTCCGGGGAGACCGGATTGACCGGCAGACCCGTCCCCAACTCCAGCCCTGCGATTTCCCTCAATCTCGGGTGGATCTCCCAGTGCCAATGGTACGTCCCGTCGACTCGTTCGCGGAGCGGGGCAGTGTGCAGGACGAGGTTGTACGGCGGGCCGTCCAGGCATGCGAGCCGCCCAAGAACCTGACGCAGCGCCTCGGCGGTTGACGCGATGTCCTTGTCGCTTGCCGCGGCGAAGTCCGCCGCGTGCTCCCTCGGCACGACCCAGACTTCGAACGGCGAGCGTGAGGCGTACGGCGCAAATGCCACGCTCGCCTGATCCTCCCAGATCATGCGCGATCCGTTGCGAGGCTCGTCGCGAGTCAGTCGGCAGTAGGGACACTCCCCTTCGCGAATCACGTACCGCGCCGCGCCGCCGATCTCCTCGGCCACCCTGTGCGGTATCTGCGGAAGGTCGTACAGGTCGAGACAAAGGTGGTTGGTTCGGGCGCCGGCCTGCGAGCCCCAGTTCTGGACGACCTGCAGGTACTCGGTCTGGCCGAGCTTCTGGGCTTCCGACAGTGCCGCACGGACATGCGACAGCATCGAGCATTGGAGTTCCGAGCCAACGAGCTGGAAGGGCCGGTGCTCGCCGGGCGGGGCCACGATCGTCCGCCAGCTACCCGACGCCCGGGCCTGGGATAGAGCCAGCTGGGAAAGGTTCCGCTCGATCTCGCGTGCCTCGTCCTGCGACCCGACCACATGGAACGCGTAGTCCTTGAGCGTGCGGACGCGGACACCGTCTCCATCGGGCTGGGCGCAGTTCTGACATGCCCCGCCGTCGTCCACTGCGCCCGCCGCAAGGGAGAACCGACCTCGCCGGAACTCGCGATCGACCACGGTGGCCACCCACCAGCCCGTGATTGTGTCGCGGCGCAACTCGAACAGGCCGGCGCCCATCAGCGAGCTCTCGCCGGGACGTCGGTTCGGGCAGCAGGGTGGGCAGGCACGGCGGCCAGCATCGCCTCGAGGTCGGCGCGGGCATCGTTGGGGCGAGTTGCCGGGGCCAGATGCGATTCGAGCGGTGCTGCGAGCGCCTGAGCCATCGCGGATGCGAAGGCAGTGGCGGCGCGCGCCACCGAGTCCGTTGTCGGCTCGGCAGGCTTGCCCAGCTCGCGCGCGATCGAAGTGGACTCCACACCGGGCATTCCGCAGGCATCGATCAGTTCGAAGTCGGAGAGGCGGACGGTCACGTTGAGCGCGATCCCGTGGTAGCTCACACCCCGCTCGATGCGGACTCCCACGGCTCCGATCTTGCGGGTGCCGTTGGCGCACCAGCATCCCGGTACTCCCTCGTGAGGCCCCGCGTCCACCCCAAAGGTCCGGCAAGTCCTGGCCAGCGACCACTCCAGCACCCGCACAAGAGGACGCACCAGCAGCTTCCGATGGGCGAGCTTGATGATTGCGTAGCCCGTCAGCTGTCCGGGACCGTGATACGTCACTTCACCGCCGCGTTCGGTCTCGATGAGCTCGATCCGGCGGCGCGCGAGCTCCGCGGTATCGGCCAGGACGTGCGCGGGATCGCTGTTGCGGCCGAGCGTCAGCACCGCGTCGTGTTCGAGCAGCACGAGCTGATCGCCGATCGAATCGGCCCAGCGGGCCGCAACCAGTCGATGCTGCAGATCCCAGGCGTCGCGGTACTCAGTGCGTCCCAGCCACCATGCCGCGAGCGGTGGTACGGGTGTGATCGGCGGCGTATAGGGTGAAGGCGGGAAGCCGGCTTCGTCCGAGAGCGGAGGCATAGGGCCACGATAGCAGGCCCGCGCCGTCATGCGACTCTCGCGCGCGCGGGTTCCGCTCGGGCCGTTCGTCCGCGGTCTTTGGGTCGCGCCCACATGTGGATGTCAGGCTCAAGCAAATGGAGCCGATACCTACCGCGTAGGTGCGCCCAAGTATCGAGGCGAACCTGCTGGGGCTGACGATAGTCTCTCGGCAGCCCGGATTGCGCACAAACGTTGGGAGCGGCGGCTTTTCGGCGCCGTTTCCGGAGCCGGAGCCGTGGTAACGATTGCGATCCCGCGCATGCGCGGCCTGACCTGGAAGATGAACGCCAACCGGCCGACAACCGGCGTGGCCCCAGCCGGACTTTGCCTCGCGGCTGCCGGCCTCGGCGCGACCGCGCTTCTGTGGGTTGCCGGTCAGCCGCTGGCGTGCGGTCTCGGGGCCACCATGACGGCCGGCCTCGCGATCGGCTGGGGAGTCACATGGGCTGTGGCCCGGCGGAACGTCAGCCGGCCGCTCGAGCGGATCGCCGATTCCATGGAGACGCTGGCGGCCCGGGATCTCCTTGCGCTCGTTGACGAGTTCGCGAACCTGGCCCAGGGCGAGGAGCCCGGCAAGCTGGTGGTCCATGCCGCGCCGGTGAGACTCCCGGACGACCAGAGCGTGAGGCGGGTGGCCGAAGCTCTGAACACCATGATCGCGCGCCTTCAGACGGGCGCGGCGCAGTTCGACGCCGCCTCGTCCGAAGCCTGCCGTCGCCTGTTCTATGTGGGCCCGGACGACTACCTGCTCGGCTGCATGTGCGCCGAGGCCATGGCGGGGTTGCTACCGGACGGCGGCCAGGTCCTGCTCCTGGCGCCGAGAATCAGGCACGCCGGCATCGAGCTCAGACGACGCGGCTTCCAAAGCACCGTACGCGAGCGCTTCCCGCAGATCGAGATCGCCGGAGTGCTGGAGAGCCGCACAGAAACGGCGCGCCTCGCCGAGACGGCGATAGCGTTCATCAAATCGCATCCCAGGCTGGCCGGCATCTATTGCACCGAGGCGATGGGGGTTCTGGGCGCGGTCGAAGCGTTGACGGACACGCGTCTCGCCGGCCGGGTGGCGGTTATCTGCCACGACCTGCTCGACGGGACGGTGGCCGGCGTCCAGGCCGGCGTGATATCCGGCGCCGTCACGCAGGATCCCTACGGCCAGGGCCACGATACGGCGATACACCTGTTCAACAGCATCGCCCACGGATGGCGCCCCTCCGAGCCGCGGATCATCACGGCTTCAGAACTTGTGACCAGGGACAACTACCGCGGGTTCTGGCGCCCCTACGAAGGCGCCATTGAATCCCCCGAAATGGCGCAGAGGCGGCCGCATCCGCTGGGACCGTCACGGCGGCACCTGCGCATCGCGATCCTGGGCCTGGATGACGTCGACTTCTGGGCGCCGGTCCGCGCAGGAGTGCTCGCGGCAGCCGAGGAGCTGGCCGAATACAACGCGACCGTCGAATGGATCGTGCCCGAGACCAACCAGACCTTCAACACGGCGGTACGCGGTCCCCTGGTGGATGCACTCGTAGAAGCCGGATATGACGCCGTGGCCACGCCGATCTACCAATCGGACGTGGTGCCCCACCTCAATCGGGCCGTCGATCGCGGCGTGGTGGTCGCGACCTTCAACACGGAGTCGTCGAGCCTCCAGGGTCTCGTGGCCACGCTCTCCAAGGCGCGGCGTAGGCTCGAGCAGGAGGCGACGGGCCTGGAGACTGCGGCTCACCACGATGCGCTCACCGGTGCGTACAACCGCCTGGTGATGCGCGAGGACCTGGACGAGGCGATGGCGTCGGTCACGGAAACGAAGCGCCCGGCCACGGTGATCATGACCGACCTCGACCATTTCAAGGCGTACAACGACATGTACGGACACGCGGCCGGCGACGATGTGCTTGCCCTTGTGGCGCGGACAATCCAGAAGGAGATCCGGCCCGGAGATCGTCTCTATCGCTACGGCGGCGAAGAGTTCCTCGTGATGCTCCGTAATGCCGGCCTTTCCGAAGGCGAGGCGGTGGCGACTCGGATCGCGTGTGCGGTCACAACTCTCGGCCTCGCTCACGCGGGCAACAACCCCTGGGGCATCGTCACCGTGAGCGCCGGGGTTGCCACGATGGATCGGACGGCCGCGTCTGCCACGAGTTGCGTCGAACAGGCCGACGCTGCTCTCTACCGATCCAAGCGATCGGGCCGCAACACCGTCGCCACGTTCCAACGCGAGTTCGAGGAGGACTCGGGCCAGCCGCTACCGCCGATCCAGCCCGGCGGAGGGCAACGGCCGATGGAGAGAGTCGGCCAGTAGCGCTGCCAGGGTATGGGTCCGCCGGGGACCGGCGACGGTCTGGTCGACGCCGCTCAGAACGTCTGCCAGGACTCCCACTCGAGAGCGTCGCCCAGCGTGACAAACGAATAGGGCATCCACGCGTGGCCGAGGAGGCCCCATGCCGAACCCCAGGAGTTCTGCATCAGGAAAGCACCGCGGCCGTCGTCATAGCCAACGAACTTGTAGGCGTGGCCACCCGCGGGAGCGTCCGGCGCCGGCAGAACGCCATCCGGTCCGGGCGTGAACCAGCTGTTCGCCCACGGACTGCCGATCCAAGCGTCTCCGTAGGCTGAGATCGTCTGCTTGACTTCGGTGATCGTCTGGAGACGAGCGTACGAGGCCACCTTCAGCCGATCGCCGGGCTTCGGAACCGTTACCGGTGGATGGGGCACGGGGACGTGCCGGCGCGCGCGCTCGACCCAAGCGATGAGAGCGAGCACCTGTTGGTGCCGTGCCGGCGATGACGCCTTTGCCGCCGCATTCGCGTCGGCCAGAGCTCTGGCCTGCTCCGGCGTGAGTCCCGGCAGAACCTGCTTGACCAGACCTCCCTGATCCTTGAGCACCTTGCATGCAACGCGTATGTAAGTGCCATCAGTGCCGGGCGATCCGTCGAGTTGCTTGCAGCGCGCATATAGATCGTCCGCATCGAAGACCAGAGCCTCGGCGGCTTCGAGCATGGATTCGATCTGCCGGCCGAGGGCACCGGAGTAGCCGACGCATTTGGGGGTCTGACCCTGATCCAGCACGGTCCAGAGGTACCGCGGTGCGTAGGTCATGGGCGGCACCGCCGCGGCCACTTCAGGCGCATGAGCGCTGAGGGTGTGGTCTCGAACGTCGCCGGGCGACGGCACCCGGCCCAGGCCGTAGACAGTCATATGCTCCCCCGTTGTGCAATGGATGGCCGGCAGGGTACACGCCGATCGCCCGGCGCCGCAATCCGACATTGTTGGAGTTGCGGCGGCCGAAGCCCAATCGGATCCGGTCGTCTCGGGCAGACGGAAAGATCCGGCCCGGGTGGACTCGGGCCGGATCTTGGGAGACTTATGCGATTTGGGTTAGTAGGAGTCGATTACCGTGAGCGTCGGGTCGCCGGGCCCTACTTCCCAGCTGCCGCTCTTGGGCGCGTTGTTCCAGGACCAGATGAGGAAGCCGCCAACGCCCGCCTGGAACTGGGCCTCGCATTTCAAATCGAAGAGATCGGCGCGGGCCGTTCCGCTCGCTGTCTGAATGCCGGCTTCGCCCACGAAGATGGGCTTACCCAGCGACTTGCAGGCCGCGATGTCGTTCACGAGGTTGGTCGGCAGAGCCGTGGTGTCGTGCCCGTAGTCGTGGTACTCGCATACGTCGAGCGACGAGATCGAGTTGATGAGCTTGTAATCGCCGCCCTGCGCTCCGCATTGTCCGGCGCCCATCTGCCCGAGATTTACGAGGTGGTTCGAGTCGATGGACTTCACCAGGCCCGAGACGTCGGCGGCGAAGTCGTACAGGTCGGACGTGGGCGAGCATGAACCGGCCGACTTGCCGGTCTTGATCTCGGCTTCGTTGATCAGCTGCCACATGGCGATCGTGGGATCGTTCTTGTAGCGGTTGACGACTTCCTGCACGTACTGGCGGTACGGGACGGTGTCACCCGAGATGACCTGGGTCTTGTAGCCACCCGTGTACCAGCTGTCGGTCAGGTACTGCGACCCCTCGCAGGAGCCCCACTGGTTGCCGAGCGTGACGATGACCTTGACACCGTGCGCCTTGGCCACGGCCAGCGTGTGGTCGAAGGCGCTCCAGTCGCGCTGCCCGTTCGTGGTCGCGAGGCTCTGGAAGAACCACGCTCGGAAGACTTCCGAGCCCGACCCGATGCCGCTGAGCGCGGAGTCGAGCGCAGTGCCGGTCCCCATCGTGTACGAGCAGTTGGAGCGGCTGTTCGCCTGGTAGATGTTGAAGCCGGTAAACGTGAACGGCTGACCGCCAAGGGTGAACTGAGTGCCGCTGCGACCCAGGAAACCGGCGGGGACGGTGGTCGGTGCGGGCGTCGGCGTGGGCGTCGCGGTTGGCGCCGGCGTGGGTGTTGGAGTCGGAGTCGGAGTCGGAGTCGGCGTAGGCGTAGGTGTTGGGGTCGGGGTCGGGGTCGGGGTCGGAGTCGGGGTCGGGGTCGGGGGCTGAACTCCCGGCGGCGGCGGCGGTGGCGTTTCACAAGGACAAGGAGAGGCCCAGTCGTATGTATCCACCGCTGCCGTCGATGCCACCAGTTTTCTGAAGCCGCATCGCGGACATCCCCCATTGGGGCCGCTGCCTTCCTTTGTGAGATCGACGACCGCGCCGCAACCCCAACATTTCACGCAGTGACCGCCACCACCCCCTGGCGGAGGGGGAGAGGGAGGCGGAGGAGGCGCACCACCACCACCGGCCATACCGGCGCCGTTATCACCGTCATTGCATCCACCACCTGCTCCTCCACCACCGCGACCACCACTACTACCGCCGCCACCACCACCACCGCCACCTCCACCGCCGCCACCTCC
>PMBG01000020.1 GCA_003153755.1 Chloroflexota bacterium | reverse complement strand
ACGGCAGCCCCGACGGCAGCCCCGACCGCAGCCCCGACCGCAGCCCCAACGGCAGCTCCGACGGCAGCCGCCACCGCTACTCCTCCGCCGACTTCAGCGGTCCAACCCGTTGACGGCGCGAGCCAGAATGGCGGGCTGCTGCTCATATTCGCGGCTTTCGGCGTCGCCGCCGCATTCGTGACGATCCGGCGCAGGGTGGCTGTCCAGCGCTGATACCCGCCGAGAGGCCCATACGGGCAGAAAGATGGCGGGGCGTGTGCCGCCGCCCCGCCAGTTGGAGTTCTTCGTAGCGCCAGGTCAGGCCGTGAGGTCTACCTGCTGGAGCGCGCCGGCCGTGCCGTTCTCGTTCAAGTACACGCTGCTCGTCACGATCTGCCCGAGCGACTCGTTTGACGAGCTCTTCAATTCGAACTGCGTGCTTGCGCTCTGGCCGACATAGAGGGCGCCCACGCCGGCGTCGGCGAGCGATTTGGTGTCGTTGCCGTTTCCGGACCACAGCCGCAGGCTCGCGTACGCCTGATCGGCCTCGTCGATCCAGCCGTTTCCGTCGCTGTCGAGCTTCCTCAGTTCGGCGAATCCGTTGCCGGTTCCCGGCCCGAACAGTTCTGAACCGGTGTCGACTGCGCCGTTGCCGTTCCGGTCGAGCGTGAGGAAGTACGTGCCGTCGGCTGGGGTCGCGATCGTCTCGGCAGCGCCGTCGCTGTTCAGATCGAACCCCGTCCGGATGTCGCTCAACGCCACAGGCCCGCCATCCAGGTTCAGCGCGATCGGATCGATCTTGCGGACCGCGTCGCCGGACTGGATGTCGATCGTGACCTTGGTTGATTCGACACGCTGCATTGCCAGTCTGTAGTCGAAGCTGAGGGACTGCCCGTCGGCGGTCACGACCCTGCCCTGAGCTGAGAACGCGGTGGACTCGGTCTCCTGGTGGACCTGCTCGACGTGAACCTCAACTCCCCAGCCGGCGGGTTGTGCCGCGGGCGCAACGCCGGCTGACGACTGCGCCGCAGCCTGTTTGCCTGCCGCTTGGACCGACGCCTCGGAGTTGCCCTGAACATCGGACGGGCGGACGAGATGTACCTTCCTGCCCGTGAGTCTCTCGATCAACGCGATCATCGCTATCAGGTTAGGGTCGGTGATCGAAGGATCGGTGGCGTCCGAGTTCGACACGCCCGTGCCCCCGGCCGATTGCTGTGCCGTCGCGGCAATTCCGGCGAGCGCCGACCTGGTCTGCTGCGCGACGGCGGCCGACGCCTGTTTCGCGGCGGCCTGGCGAGAAGCGGCGGCGATCGCCTGCGTGGACAGGGCCACGATCGATGCGGGTTGGCCACCCAGACGCGCGGCCGGCGTGCCCGATGGGCGCTGCCCGACCCACGCCTGCATGGTTGACAACGTCTGGTCCACGGTGGAGGCCGACCTGCTTGCGGTGAGAGCGACCTGCGAGTCCTGAATGCGCATCCTTGCGCCTCCCCGGGGTCGAGGGCTAGCCGCTCGCCCCCCGGCGCCGGCTCCTAGGGGTATCGGCCTAAGGGAAAACCCCTGGAGGTGATGCACTNNTCCGAGAGGATGGGACCGGTGACCGTATCGGCGACGGCTCCAGCCGCCACGACGCGCCCGCCGCGGAGGATGAGCGCGTGCGTGGTTCCGGGCGCAATCTCCTCGACGTGGTGCGTGACTACTACCGTTGCGGCCAGCCCGGGTCGTGAGTTGAGTGAGGCGAGGAGCATCGCAAGCTGCTCGCGGGCTCCGAGGTCAAGGCCGGCGGCGGGCTCGTCGAGAAGGAGCAGCGCCGGCTCGAGCATCAGCGCGCGCGCGATCTGCACGCGTTGCTTCTCGCCCGACGACAGAAGCTCGAACCGGCGGCCGGCGAGCTCCGCACAGCCCACCGTGCCCAGCAGCTCCTCCGCTTGCGACTCCGTGTCACGGCCGTGGCGATCCCACCACGGAGCAACCGCGCCCGTCGCGCCGGCCACTACGACGCTCAGGGCGCTGAGTTCGGGCGGAATGCGAGCTTGCAGCGACGCGCTCACGAGGCCGATGCGCTTCCGCAGTTCGCGCACGTCCACTGCGCCGATGGTCTCGCCCAGGATCGAGACACTGCCGTGCGTGGGCCACAGATACGTGGCGGCGACCGAGATGAGCGTGGTCTTGCCACTGCCGTTGGGACCGAGCAGCACCCAGCGGTCACCGTGCGCGATGCGCCAGTCCACACCGTCGAGGAGCCGGTTTCCGGATCGAACTACGGCGACGCCCGCCAATTCCACGACCGGGCCGTCCTGCCGGGTCATCGGCCGGGTCCCGCGTCGGTCGTCGAGCCGTCGGGTGCCGGTGCCTCCTCGGTCTCGGCCGCGAGGACTGCCTCCAGCCGATCGAGCAGCGGGATCTGCGTCTCCTTCATATGCCGCCGTGCCTCGGCCATGTCGAAGTACACCCACTTGTCGATCTCGGGGAAGCTACGGCTGCGTCCGGAGAAGGGCGGCCACGGGAACTCGATCATGTTGCTTTGCATCGTGGACGTATCGATGTCGCCTTCGACCGCCCAGGCATACACGATCTTGCCGCTGCGCTGCTTGATCGATCCCAGTTCGGCGAGCGGACCGGCGGGCACAGGGTGCCCCACCTCCTCGGCGAACTCGCGACGTGCCGTCTCGAGATAGTGGCCGTCGCCGGGATCGACTTCGCCCTTTGGTATGCCCCAGTTTCCCAGGTCCTTCTTTCCAAAGAACGGTCCGCCCGGGTGCACCAGCAGAACCTCGAGTACGCCACCGCGGCGGCGGTATAGAACGATCCCGGCGCTTGTCCTTGCCATGGCGTCAAATGTACGTGAGGCGGTGATTTCGGGCACGCGGGCATCGCGTCCGTGCGAGAAGGCAGGGTGGCCCGCCCGGGGGCGTGGGCCCGGCGCCGGCCGGCGTCGCACAGAGACCGCCCCGGTCGTTGTCCGGTAGTTGCCGGGCCGATTGTCGAAATCGCGCATGGAATGGCCGGACGGCCGTCTAGAATCGCTCGGACACCAGGGCCGCGACATTCCCGAACGGAGGATATCGGACCCAAGGGCGTCGGCAGTCTTGGAGGTAGGTGGGATGTTGGCGGGATCGGGCTTCTGCCCCAACTGCGGAACGCCTCTGGCCGGCGCCGGGCAGAAGTTCTGCGCCGAGTGTGGGTGGACTCTTGCCACGTCGTCGAAGGCCGCGGCCGCCGCTTCTTCGGAAGTTGCCCCGCCGCCTGCGGCAGCTGCTGCCGGGGCCACGAATCAGCCTGCTGGAGCCGAGCCCGCTCCGCCCTGGGCCGGGGCGCCCGCGCCATTCGTTCCCGCGCCGGTGCCGGCCCCGCAAGTGGCGCCTCCGTGGGCATCTGCCGGCTCTCCCGCGACACCGCCGCCATACATCGCGGGTCAGGCCCCATGGGCCGCACAACCTGCCGCGACGCCTCCGGCCAAGCGCGGACCCAATCCCGTCCTCTTCCTGGCCGTGATCGCGCTTGTGGTCGCGGCGGCCGGCGTGGGCTATGTCGCGGTGAACAACGGGTCCAAGGCGTCGCCGACGCCGACCTTCTCCGGAATTCCGTTCGACAGCGGAGCGCTTCCGCCTCGCCCCGTCATAACGCCGTCCGCACGCCCGGCCGACCCGACGCCCACTCCGTCCGCAGTCGCGGTCAAGGGTGGCATCGCCTTCGTGCCGTCCGTATACAGCTGCTCGAGCGGCGACGTGATTGTCATGGCCGTCGCGCTACCGGGCAGCATCCCGGGCTCGATGCAGGTGACCGCCGTGGTCGACGGCAAGGAAATTTCCACGAGTTCAGTCCAAACCAACTTCAGGCGAGACACGGACGGGAGTTGGATGGAGACGGAGACAGACGGCGACGGGTCGAATACCTGCACCCTCGGCACGGGCACGCATACGTTCGCCGTCAAGGAC
Organism: Chloroflexota bacterium; assembly: GCA_003153755.1. GTDB lineage: Bacteria > Chloroflexota > Limnocylindria > Limnocylindrales > CSP1-4 > Fen-1039. The sequence goes on along the minus strand of PMBG01000020.1, from coordinate 33,005 downwards.
CCGGACGGCAAGGTTCTGGCTCAGGGAACGGTCACTCTCAACCCGTAGCGGGCCCGCGACGAGGCGATCACTCGCTCAGCACGCCCACTCAGAATCCGGGTAATCTGCCGATGCCCGAAACACGTCCTCCGGCCAGAGTGGACATTCTGACGGTCGGGTACGCCGACTCCCCGACGGTAGCCGGAACGGTTGGTCTGGTCCGGGACGGCGACCGCGTAATCGTCGTGGATCCCGGGATGGTTCGCAGCCGCTCCCTGATCCTGGATCCGCTGGAGCGTCTCGCCCTCTCGCCGGACGATGTCACCCACGTCTTCGTTTCGCACCATCACCTGGACCACACCGTCAACATCGCGCTGTTCCGTCAGGCCGAGGTCGGCGACTTCCGGACGATCCGCCGTGACGATCACGTGGAGCCGCACGCGGGCGAGGGTTTCGCACTGGCGCCGAGCACCACCGTCTGGCAGACTCCCGGCCATTCGCCTCAGGACGCCAGCCTCATCGTGGATACGGACGAAGGCAGGCAGGCATTCACGCATCTGTGGTGGCGATCAGACCGGACGCCGGAGGTGGATCCGTACTGCGCGGACCCCGCGGAACTCGCCCGAAACCGGCAGCGGCTGCTGGACGGCGTATCGATCGTGATCCCCGGTCACGGAGCCCCGTTCCGGCTGCGCTGAGGCAATTGCGGAGTTGTGGCGTGTCACGGCCGGACGCGCCACAATCGTGTCCGTCATAAGGAGCGGCGTTGATCGAGAAACGAAATCTGGGCACGAGCGGGCTGCAAATCACCGGCGTTGGATTCGGGGCGTGGGCGGTGGGCGGCGGTGGTTGGACCTTCAGCTGGGGTCCTCAGGACGACGGCCAATCGATTGCGGCGATCGTCCATGCGGTCGAAAGCGGCGTCAACTGGGTCGACACGGCGGGCGTCTACGGGCTCGGTCACTCCGAGGAAGTCGTGGGTCGTGCGCTGCGCAAGATACCGGCCGGCGATCGGCCGCTCGTGTTCACGAAGGGTGGGCTCGTCTGGGACGCGGCAAACCCCATGGATCCGCCGAGACGAGTCAGTGAGCCAAAATCGCTCCGCGCCGCATGCGAGGCGTCGCTGAAGCGGATCGGTGTGGACCAGATCGACCTCTACCAGATCCACTGGCCCGACGAGCACGGAACACCCGTCGAGGAGTCCTGGGCGGAGATGGCCCGTTTCGTCGAAGAGGGCAAGGTCCGCGCCATCGGTGTGAGCAACTACAGCGTGGACATGCTGGAGCGGTGCGAAGCCGTCCGGCACGTCGACTCACTGCAACCGCCGTTTTCGGCCATCCACCGCGAGTCCGGCGCGAGCCTCATTCCATGGGCCGCGGCGCATGGAACCGGCGTGATCTGCTATAGCCCCATGGCTTCGGGAATCCTGACGGACACGTTCTCGGCCGAGCGAGTGGCGGCGATGGCGCCCGACGACTGGCGCCGCCACTCGGATAGTCACCGTGAGCCGGCGCTGTCCGCGAATCTCGCTTTGCGCGACGCCCTGCGGCCAATCGCCGAGCGCCATGGGACAACGGTGTCGGCAGTGGCCGTTGCGTGGGTCAGGGCTTGGCCCGGCGTGAGCGGTGCGATCGTCGGCGCCAGAACACCGTCGCAGGTTGACGGATGGCTTCCCGCCGGCCGGCTCACGCTGGACGGATCGGACATTGCCGAGATTGCCGCCGCCATGGAAGCAACTGGGGCAGGCGAGGGGCCGCTCCGCCCGTAGGCCGGAACGAACGGCAAACTGGGGTCGGGCGGCGATTGTGCGATCGCCACAAAGCGAGTACCGTGAGTTCGTTGCCGCCTCTTGTGGTGACGCTTCGCGTGGTCGACCCTCTGCTTTCCGAACAGACCGTGCGTCTGCTGTCTGGTTCGGGAAGATAAGGAAGGGTCACTCATGACCACCGGCATCATCAAGAAGGTCGTCTCGGATCGCGGCTTCGGCTTCATCACTGCCGAAGACGGGAAGGAATACTTCTTCCACCGCGACGGCATCGTTGCCCCCCTCGATTTCTCACGTCTCGCCGGCGGCGAGCGCGTGTCGTTCGAGATCGAGGAAAGCCCCAAGGGTCCGCGTGCCGCAAAGGTAAGCGCAGCCTAGACCACAGTTCGCGGGCAATGAGGGACGCCGAGTAGCGCGGAGCGCAAGTCGCCCGCGCCGGCGCCCTCGGCCCGCGATAATAGATCCCGCGTCACGGCGTCAGAGGTTAAGGCGCAGCAGGACGCAACCAGGAGTACCCGTTTGACATTCGAAAACCTCGGCCTCTCGGCCGATCTCCTCGCCACGGTAGCGCGCGAGGGGTACACGGAGCCGACGCCCGTTCAGAGCGCGGCAATTCCTCTGATCCTTGCGGGCCGCGACGTCCTCGCCGCCGCCCCAACCGGAACCGGCAAGACAGCGGCATTCGTCCTGCCGATTCTCGAGAACCTCCGGCACCACGCCAACGTCGGATTCTCGCCCGCCCGTCACCCGGTGCGTGTCCTCGTCCTGACCCCCACGCGCGAGCTTGCGGTGCAAGTCGCCGAATCGGTCAAGACCTACAACCACGGCAGCCAGCTCCGCTCCATGGTCGTTTACGGCGGCACCCGTATCGAGCCTGAAGTCAAGAAGCTCTGGAGCGGCGTCGAGATCCTTGTCGCCACGCCCGGACGCCTGCTCGATCACGTGGGCCAGCGGAGCGTCAACCTGTCGCAGGTGGAGATCCTCGTGCTCGACGAGGCCGACCGCATGCTGGACATGGGCTTCATCCCCGATGTGCGCAAGATAATCGGCTTCATCCCGGCCAAGCGCCAGACGCTGCTCTTCTCGGCCACCTTCTCGGACGAGGTCCGCCGCCTGGCGGGCGAGTTCCTGGACAACCCCGAGACAGTTCAGGTCGCGGCTCGCAATAGCATCGCTGACAACCTGACCCAGGTGCTCTATCCGGTCGATCAGGAGCGCAAGGCGGATCTGCTTCTGCATCTGATCCAGCGGGACAACATGGACCAGGTCCTGGTCTTCACGCGTAGCAAGATCGGCGCGAGCCGGCTTGCGGCGTACCTGGACCGGCGCGGCGTGAGCACAACGGCGATCCACGGCGATCGCACGCAAGCCGAGCGGACCCGCGCACTCGAGGCATTTCGCGGCCGATGGGTCAAGGTCCTCGTAGCCACGGATGTGGCGTCGCGCGGCCTCGACATCGAAGACCTGCCGTACGTGGTGAACTACGAACTCCCCGGCGAACCGCAGGACTATATCCATCGCATCGGCCGAACGGGCCGAGCCGGTGCCAGCGGTACGGCGATCTCGCTCGTGTCGCCGGACGAAGTGGAAGAACTCCGAGCGGTGCAGCGTCTGCTTCGCAAGGCAATCCCCTGCGAAGTTGTGGAAGAATTCCTCCCGGATCCCGATCGTGAGCCGTCACCGCCTCGGCGGTTCGACGCTCACTCGAGAGGACGGGGTAACGCGGGTGGACGACGGTTCAGTCAGGCCGGGCCTGCATATGCGGCCTCGGGTCGGTAGGGGAGCGAGCGATGCGAAAGCGCAAGGTCAACTATCCGGTGGCTCGGACGGCCACACGGCAGCCGCGGACGCTTGGTCTCCCCGGAGACCCCAACTACGTGCGGCCCACCGTCGCCGAAATCAACCTCAATGCCCTGACGGGGCGTGATGACATCTCGATAGGCGATCGCGTTCGCATCGGCGGTGGCGGTCTCTACGCCGGCGAGTTCGCCGTCGTCGATTCGATCGTCGGCGGGTTGATCCCCGCGGCGATGGTTCGCACCGACGCGGGTAAGACCCGTCGCGTGCGCAGCATCGACCTCGAGCGGGTCAGTACTCCGGCTCCGCGCCCGGTGGCGGACGAGGCGGCCCAGGCCTAGCCCTGGGCTAGCGGCTCCACCGCGTCGATCATCTCCGCGCCGGCCGCGCGGCAGTCCTCGGCGAAGCGAGCTTGCGTCTCCCGCGTTGGGTCCCACCTCGTCGGAAACGCCACCAGCCGGCTGAGCCCCACTTCGATGCACTGTCCAACGAGGTCGACGCGCTCCTGTCCCGGCGTGCGCACATCCTCATCGCGGGAGTAGAGCGAAACTTTGAGCGTGGCTGGGTCCCGTCCGATCTCCTCGCAGCGGGCCCGGATGATCGGCATGTCCGCCGCCACGTCCGCGGGCGAGACGTAGACGACGTTGAGTTCATCAGCGTACTTGGCGGCAAGCCGCCAGGTGACTTCGGGTCCGTTGCCGCCCACGATGATCGGCGGGCGCGGCTGCTGAATCCCCTTGGGGACATTCACGGCGCCGTCGATTCGGGCATGGTTCCCGCGATACGTCGAACGTCCGGGCGCGAGCATCCTGGTGATCACTTCCAGTCCGTCATGAAGTGATCCCAACCGCTGGCTGAGCGGAGGGAAACCGTAGCCGTATGCCAGCCATTCGTCTTCCTTCCAGCCCCCGCCGATGCCGAGCTCGAAGCGACCCCCGCTGACCACGTCCAGGGTGGATGCCAACTTCGCGGTGAGCGCAGGGTTCCGGAATCCGTTGCAGATGACCATGTGGCCCAGGCGTACTCGCCGGGTCACCATTGCCATCGCCGTCAGCGTCGTGAAGGACTCGAAGGTAATCTCGTCCGTCGCTTCGGGGACGGTATGGAAGTGATCGAAGACCCACTCCGACTCGAAGCCCAGCGCCTCGGCGTCCCGCGCGAGTTCCATTGTCCTCGCCCAGGCCGCGGCCGGGTCCCATCGATCGAACTCGCCTTTCCAACCCTGCGGAATGAGTAGTCCAACCTGCATTTGGCGCCTACCTCGGTTCGCTACTGTTTGCGGCGACGCTGCCGCCGAGACCTCGCCGGGCCGCCGCGACTCTAGTCTGGCACGCAAGCTAGCAGAAGGGTGGCGGGTCCCTCGACTGCGCGAATGTCGTAAGGCCCTGTAGACCCCGCGACCAGTGCCGTCTCGAAACGCGTGAGAACGACGCGTTCTTCGTCGCGCAATAGTTCAACGGATCCGTCCGTCACGGTGATGACCTGGAAGCTGCGTCCGCCGGTGTCCTGAGCGAAACAACCCCCGGTCGCAACACGCACGAGGTCCAGGTTGAAGTACGGGCAGATCACGGCGTTGGCGGCGCCTGTGGCCCCGGGCACTTCCGGGTGTGTAACTGGTTCCGGACCTACCGCTCGTGTGACCTCGACCGACTCTTCGATGTGCAGCTTCCGCCCGGCCGATTGCGGACGATCCCAGTCGTAGGCTCGGTACGTCGTGTCGCTTGCTTGCTGGATCTCGTACAGGAGGAGTCCCGGACCCAGGGCGTGAAGCGTCCCTGCCGGGATCAGGATCGAATCTCCGCCACGGACCTCCATGCCGGCCGCGACCTCCCAGACTCGTCCCTCGCGGATCGCGGACGCCAACTGCGGCCCATCGACGTCCGGCCGCACGCCGGCGAGGATTCGCGCCCCGGGCTGCGCGTCCAGGAAATACCAGGCCTCCGTCTTGCCGAACTCCCCGGCGCCCACCATGCGGCGTGCCTCTTCGTCGTTCGGGTGTACCTGTACCGAGAGCCAGTCCGCGCAGTCGATCAGTTTGATGAGGATCGGGAACCGGTCTTCGGCTCCATGGGCCACTCGGGATCCAAGCACAGCAGTGGCGTTTGCGGCGACGAGTTCGTCGACGGTCTTCCCCTCGTAAGCTCCGGCCAGGATCACGCTCGGACCGTAGACGAGCCACGCCTCGCCCAACGGCGGGTCGGCGGCACGGAGACGCTGACCGCCCCAGACTCGCTCCCGATACTGCGGCTCGAGGACTAACAGAAACTGGTCCATCGTTTTGGCCGTGCTATGTCCATCGGTGCTGGGCAAGGCCACCTCCGCGCTCGAACCCATGATGCGCCGCCAATCGCCGACTGTGCAGCGCCAGGTGGCGAAACTAGAAGCAGGCTACCAGGGCCTTGGGTCCGGGGCTTGAGTGTCCTTTAGTGAGTGCGCGAGGCGCGTCCGAAACGAACCGAGGGCGACCTTGGGGCGCGTTGCGCGTCAGTCCGCCGCGACCGGAGCCGGCTTGCCGAACAGGTAGCCCTGTCCGAGCGAGATGCCGAGACGGATGAGTTCGTTGAGCTCTCCTTCCGTCTCGATTCCCTCGGCGATGAGCTCACAGCCGGCGTTCCGCGCGAAGTGGGCCATACCGGCGCACATGGCCTGGCGAGCGGGATCGGTGTCCACGTGCCGCACGAGGGACAGATCAAGCTTCACGAACTGCGGACTGAGTTCGAGGATGTGGCGCAGGCCCGCATATCCGGCGCCGGCGTCGTCGACCGCAAGGCGCACCTTGGGTCGCAAGAGTTCGAGGGCGCCCATGAGCTGGCGGTAGTCGGCGATCTCGACGTGCTCGGTGATCTCCAGGACCACATCCCGTTCGACGCGCTCCAGGGCGGAGATCAGCGGGATCACGGCAGACGCCAGAGTGGGGGATACGTTCAAGCTCACCCAGACCCCGGGCGGGAGCCATGATGCGGCTTCGATCTGCTCACCGAGGCACGCCATCTCGAGCTTCACGGTCATCCCCGCCGATTCGGCTTCCATGAAGCGCTGATCGGGTCGTGTCCCGTCGCGGAAGCGCGTCAGGGCTTCGAAGCCCACGATCTCCTTGGTGCGCAAGGCCACGACGGCCTGGAAGACCGGCGTATAAGCATGCTCGGCGATGATCGAGTTGAGCTGGCCGCGGATGTCGTCGAGGCGCCAATTGTCGGCGAGCATCGGGCCTAGTAGAGCGGCGGACACAACGCCGAACTCGGTCACTGTGGGCAGGCGCTGGTGAAGCCGGTCGGCATCCTCGCGGCAGGTCGAGCCCATGGCGACGACGCCGACGATCCTGTCGTCCCAGCGCATCGGCGCGAAGGCTTCCCCGAGCAGCGGGTCCAGGTCCGCCAGTCCGCTCGGACCGGGCGAGTAGACCCAGGGTCCGTTCGAGGCATGAGCCCGCATCTGGAGCGCGCGCTTGGGGGCCAGGGGCTCGTTCAGGGCCTCGCCCTCGAGCAGCTCTCCGGCCAGGGCGATCGGGACCGCGCCTCCGCTGGGGCTGAATACGTACACACCGGCAGTGTCGACACCGTCCAGTCGCAGGGCCTCGGCGCAGATGCGCGCGGCGGTCGTTGCCAGATCGTCGGCTCGCTCCAGCCTGGCCAGCGAGAGCATGGTTTGGGCGCGTTCCTCGACCTCACTCGCCAGTCTGTGGGATGCCCAGCGCTCTCGGACGATCAGGATCCGCTGGCGCGCAATCGACAGCAAGACCACCAGCGCGGTGCCGGCCGGTGCCGGATCCACTCCGTCTATGTGCCCATGCGGCACGAGTGTCACAGCGACGCAGATCGCGATCGCTCCGATGGGCAACCAATCCACGAGAGATCTCGCGACCTTCTCGTAAGTCACGCCCCCACCCGTGTCATCGCTCCAGGTCATCCAGGCGTAGGTGAGAAGCAGGACGCCGCCCGCGTACATGATGCTCGTGGGGGCATTGCGGAGCTCGCCGTGCAGCAGAAGGTCCACCCAGAAGGTCCATGCGAGTCCGACCGTGAACACACCGACGATGCCGCACCAGACGCCGCTGAAGCCGGGGGCGGACCGTTTCGTGAACGCCGCGATGGCGGCCATGCCCGAGCTGGCCAGAAGGCCGGCGGCCGCGACCGGCACGAACATGTCTTCAAGCCCGCCGCCGGTTCGCCCCGTCTTCAAGATCGTGAGCATCAGCGTTGTGCCGGCGATCAACATGATCGCGCCGTCGACTCCGGCCATCACGAGCGCGCGACGGTCGAGGTGGCGATACAGTGCCGGGACGATGACCGTCATGGACCGGCTCACGCCAACGACGAAGACCACGTTGGCAACGAGTATCGACGCGGACCGCCCGATGGCCGGCGCGAGGTCGATGGCCACCATGGCCAGTCCGGTCAGCGCCAGAGTCCAGGCGAGCGTTCCGTACCTGAGGACGGCCGGTTCGTGTCTCCGACCGATCATCACCAGGACGAGCGCGCCGGTAGCCGCCGACAGCGGCGTGTAGATGGCCTCGAAAGCGTGACCCTGTCCGCCGGCGTTCAGGAGTTCCATCGTCGCCAGCACTGCCGTGATCGCGGCGCCCAACGCAAGCACCAACAGCGGGTGATCGAGGCGTGCTCGCCGGGCGGATCCAATGCCCATGGCCCCGGACACAGGGAACAGGTCCTGATGGCGCAGCGTAAGTTCGCGGCTCATTGCGCGCGTCCCGCAGCGGGCCGTGCGAACGTGGCAGATGGCGGTGGGTCTGGATCCGCATCCCTGAGACGCGGATGGCTATCCAGGGTCATCCTGGTGCGAACCCCCGTGGTTGTGGCGTTTGTCGCGCGCGCGGCGAGCGACGGGTTCCCCTGGACGGCCGGTGAGCAAACGCTCCCCAGGGGCGCTCCTTCTTGGGTATCGGAGCCCAGGGTATCGAGCTTGTTGCCCCAATTGGGGGGTATACGACCATCCGTAAGTCTCGGTTCCGGCCAGGACAGAAGGCACACTTCGAGGGCATGGGAAAGAGAACCACCGGGACGTGGTGGCGTACATAGGGACAGCTGACGGACGTCGGCCCGCCACTTCTACGGAATGCAGCGGATCATTGCGTAGCCCAGGGGGATGAGAGTTGGCAGCGTGCCCCGGTTTCAGCGGCTACTCCTAAGGGTTTGCCCTTACCCGTCGCCCGCGAAGCGGCGCGTTGTGATCCGCCGGGGCTGCTGCGGCGTATCCATGACAGGCGGGCTGAGAGACGCGAGAGCGGAACCAGACCACCGCGGACACCGTCCATGAGGGTGTCCAGGAGCGTAGGGCAGGGGTCCAGAGGAAACGACCCAACCGGGTAAGCCTGGGTCGATTCTGCCTTGCGCTGCCGCGTAGGTCCGCCCAAGAGAGAGGGAACCCCACCATGCGTCGTGCTCTGCTTTGCTGTGCCCTGATCGCCCTCGCAGCGGGGGCGTGCTCGAGCTCTTCGGCGACCCCCACGCCGTACAACCAGGCCGCGAACGCGCCCGCGGCCCCGGCGGCTTCGTACGCCGCGGCCGCCACGGCCGCGCCGGCCTGGCACGGCGCAACGCCATACCCCATCGCGACGCCGTACTCCTGGTCCACGCCGGGTTCTGATGGGGTCCCCTTCCCAAGCATGAACACCAATCCGTACGTCGACACCACAGAGGACCACCTCTCCACGTTCGGGCTCGACGTCGACACCGCTTCGTACACCGTGGCCCGTGGCGCGATCGCTCAGGGCCGCCGTCCCGAGACGTCCACGATCCGGCCCGAGGAATGGGTCAACTACTTCGACCAGGGATACGCCGCGCCGGAGACCGACACGTTCGCGATCCACGTCGACGGCGCACCGACGCCCTTCCTTACCTCCGGCGAGGTCCTGCTTCGAGTGGGCGTCAAGGGACGAGCAGTCTCAGCCGGCCGGCGCCCGTCTGCCGCACTGACCTTCGTGGTTGACTGCTCGGGTTCCATGGCGGACCAGAACAAGCTCGAAATGGTCAAGGGCTCGCTCGCCTTGCTGGCAAACGAGATGCGCTCCGATGATCGAATAGCCATCGTGGCCTTCTCGACCGAGGCCCGCGTCGTACTCGGACCCACATCCGGCTCGGACCAGTGGGCGATTATGAACGCTATCTCGAGTCTCCGACCCGGGGACAGCACGAACGCCGAAGACGGCCTGCGGCTGGGCTACCAGCTGGGGCGGCAGCAGTTCATCGAGGGCGGGATCAACCGCGTGGTCCTTGCCACCGATGGGGTCGCGAACGTGGGTTACACAGACGCGGCCACGATCCTCCAACACGCCGGCATCGACGCCGCATCCAGTCACGTTCAACTTGTCGCCATCGGTGTGGGCATGGGCGACTACAACGACTCGCTGCTCGAAGACCTGGCCGACAAGGGCGAGGGTTTCTACGCCTACGTAGACACCGCCGACGAGGCAAAGCGCATCTTCGTCGACAAGCTCACGACGACCATCGACACGATCGCCCTGGACGCCAAGGCCCAGATCGACTTCAACCCTCAGATGGTTGCCGGATACCGCCTGATCGGCTACGAAGACCGGGGCGTCCCGGACGCCTCGTTCCGCAGCAACAGCTCCAAGGGCGGGGCGATTGGTGCCGGGCACCAGGTGACGGCCCTCTATGCCCTGGTCCTGCGGTCGTCGGAAAGCCAGGATCAGCGGCTGGCAACGGTGACCTTGCGCTGGACCGATCCCACGACCCATCGCGCGACCGAGATCGCCTCCGATGTGAACCGCGGCGATCTGGCTCCCACATTCGCCCAATCCGATCCGCACTTCAAGCTCGACTCGCTAGTGGCGGCCACGGCCGAAACGCTGCGCAGCAGCCCATGGATCCCCGGCTACAGGATCCGGGACCTGCAGTCGGCGGCCGACGAGATTCGGCATTCGCTGCCCGAGACCAAAGAGGCCACGGACTTCCTTCAGATGCTTGATCAAGTCCGGAACTGGTGACGGATTTCTCCGACGGGAGGCCGTCCGCGACGGCCGGCCCTCTCCGGCCGGACGGCCTCCCGCCCAGCCAGACAGCTAGATAGGGGTTACGAGGCCGCTCCGAGGGGGGCGGCCTCGTCCCCGCTCGAAGCATCGAGGGCATCGTCGCGCCGCCCTTCGATGACCGGCACGAGCAGCAGCGCTCCCAGGACGTAGCACACGACCCCAAAGACGAGCGCGCCTCTGGGTCCCGTTCCGTACCCGAGGAAGTGGTTCACCGTATCCATCACCAGTCCGCCCCCGACTGCCAGGGCGACAGTTCCGGCCGAGGCCGTGGCGACGTTGGAGATCCCCATATACCTGCCGGTGGACGCCTTNNTTGCGCCCCACGCGATCGGACAAGCGGCTGGCCGGCACGACCGAAAGAGTGACGCACAAGCCGACGATTCCCAGCAGCATGAGCTTCGTGTCACCGGCGGCGCGCGAGTCCAGGCCGAAGGTTTGGCCGAGATAGAACGTGGCCATGATCGGGTAGATGGCAGCCCCGGTGAGGATGCACATCCTCGATCCAACCAGCCAGAGGAAGCTCCGCTCCCGCAGGATGTCCGTCCCCCATGCCTCTCGTGCGATCGAGAACCACGATCTGCCGTTGCGCTTCTTGACGCGATGGCCCTCGTCGACGTGGATCACCACGCTGAGCATCGTGATGAACTCCACGGCGCCGATCGCCATCATGCCGTACAGGAACGCGTTGCCGTCGTAGGACGACAGGGCCAGAGCCACCGCCGAGATCGTGTATCCAACGACATTGCCCAGCGCCGCGAACAGGCCCATCAACCCCGAGGCAAGTCCAACCTGCTTGGCCGGGACCAGATCGGGCACGTACCCCTGGAACGGCCCCTGCGCGAAGTTGGAGCTGAATTGCAGGAGGCTCACGAATGCCGCGATCATCGGGATGGCGTTCGAAGTGGCCATGCCCCACAGGAACACGACGTCCAGCAGCGCCCCGATGAAGATGTACGGCTTGCGGCGGCCCCAGCGTGTGATCGTGTAGTCGCTGATCGTGCCGACCGTGGGCTGGACCGCGATCGCGATGAACGTGCCCACGACGGCGATCTGGAAGGCACTGACGCCCTCCGATCCCTTGGGCACGATGCCTGTGAATTGGAGGCGGCTGTTGAGGATATCCAGCACTCCGCTCCACACGGCGGAAATGCCCAGCCAGTACAACGAGATCCGCATCAGGTGGCTGAGTGGCAGGAGTTTCACGGGCCGGCCGTCGGAGTCGTGGCTGGAGGGCGCCGGGGGCGGCACCTCGCCTGTGAGCGAGTCCACTCCTCTAAGGGCGTCGAGCACTGGCCAGCGCCTCCGGTTGCCGCACCGAACCGCACCAATCCGCGTCGTGGCGACACGGTTCAGTCTCCGCTCGGCCGGAATATCTGCTTAGCTCCGACAGTATGGCAGGCCCCTCGCCGGGGCCGCCCGCCGGACTCGTCGGCCTCCCTGTCCGCGGGCCGACACGCCTTCGGCGAAGCGGCTGGTAGTCTGCTGAGATGGACGCACTGCCGTTGGGTGGATCAGCCTCGACGGGCCCCGATACCGCCGGACCGTTCTACGTGTCGCTGGGCGATTCGCTCGCGACCGGCGTGCAGCCGATCGGGCGCGAGGAGTTCCAGTTCCGCACAAACGAGGGTTACGCGGACCAGCTCTCCGAGATGGCTCGTCCGCTGATCCCGCGTCTGCAGACGGTCAAGCTCGGCTACCCGGGCGAGTCCACGAGCACCATGATCGAGGGCGGCCTCACTTCATACCCGCACGGCAGCCAGCTCGACGAAGCGGTCGCGTTCCTCAGCGAGCACCGCGGCTCGGTCGCGTTCGTCACCATCGACATCGGGTTCAACGATCTGCCGTCCTACACGATGGAAGCCGTACCAATCGGAATGGCCATAGCGGCCGCGAATCTGCCCGGGATCCTTGATCGGTTGCAGCAGGCCGCAGGCCCAGGCGTTCCGATAGTAGGGACCACGATCTACGACCCGTTCCTGTTCCTGTGGCTCATGGGTCCCGAAGGTCAGGCCCAGGCGCGGATGTCCGTCTGGGACGCCGTTGTGCCGATCAACGACCACTTGCGCGGCATCTATGCGGCGGCGGGCCTTCAGGTCGCCGACGTCGAAGGTGCGTTCGAGACCCGCGATTTCGACACGCCATGCGAGCTGGAAGGTGTGGGAATCGTGCCGGTGAACGTGGCGCGCGCGTGCCAGTGGACCTGGGCAGTTGCCGCGCCGCCGCTCGGGCCGGACTTCCACGCGAATGTCCACGGCTACCGGGCCATGGCCCGAGCTTTCGCCGACATCCTGCTGAGACGGGAATAGCGAACCCCGCCGGGTTGACTCCGGCGGGGTTGCCCATTGCCGCGGCGCCGCTTCGGGCCGGCGGCTGCTCTGGATCTAGTATCCGCCGACGGCTGTGGCCGCGGGAGTAGCGCTCGCGGCCCCGGCGGCCGCGAGAGGTGCGACGAACCAGACGCCGCCCTTGCCCTGTCCGTTGGTCTGTCCGGCCGAGCTATCCCCAGCGTAGTAGTACAGCGGCAGATGGTTGTAGGTGACCTGAACCGTGCCGTCGGCACGGGTGATTGTCGCGAACGTTCCCGTCGCCCCAGCCGGTTCCGTGATCGTTGCGCCGGCTGCGGCCGTAAGGGGCGGCCAGTTCGTGGCGCAGGTGCCTGCGCACGAACTCGTGTCGGCCGTATCGGTCTTGAATAAGTACAGCGTCATACCGCTGGGTCCGGTCAGGTAGCTGCCGAGGCTCGCATCATTGGCAGAGCCGATCACTACGCTCGCCGCCCCACTCGTTGCCACGGCGGATTGGCTTGCCATCCCCGTCGTCGCGGCCGGCGTTTCCGTAGCCCCTGCCACGGCCGTCGTTGTGGTTGGAGTCACCGTCGCCGCGGACGAGGAGCACGCGGCGAAGAACAGGGCGAGACCGGCTGCCAGGCCGATCATCGAGGTCCTCTTTGCTGTGGAACGCATCTGATCTCTCCTGGATCCCGGGCCGGATCCACCTGCGAACAACCGCACGGCTTCTTGCGCGGGCCGGGAACGCGGAGCGATCTGCTCCCGGGTCCTCTGCCCGTGGCGCACACTGCGCGACATCAGGGTGGGACCCGATCCCTGATAGCCAGCTGAAGATGCGGCCCTGTCTAATCCGACGCAACAGCGTCCGAGCGGGACGCCTTGGGGATGTCACGCAGGGAACGCACGGGAGACGCGAGCACCCATACGAATGCGGTGCTGGACAGGATTGCACCCAGGAGAATCGTGAGGCGCAGAGGCAGCACGCTGCCGAGCAAACCGCCCAACACGGACCCAATGGGCATTACTCCCCAGACGATGAATCGCATGGTCGCGTTCATTCGGCCCTGCATGTCGAGCGGGGTGATCGCCTGGCGGAAGCTCACCTGATTGACGTTGTATACGACCGCGGCGGCCGAAAGGGCGAAGGACGAGGAGCCGAGCAGCACGCCGGCGAGGATCGGCTGAGAGGGCAGGAAGACGATAGGGAACGCAGCGAGGCCGCTCATGAACATCGATCCGATGATCACCGGTCCAACACCGAATCTCCTGGCGAGCGGGGCGGATATCATCGCCCCGAGCAGGAGGCCTCCGCCGGCGCAGGCGCCGGAGAGACCGACTACCAGCGGCGAGAGGCCCAATTCGCGATAGACGAAGACGGCAAGGATCGAGAAGAGCAGGCTGCTTCCCAGGTTGGAAGTGCCGGTTGAGGCGGCGATCATCCGCAGGTACCGGTTTCCGAGAACGTAGCGCAGGCCCTCGGCGATCTCCGTAGGCAGGCTCGTGTGAGTCCCGTCGGCGGCGCGCTTTCGCTCCGGCTTCGGCTCGTGCTTGCGGATCAGGGCGATGAAGCTCCCCGACACGACGAAACTGGCGGCGTCGATGATGATCGCGAACGGCGCGGCAACCGCCGCCAGGATGCCTCCCGCGAGCCCCGGTCCCACGAACTGGGCGGCCGCGGCCGAGACCTGGAGCTTGGCGTTCCCTTCCACCAGGTCGTCCGCGTCGAGGATCACCGGCAGGTAGGACTGGTCGGCAACGTCGAATAGAACCGTCAGCAAGCCGGTGATGAACCCCACCGCGTAGAGCTGCCAGATCGACAGGACGCCGGCCGCATACGCCAGGGGGATCGACGTCAGCGCGGCGGCCCTCCCCAGGTCCCCGGCGATGAGGACCGGCCGGCGTCGCACGCGATCCAGCCATGCTCCGGCCGGCAGCGTGAACAGGATGAAGGGCAGCATCTCTACGGTGCCGAGAAGCGCAACCTGGAAGACTGAAGCGCCCAGGACGATCGCGGCAATGTAGGGGATCGCCAGCTGACTGACCTGAGTGCCCATGAGGCTGACGGTTGCCGCCGACCAGAGCTTCCGGTAGTCGGCGTGACCCCAGAGCGAGGGGCGCTTTGGGGTCGTCGCGGCGGTCCGGACCTGTTCGGTTGGGGCTTGAGTCTCCGCGGCGAGTTCGGCCGAGAGTTCGGCGTCGGGGACGGAGCCGATGGGGTCGAGCATCGCCAAATGCTAGCGGACGCGGTTCTGTGCCGCGACCGGCGGGCCACCAGGCGTCACCGATAGTCGCGCGCCCCTAGACCTCCGGCATCACGAAGACGTACATCCCCTGGCGTCCCGCGATCTTGGCGCCCTGATTCCACGGCAGGTAGTCCTCGGCAAGGGCACTCACCTTCACGTCCGAGTCCGGTGGCCGCGACATCCCGTTTCGGGACTTGCTCCACAGGCCGGACAGCCGCGGATACCAAACGTCTTCGATGCGGAGGGATAGGACCGTGAAGTTGTCCGTAACGGCCGGGTCCGCGGTTGCCGTGAAACCCGAGACGACCCACGAATGCCAGCCTCGCCACACCAGGAGTCCCGCCGGCCGGGTTGTCATCCTGATCTGCTTGACGACTACCTTGACGGCCTCGGCCAGCGACCCCCTCGTATCCACCTTGAACCTGCCGTAGCCCAGTGACGCGAGACCCGCCGCCCATCCATCGGGATCGGCCCCACCGTAGCTGGATCCGGCAATGGAAACTGCCAGATCGAACAGTCTCGCCTGAGTGTCCCGGGTAGTGTCCGCCTGGATGCTCATGATGTTGATGGAGGTCTGCATCGCCGCAGGCACGCACCAGGTGTCCTTGGCTTCTTCCACGAAGTCGCCCGGGTGGTACATGTCCATGACGAAGATGCCCGGGGCGGTGGCGCTGGGGAGCGGGCCCGTGGGATTCGGGCCGGTGCTGTCCGTCGGAGCGGGCGTTACGTATGCGATCACAGGCGGGCGCGTGCCGTTGACTCGTGCCCAGGGCGTGATTTCCGGTGCGTTGGCGCTCGTGACGACCTGAGTGGCGGCGAATGCCGTGCCGGCCGTCAGCGCGACCAGTACCGTGGCAAGGATCGCGGCGCGTCCCGCGGACAGAGGCTCGCGGCCGCGAGCGTCACCCCAGCGATCGCGGACGATCGCTCTGGACCACTTGGAGGCTCCACCTATGCGGGCCATCCGAGGCTGGAGCAAGAGCACGAGCATGCCCAACTGCACGGCACGGCCGACGGTGTACGCGATCGGAATCGCGGCGAGACCGAGAGGCGATTGCAGCACGACTGTGGTCGCGACGCCGGCGATGAAGAACGCGATTGCCGCCAGCATCGGCCTCGTCGTGTTCTGTGTGGCATAGATGGCTCGGGCCACCAGCTCGACAAGGCTCTCGATCGGTATCGAGAACGCCAGGATGGCCAGCACCATGCTGGTACGGGCGACGTCCGTTTCGTCGTAGGCGCCGCTCCGCATGAACAGCGAGATGACGAAGTGGCTCATTACGGCGAGACCGAGGCCGGCGGCCATTGCAAGGCCACCGATCGAAGCGGCATTGGTGAAGAAGATCCGACGGAAACCGCGCTTGTCGCCTGCGGCTGCGGCTGCGGACAGGGCCGGGAATGCCGCGGTGGCGAAGGCGAGGCCGATTACCGATTCGGCGATGCTCTGGAAGTTGAGGGCGATGCTGAACGAACTCGTGGATCCAGGCGCGAGGCTGGACATCAGAGCGCCGAAGTAGATGCCGGTCAGCACAGTCGGCAGGGGCTGGCTGATCATCTTCGGCCCCATCAGCACCAGGTATTGGCCGATGCCCTTGGTCTTGGGCAGGAGAACTAGTGCAGGCCGGAAGCTCGTTACCCGGTATATCGCGAAGAGCCGCCAGGCGAGATGGGTGGCTGCGCCGGCGATCATGCCGAGCGCGGCGCCGTAGATGCCGAACGGGACCGACAGGACCACTGCGCCGCCAACGATGCCGGCGTTGTAGAGGATGTCGGCCAGGCCGTATGCGAAGAAGCGCCGTTCCGCGACGAGGATCTCGCCGAGTACCAGCGAGGCCGCGAAGATGAGCTGCGCGAAGCACATGAGCCGCAGCATTCCGACGTACTCGTCAAGCTGAATGCCGCTGTAGCCCGGGACCAATACCGACGCGAGTTGCGGTGCAAGCGCCACCACGAGGATCATCGCCAGACTGAGGACGGCGATGGAAGCTGTAAACACCGTGCGCGCGAAGTCCCGTGACGCGGACTCGGCTTCGTCCTTGAGACTCAGGAAGATCGGCAGGAACGGGCCCATTACGCCGGCGAGGACGAGGAACTCGAGGACGACCTGCGCGGGCTTGCTGGCGCTCACGAAAGCGTCGAACTCAGGGCCGCCGCCGAAGACATGTCCGAGAGCCCGGTCCTTGAGCCACGACATGACCGCGTTCGCGAAGAACAGGATCGCCAGGATCATCGCGCCGCGGAACGCGGGCGACTTCACGATTGACACGATCCGCTCGATCACATCGACCGGCGGCTCGGGATCTTCGGGATGCCCGGGCTCGTCGTGCTTGTACAGGGCGGCCTCAGCGGCGCCAACCCGGCTCAGCATGCGAGCTTTAGGGGTGTCATTGACCCAGGGCAATCCGAGTAACCTCCGAGGACGCGCAACCAAACGGGCCCGGCAATCTTAGTCGTCCAGCGACGGACCGGCTCCGCTGCATGTGTCGCCGGTCGCGGGAACGCAACGGGTACGAGGAGGATCTGCCTCCGCGGCTACGCGGCCCGGGTTGCCGATTCGGTCCGAGCGCCCGCCCCGTTGGCGCCGTCCCCGAGACGTGCCCCCGCGTCGTCCCGGCCGCGACAGGCCCCGAGCGCATCCTGAAGGCACCATGCCTGGTCCGCGGGCCACCATCTTCCTGCCGCCTCCAGCGCCGAGATCAGACGCGGGTCGGCGAGTTCCTGGGCCGCCTGGAACAGGAACGCCGAGGCCTCCTTGGCCCGCAGCTGCCTCGAGATCACCTCGAAGGCGAGCGGATCGCGCCGCATCGCCAGCCCCAGGGCGACTTCGTTCCTGGTCTCGCAGTCCGCATCGTCGATACAGGCCCAAAGTGCTTCCAGCACCCTCGGGTCATTCGCCTCGGGTCGCGCGCGACGAACGAGGTTCACGGCGAGCTCGAAGATGGCCCAGTCACGCGGGTCGCGCTCCGGGTCGCGCGTCAGCTTCACGAGGGCGTCGAGGACGCAGCGGTCCAGGCCGACGAACTGGTCAAGCACCCCGACCAGTGCCTTGCGGCCGTCGGGATCGGCGCGGTCTACGGCCGCGACGACACGTCTGATGCGGTCGCCCGCCATGAGCTCCCAGCCGAGGATCCTATCCGGTCCCTTTCTCGGGCCCGGTTCCGGCCAGATCCATTCACCGTCACCGAGCGTCGGTGTTCGTTCTCCCTCCGACTGCACCGCCGCGCAGATCGACAAGAAGATGACCGAGAGGAGCTCGTCGTCGGTGGTCCAGTCCATCGCACGCACGAGCGCGCGTTCGAAGTCCGGGATGTGATCCGGCTGGAATGCGCTCAGGTGGCCCATGAGCTGCGCGCCCCGAATTCGCCGCACGAGGCCGCGGCTGGCGAGCATCGAGAACGCCGCCGCCCGCGCCTCATCCGGCCAACGAGCGAGATGGCTCAGGAGTGCGCGGCGGCGGTCGTCGCTCTGTGTCTCGACCATCGCCAGGAGGGCCTGTTCGAAGGTGTCCGGCAGCTCCGCCCACCTACCCACGGCGCCGCCACTTCCTGCTGCGTACGTTGCTGCATCTCATTACTTCTAGATACGTGCGAAGTGGCCTTGCGGATCGGTACGTTGGGAAGTCTTTGCCAAATCGGGTTGCGTCCTGTGCGAGCCACGTGCGAGCTGTGGTCATTGGCCCGTGCGAGGGGTAGCATGCAAAATGCAACAAACCGACCGACCGGTCGGTTTGTTGCGCCTCAGGAGATACACGATGCGCCGGCCGCGTCAGCAGACTACGGATCGGGCCTCGGCCAGCCGCGAGACGATTCTCGACGGAGCGTTCCAGACCTTCGCGAAGAATGGCTACCGCGACACTGCTATGGACGACATCGCGGCAGCCGCGGAGATCTCGAAGGGCGGCATCTACTTCCACTTTCCTACGAAGGAATCGATCTTCCGGGAACTGATGCGGACGACGGCGGCCAAGCTGATAGCGAAGGTCGAGTCTGCCGTAGCGGTCGAAAGGGACCCCATCTCGAAGGCCGAGGTTGCCCTGCGTACCGTCCTTGAGGTCTTCGCCGGACATCGAACCATGGCACGGCTCTTCTTCGAGGCGGGCGGTGCGGGACGTGGATTCCAGACCGAACTCAACGCGATGCACGACCGGTTCGCGCGCCTGATCCAGTCGTATCTGGACGCGGCCGTGGCCGATGGAGCAATCCCGCCGATCGACACGCGGATCACGAGCGTCGCCTGGTTCGGTGCTCTCGATGAGGTGGTGGCGCAGTGGCTTCTTGCGTCGCGGCCGGGGCCGCTCGAGGACGCGTATCCGACGCTCCGGGCGATCCTGCTTCGGAGCGTGGGAGTGCCCGAAGCCCGGATTGCGGCGGGACCCGCGATTGAGCCGCTGGCCGCGTTCCCCGAGGCGTCCGAGTGACCGGCATCCGCGCTGGAGTGGGGCTGGCCGCGGCCATCGCAGGACGGGCCGCTGCCGGCGGTACCGGCGGAGGGTTGGTCGCCGCGAGCGTCGAGACAGACCCGTTCGATGCCGTGACGCTGTTCGCCGCGGCCGAATCGGCGGGTATGGAGGCAGCTCTGATGCTCCGGCCCGACGAGGGCTTCGAGCTCGTGGGGATCGGCCGGGCGTGGTCCTTCGATGGATCCGGCCCCGCCCGTTTCCGGGACGCGGACACGGCTACCCGGCTGATCCTGGAGACGGCCCTGGTCTCGCGACCGGCGGAGGTTCGTGGCCTCGGGCCGGTGCTGCTCGGCGGGATGGGTTTCTCCGGCCGGATCCCCGACGCGGCGGATGGCTGGGCGCCGTTCGGGGCGGCCTCGCTGGTGCTGCCGTCTCTGGTGGCACTGCGATCGGCCGGGCGGTGCTGGCTCACGGGTTCGGTCCTGCGCGATGACGGCGAGGCGGGCGCGGCCGGCGTGGCCACACGACTGCCCGCCGAGGCGGAGCGGCTCGAGGCCCTCTGGACTCGCGTGTCCGGCCTCGCGGAATCTCGGCCGATTCCGGCTGCATCCTCGCCCGCGGACGCCCCGCTCGCGATCGATCGCGAGCTCCCCACGCCGGATCAGTGGCGACGCGTCGTGGGTTTGATGGCCGGCGCGGTGGGCCGTGGACGTCTCGACAAGGTCGTGTTCGCACGCCTCGTCGATCTCATCTCGCCGGTCGCGCTGGATGTGGCCCCAGCACTCAGGCGAATGGCCGCGTCCGCGCCCGAAAGTGCGATATTCGCCTTCCGGCGCGTGGATGCGGCGTTCATAGGCGCTACTCCCGAGCGGCTCGTGCGCTCCGAAGGCAGGACGTACAGAACGGCGGCCGTGGCCGGCTCCACCCGGCGCGGGTCGGACGACGTGGAAGACGCCGCACTGGCTGCCGAGTTGCTGGCTTCGGAAAAGGAGCGCGAGGAGCACGCGGTCGTGGTCCGCGCGATTCGCCGCGACCTCGCGCCGCTGTCGGCAAGGATTGATGTGGCGCCTCAGCCGGGGATCATGACCCTGCGCCACGTGCAGCATCTGGTGACCGAGATCACGGGCACGCTCCGCGACCAAACGGGGCTTCTCGCTCTCGCCGATCTGCTCCATCCGACGCCGGCGGTGGGTGGAGAGCCGCCGGACCTGGCACTCGCGATGATCGACGAACACGAGGGTTTCGACCGCGGCTGGTACGCCGGCCCGATAGGCTGGCTCGGCGCCGGAGGCGACGGCGAACTCATGGTCGCCCTGCGGAGCGGCCTGGTTCGCGGTAATCGCGCGACGTTGTTTGCCGGATGCGGGATCGTTGCCGATTCCGATCCGGACCGCGAGTGGGAGGAGTCGAGGATCAAGATGCGTGCGGTAGCGACGGCCCTGGGTAGCGCGGGGGAGGCGTTATGAGCGGAGTGGTGGGCAGCGCGAGCGGCGGACGCCTCGGCGCGTTCGTCGACGAGCTGGCTCGCGCCGGTGTGCGCGACGCGATCGTCTGCCCGGGCTCGCGGTCCACGCCGCTCGCACTGNNGCGAGGACGACGCGCCGGGCCGTGGCCCTGCTCGCCACTTCGGGAACGGCCGTGGTCAACTTCGCGCCGGCCGTCGTCGAGGCGTCGCTCGCCCGTGTGCCGCTCGTGGTCCTCACCGCCGACCGGCCGGACGAGCTCCGCGACCGGGGCGCGCCCCAGACGATCGATCAGAACAGGCTCTACGGAAGCCACGTGAAGTGGTATTCGGAGCTGGCGCTCGGCGACGAGGCAGCGGATTCGCAGGCGAACGCGCGGTTCGTCGCGGCGCGCGCAGTAGCCACCGCTCTGGCCGGGCCCGCCGGTCCGGTGCATCTCAACATGCCGCTCGGCGATCCATTGATCCCGCACGGGGATCTCCCGGCGAGTGGCCGTGACGGAGACGGTGACGACGCGCCGTTCGCGTCTGTCGTCTCGGGTCGGCCCACGCTCGACGCCGCCCAGATCGACGCGATAGCAGACGCCCTCGCCGCGAACCCGCGCGGTCTCATCGTCGCCGGTCCTCTCGACGACCCCGCCAGTCACGAGCCGATTGCCCGTATTGCGGCCGCCACCGGATATCCGGTCGTGGCCGATCCGTTGTCCGGCATGCGGCTCGGCACCCACGACCGTTCGCAGGTCATCGTCCACGGCGATCACATTCTCCGGCCGGGCTCCTGGCTCGACGCGCACGTGCCGGACATGGTCGTCCGTTTCGGGGCGATGCCCACCTCCAAATGGGTGGCCGAGATGCTGCGGACCGCGCGACCCGATCTGATCGTGTTCGACGCGGACGGCGGGTGGCGTGAGTCCGCCCTGGTGCCGGCCGCCTTCGTGCGCGCCGACGCGGAGTCCGCCTGCGAGATCGCCGAGGCCGTGTCGCTCCGCCGGACCCGGACGGGCGCCGCCCACGACACCCGCTGGACCCGCGCCTGGCTCGACGCCGATGCCGCCGCCGGTGCCGCGCTCGATGCCTGGCTCGGCGGCCTGCGCGAACCGTTCGAAGGGGCCCCGTTCAGGATTCTCGGTGAGCTCCTGCCGGACGGATCGGTCCTCTGGTCCGGCAACTCCATGCCGGTCCGCGACATGGACGCGTGGCTCCCCGGCGGCGATCGTGCCGTGAGGGTTCTGGCCAACCGCGGCGCCAACGGCATCGACGGCGTGATCTCGACCGCGCTGGGTTCGGCCGCCTCGGTGTTCGCCGCCGGCTCGGCCGAGCCGGATTCGGGCCGGTACGTCCTCGTTCTCGGCGATGTGTCCTTCCTGCACGATGTAGGTGCGCTGGTAACGGCCCGCCTCCACGCCGCGGATCTGCTCGTCATTGCGATCAACAACGACGGCGGGGGGATCTTCTCGTTACTGCCGCAGGGTCGCGCGACGTTCTCGGCCGTCGGACTGCCCGAGCACTACGAGGAGCTGTTCGGGACGCCGCATGGGATCGCGCTCGGCCCGATCGTGGAGGCGTTCGGGTTCCGTCATCGCGCGGCGGATTGGGCCGGCCTCAGCGCCGCCATCTCCGACGAGATCGGCCGGCCGGGACTGCGCGTGATCGAGCTGCGGACGGAGCGGGCGCGGAACGCCCAGCTCCACGATGAGGCGGCGGCGGCCGTTTCGGAGGCGCTGACGGCCCTTGCGGCTCTCTCGGGCGAGGCGGCGCCGTGAGCCGGATCGAGGTGGGTGGAGCCGGCTACGAGGTTGCGATCGGCGGCAAGATCGACGCCGCGCTCGACGGCTCCGCGCCTTCGCTCCTGCTGATTCACGGCTTCACCGGGAGCGGCGCCGATTGGGCCCAGATTGAGCCCGGCCTGGCGAGCGAAGCCCGGACGATCACCGTGGACTTGCTCGGACACGGACGCTCCGACTCGCCGGCGGACCCGGCNNCGCGGCTCGGCGCCGTGCCGGCCGTCGTGGCGGGGTACTCGATGGGCGCCCGTGTTGCGCTTCGAATGGCCGTGGATTCTCCGGCGGCCGTCTCGGCGCTTATCCTCGAGAGCCCGTCCGCCGGCATTGCGGGCACCGCCGACAGGGAGGCGCGCCGCGCCTCCGACGAGGATCTGGCGCGACTCGTCGAGCGCGACGGGATCGCGGCCTTCGTCGATCGCTGGGAGGGCTTGCCGCTCTTCGCGTCGGAGCGCGCCATGCCCGCCGAGTGGCGTGCCCGACTCCACGCCGAGCGCATGAGCTGCCGCCCGGAGGGTCTCGCGGCCTCGCTGCGCGGCGCCGGTCAGGGCTCGATGGAACCGCTGCACGACCGCCTTTCGGCCGTGTCGGTCGCCACCCTCGTGATCGCCGGTGGGCTGGACGCAGCCGGCGCCACCCGGGCGCGAGCCGTCGCAGCCGCTATCCCCGGTGCCGAGATCCACGTCATCGAAGGTGTCGGCCACGCGCCCCATCGCGAGGCACCGGAACGGGTGCTCCCGCTCATGCTCCACGCTATAGAAAGGAACCCGTCATGAGCGACGAACCGCGGATCACGTGGACCTCGGTCACCGAATACCGCGACATCCGATACGAGCACTCCGGCACCGGGATAGCGCTGGTCACGATCAACCGGCCTGAGGTTCGAAACGCGTTCCGGCCGGAGACGATTGCGGAGCTCATCGACGCGTTCCATCGCATACGCG
The DNA here is from genome assembly GCA_003153755.1 of Chloroflexota bacterium. GTDB lineage: Bacteria > Chloroflexota > Limnocylindria > Limnocylindrales > CSP1-4 > Fen-1039. The sequence continues at coordinate 9,341 of PMBG01000020.1, read as the reverse complement.
ACGACGCGTCGATCGGATGCGTGCTCCTGACCGGCGCCGGCGACGTGGCGTTCTGTTCGGGTGGAGATCTGCGTGTGAAGGGCCGCGGCGGCTACGTGGGTTCCGATGGTCTGGCGCGGCTGAACGTGCTGGATCTCCAGCGCCAGATCCGTTCGCTTCCGATCCCGGTGATCGCGCTCGTGAACGGGTTCGCCATCGGAGGCGGGCACGTGCTGCACATCGTCTGCGATCTCTCGCTCGCCTCGGAGAACGCGATTTTCGGCCAGGTGGGCCCTCAGGTCGGCAGTTTCGATGCCGGGTTCGGGATCGGTTTGCTGGCGCGACTTGTCGGAGACAAGAAGGCCAAGGAGATCTGGTTCCTGTGCCGCCGCTACGACGCCTCGCAGGCGCTCGATATGGGCCTCGTGAACGCGGTGGTGCCTGCCGACCGGCTTCTCGACGAAGGCGTCCAGTGGGGGCACGAGATCCTGGCGATGAGCCCAACGGCCATCCGCTTCCTCAAGTCGGCCTTCCTCGTGGCGACCGACGGGCTGGCGGGATTGCAGGAGTTCGCCGGGAACGCGACGGGCCTGTACTACACGACCGACGAAGCCCACGAGGGCAGTAACGCGTTCCTGGAGAAGCGCAAGCCCGATTTCGGGCGCTTCCCCCGGCGGCCGTAGGGAGCGGCGATGACGAACCTCCCTCCGGCCCCGACTCCGGCCTCGACCCCGGCGCCCTCGGCCGCGCGCGTCTGGCTGATGGCGATTCGGCCGGCCACGCTTCCGGCCGCCGTGGGCCCGGTGCTCGTGGGACTTGGGGCGGCGTTCGGGGCGGGTGCATCCTTTCGCGCAGACACCGCCGTCGCGTGCCTCGGCGTCGCCTTGCTTCTCCAGATTGCGGCAAACCTGGCGAACGACCTGGCCGACAACCGGCGCGGAGCCGACACACCCGACCGCACGGGGCCGGTTCGAGTGGCCGCCGCCGGGTACATGACGGAGCGCGAACTGGCGGCCGGGATCTGCGTTGTGATCGGGGCGGCATCCGCGCTCGGCCTGTATCTGGCGACTGTCGGCGGCATCGCGATGATCGTCCTGGGAATGCTGGCGGTGATCGCCCTGCTCGCCTATACCGGCGGCCCGTGGCCATACGGCTACAACGGGTTGGGCGAGTTCTTCGTCTTCGCCTTCTTCGGGCTGATGGCCGTTGGAGCCACCGCATATCTGCAGTCGGCCACCGTGGAGCCCGTGTATCTGATCGCCGCGTGCCCGATCGGTGGACTCGTGACGGCGATCCTCATCGTCAACAACCTGCGCGACATCCCCACGGACCGTGCGGTGGGCAAGAGGACGCTCGCGGTGCAGTTCGGTGAGGGCTTCGCGAAGGCCGAGTACCACGCGACACTGATCCTCGCCGCGCTCGTGCCGCCGGGGCTGCTGCTTGCGCGTCTTGCCGGCCCCGCCGTGCTGCTGCCCCTTGTGTCGACCGTGATGGTCCCGGCTCTCGTTCGGCAGGTCGGCGCCGTTGCCCCCGGCTTCGACAGGCGGCGGCTCAATCTCGTGCTTCGCGACACGGCGCGGTTGTCGCTCGTGTACGGAGTGCTCTTCGCGATCGGGCTGGCGGTCAGGGCCGGACGATGAGGCGGGATTTCTCGGGCGGGCGAGTGGAGGTCGTGCATGTGCGCGTGCCGTTCCGGCAGCCCATCCAGACGTCCGCCGGCACGTGGACACACCGAGACTCCTGGATAGTGCGGCTCTTCGACGGGCCGTCCGCGTTCGGAGTGGGTGAGGCTGCCCTGGACGGCGCGGCGGGAGCCGAAGGCGAGGCCGAGATGAGACGAATGGCACTCGAGGTGGCCGCGACGGTCGGCTGGGAGTTCCACCTGGCGTATGGCACGGATCCCGACCCGGCCGCTGCGGTGCGCAGGGCGTGGGGGTGCGCCGTCGGTTCGGCCCTTGTGGATCTTGGAATCGGGTCACCGCCGGGGCCTCCGGCAACGTCCGTCGCCGTGAACGCGACCATCGGATTCGGCGGCCCCGACGCGATGGCGGCCGCGGCGGCAGCTGCCGTTGCGCGTGGCTTCGAAACGCTGAAGCTGAAGGCCGGTCCCGAGATCGACACGGCCGATCTGGTCCGGCGCGTGGCGGCTGTACGGCAGGCGGCGGGGTCCGACGTGAGGCTGCGTATCGATGTCAACGGGGCGTGGGACGCGGCCACGGCAGTGGAGCGGCTGAACGCGCTGGCGCCGTTCGAGCCGGAGTTCGTGGAGCAGCCGGTGGCCTCCGGCGATGCATCGGTGCTTGCCGCAGTCCGCGGGGCGTCGCCCGTGCCCATCGCCCTCGACGAGTCTGTGCGGTCGGTTGCGGCGGCCCGGGAGCTGCTGGCGGCCGGCGCGGCGGACGTTCTCGTCGTGAAGCCGTCGCGCGTGGGAGGGCCCATGGAAGCGTGGGAGATTGCGGCAATGGCCGCCGACGCGGGTGTCCCCGTGGTCGTGTCCACGCTCTTCGAGACGGGCATCGGTCTGGCGGCGGCCTCCGTCATTGCCGCCACGCTGCCACGCGTGCGCCACCGTCCGCACGAACTGGCCCACGGCCTGGCCACGGCGGATCTGCTGGAGAGCGACTTGTTCGCGGACACTCCGGAGATCTCCGGCGGCCGGCTGGCGGTGCCGGCCGGATCCGGCTGGGGCGCCGCGCTCGATGAGGCTGCGCTCCGCCGCTACGCCGTCGAGTGGCTTGGGGAGCAGCAGTGACCGCGCTGCCGCCGTTCGCCGAGACGGCCGCCTTGCACGCGCGGACCCGTCCGGGCGCCGTGGCGATTCTGGACGGGGAGACGCGCTGGACCTGGGCCGAGCTCGATCGGCGGGCCGGCGCCTTCGCGGCGGGTATTGCGGCCGCGGGAGTGCGGCCGGGCGATCGCGTCGGCGTGCTCGCCGTCTCCTCGGCCGGAGTGGTCGCCGCGCTTCACGGCCTCGTCCGCGCGGGTTGCGTGGCCGTGCCGATCGCCCCGCGACTGGCCCGTCCGGAAGTGGCGGCGATCGCGGCCGCTACCCGATTGCGCGCCTTCGTGGCCCCGAGCGATGCCGCGGCGTACATCGCGGGAGTCTCGACGCTGGACCTCGACGCGCTGCTGGCCGCCGCCACGAACGCCGACGCGGCCGTGACCGCCGATGCGGCCGCCTCCGACACGGCCGCCGTCATCGTTCCCACCTCCGGCACGACCGGCCGGCCAAAACTTGTCGTGCTGGGGCTGTCCCAGCTGGACGCGAGCGCCGAGTCATGGTTCAGCATCCTCCCGCCCGCGACCGGCTGGCTGCTGTCGCTCAACCTCGCCCACGTCTCCGGCATCGGCATCGTGGTCCGGGCGGCGCGGGCCGGGGTGCCAGTCGTGGTGGCGCAGACGGGCGCCGAGCCAATCCTCCCGAGCCTGCGCGCCGCCGCAGCCCGCGGCATTGCCGTGAGCCATTTCTCGCTCGTGGCCGCGCAGCTCGCGCGGCTGCTGGAATCGGGCGGCGCTCCTCCGGCCGGCGTTCGTGCGGTAATCCTGGGCGGCGGCCCCATCTCGGAGGAACTCGTGGCGCGCGCGGCGGCGGCCGGCTGGCCGGTCCTCACGTCGTACGGCATGACGGAAACGGCTTCCGGCGTGGCGGCCGTTCCACCGGAAGGGGTGGCGTCGCGACCATGGTCCGCCGGGCGGCCGATGGCGGGTGTGGAGATCCGCGTGGAGGACGCCGCGGACGACGGAACGGGCGAGATTCTCGTGCGCGGCCGGATGGTGTTCAACTGCTACGACGGCGATGCCGCGTCCACGGCGGTCGTCCTCGATCGGGCGGGCTGGCTGCACACCGGCGACCTTGGCAGCATCGACACGGACGGCTGGCTGCGAGTCGCCGGCCGGCGTGACGAGATGATCATCTCGGGCGGGGAGAAGATCGCCCCGGCGCAGGTCGAGGGCGTGCTCGCCGCCCATCCNNGCCCGGCATGCGCGCCACTACGGCCGACCTCGGTTCGTTCGCCCGTGAGCGCCTCGCGTCGTTCAAGGCGCCGGCACGCTTCGTCGAGGTCGCCGAGATCCCACGCACCGCCAATGGAAAGCTGCTGCGCGCCTCGTTGCCTGCCCTGCTGGCCGCTACCGGTCGGCGGCATTCGAGGTTGGGTACGGTCGTGATAACCGTCGATGACGGCCAGCGTCTGGCCACGCGCGATCTGGCCGGACCTCCCGGCGCGCCCGACCTCGTTCTGCTGCACGCCACGCTCTCTTCATCCGGTCAGTTGTTGCGACTGGCACTCGGGCTTCGAGACGCGGCGCGCACTCTGCTCATCGATCGGCGTGGGAGCGGGGAAAGCGTGATGACGGCGCCGGCGCCGGTGTCGATTGCCCGCCATACCGCGGATATCGCCGCCGCGCTGGATGCCGCCGGAATCGAGCGACCCGTGATATTCGGGCACAGCTTCGGAGCGCTGCTCGCGCTGGAATTTGCCGCGCGCTACCCGCGGCGGGTTGCGGCCGCGATCGCGTACGAGCCGCCCTACGGTGCCGTTGCCGACCCGGTGATGCGTTCCATGATCGGACGAGTCGGTCACGCGGTGGCCGACGCATATGCCGCCGGTGGTCCCGCCCGGGCCGCCGAGGTGTTCGTCCGCGCCGTCGCCGGGGACTCGGGCTGGGATCGACTCACGCCACCGCAGAGAGCATTCCTCGAAGCCGAGGGTTCGGGCGCCCTGGCCGATGCTTCGATGCTCGGTCTGGAACCTCTGGGCCTTGCCCGCATAACCTGCCCGGTCGTGCTGGTCACCGGCGGAGAGTCGGACGCGTTCTATGCGCCGATCGCCGACGAGCTGGCAGTCCGGATCCCCGGATCCACCCGGCTGACGCTGCCCGGCCTGCGCCACACCGCGCCGATCACCGATCCCGCGCCCTTCGCCGCGCTCATCCGCGAGACCCTGTCCGGGATCTGAGCGCCGCTCGCGTACACTCCGGGCATGATGCAGACACTTCCCGCCGAATGGCGGACCGCGCTCGGGGCGCGGATCTCCGACTCGGACATCAAGAAGCTCGACGAGTTCGTGTTCGTGGAACGCGCGCAGTACACGATCTTCCCGCCGGACGAGGACATCTTCGCGGCTCTCGCGTTCACTCCGCCGGACGAGGTCCGGGCCGTGATCCTGGGTCAGGATCCGTACTACCGGCCGGGCCAGGCCAGCGGGCTCGCATTTTCCGTTCGCGAGGGAGTGACGCGGCCGCGTTCGCTCGTCAACGTGATCGCCGAGCTAGAGCACGACCTGGGCCACCCCGTCCCGGCCGAGGCCACCCTGGAGCCGTGGGCGCGGCACGGCGTCCTTCTGCTGAACACGGCACTCACCGTGCGCGAGGGAGTGCCGAACAGTCACCGCGGCAAGTGGAAGCCCTTCACCTCCGCGATCATCGCCATGCTCGCCGAGCGGCCGGTGCCCGTAGTCTTCCTGCTCTGGGGTGAGGAGGCCAAGTCCGCGGGCCAGAAGATCGACCGCGTGAAGCACATCGTCGTGAAGTCGGCGCACCCGTCACCGCTCTCGGCAAAGGGCTTCACCGGCAGCGCGCCGTTCCGCCGTGCCAATGCGGAACTCGTGAAGCGTGGCATGCCGCCCATCGACTGGGACCTGGTCTAGAACGTAGCCGAGAACCGGAAGCCACACCGGGCCGGCTGATGCATCATCTGGACATGAGCACCGACGCCAGCCGAGCCCTCCACGACTTCAACGCGATGGAGGGCGCGTACACCGACGACGCGGACAAGAACCCGATCAACGCCTCGTACGAGCGGCCGGCGATGCTCGAAATGGCGGGCGACGTCACCGGAAAGCGGGTTCTCGACGTGGGCTGCGCGGGCGGCGCGTTGTCCGAGGCGCTGGTCGCACGCGGCGCGTCCGTGGTGGGCATCGACGTCAACGAGCGGTTCATCGAGCGGGCGCGTGCCCGGCTCGGCGTGACCCCGAACGCGGAGTTTCACGTCGCCGACATCGCCGAGCCGATGCCGTTCGTTGCTACCGGATCGTTCGATATCGTGACGGCCTCGCTGGTTCTGCACTACGTGGAGGACTGGACCACGCCGCTGCGCGAGTTCCGGCGCGTCCTGCGACCGGACGGCGTGCTGCTGATATCCACTCACCATCCCACGCAGGACATCGAGCTCGCGGCGCCGCCCGCGGATTACTTCAAGACGACGCTTCTCACCGACGTCTGGCGCAAGCGCGGNNGGAGCGGAGTGTGAGCCGCCGAGGACTGATCCTGTTCGGCCTGATGTCCGTGATCTGGGGAATCCCGTACCTCTTCATCCGGGTCGCGGTGGAGGAGGTCTCGCCCGCCACGCTGGTGTTTGCGCGCACTTCCGTCGCGGTGCTGTTCCTGCTTCCGATCGCGCTGCTGACGACCGACCTGCGGCCGGTGCTCAAGCGTTGGCGTTGGGTGGCGGCCTTTGCGATCGCGGAAGTCGGGATCCCCTGGGTCCTGCTTGGATCGGCCGAGCAGCACGTCTCGAGTTCACTCGCGGGCCTGCTGGTCGCGGGAGTGCCGCTTGCCGGCGCCGTCTTCGCAGTGGCCACGGGCGGCCGGGACCGCATCGGGCGCCGCGGCCTGGCCGGTCTGCTCGTGGGGCTCGCCGGCGTCGCCGCGATCGTCGGATCGAACATCGCCGTCACCGACCCCATAGCGTTGCTAGAGATCGCCGTCGTGGTGATGGGGTATGCGATCGGTCCGGCGATCCTCGCGCGTCGGCTCGGCGGGTTGCCGGGCGTCGGAGTCATGGCGTTCTCGTTGTCGCTCTGCGCGCTGGTCTACGCGCCCGTCGCGTTCATCCAGCGGCCGGCGGTCATGCCGGGCGCCAACGTGCTTGCCGCGATCCTGATTCTCGGCACGGTGTGTACGGCCGCCGCGTTCACTCTCTTCTCAGTGCTCATCGACGAGATCGGCCCAGTCCGAGCCACCGTGATCACGTACTTCAACCCGGCCGTGGCATCGGTGCTGGGCATCGTGGTGCTCGGCGAGTCGTTCACGGTCGCGATGGCGGTCGGGCTGGGGCTCGTGATACTCGGCTCCACGCTGGCCACGCGCCGCCCGGGCGCGAAGGAGACTGCCGGTGCCGAAGGGCCGGATCTGACGCTGGACTCGGGCCTCGCGCTCGACGCGCCCTCGTAGGACAACCGGCGCACTCCGGTGCGACGATTGAGTCGCCTCGTCAGCCGTATCGGGAGCCCGCCAATGGCCGCAAACGCACCCTTCGCCGGCTTCTCGCGTGACGCCGTCGGTTTCCTCGCCGAACTGACCGTCAACAACGAGCGGTCCTGGTTCCAGCCGCGCAAGGCCGAGTACGAGCGCCTGCTCAAGGAACCGCTCGCGGCACTGTGCGAGGCGCTGGCCGATCGGTTCAAGGCGGCGGGGCTGCCGTTCAAGGCGGACCCGGTCCATTCTCCGTTTCGCATTTACCGCGACGTCCGCTTTTCGGCGGACAAATCGCCCTACAAGACGGCGGCCTCGGCGAGCTTCCCGTGGATCGGCGACGGCGGGGGAGTGGGCGCGTACTTCCATCTGCAGCCCGGCGAGGTATTCGCCGGAGGCGGGATGTGGCATCCCGAACCGGCTCAGCTCGCGGCGTGGCGCCATGCGGTGGACGTGGACCTCGACGGAGTGCGCGCCGCGCTCCATGAACCGGGCTTCGCAGCGACATTTGGCGAGGTCGAGGGCGGCCGCCTGAAGCGGGTGCCCACCGGTTTCTCGGCCGATCATCCCGGCGCGGAGCTGCTCAAACTCAAGGACGTGACGTTTGGGCGGCGGCTCTCCGACGACGAGGTCTTCTCGCCCGAACTCCCCGATACCCTGACCGGTATCTATGCGGCGTCTATGCCGGTGATGGAGCTGCTCGCGCGGTTATCGCCGGGCGAGACCCGCGCGGGTTGGCTGCGGGGTTAGCCGGCCGGGCGGTAAGTGTTCACCACCACGCCCTTTCCAAGCGTCTGCGCACTCACCAGTTCCAGGGTCAACCGCGGAACGGACGCGAACAGCCGCTTCTTGCCGTCGCCGAGCACGATCGGGTGGACCATCAGCCGGTATTCGTCGATGAGGCTGTGGCCGGTCAGATAGTCGATGAGCTGCCCGCTTCCGCCGATCAGGAGATCGCCGCCGTCCTCCGACTTGAGCTTTCGGACGGCGTCGGCTACCTCGCCCTTGATTATCGTCGCGTTCCACGTCGCGGCCGTCAGAGTTCGCGACGCCACGTACTTGGGCATCGCGTTCATCTTTTCGCCGAAGTCGCCAGTACCTTCCATCGTGGGCCACGCGGCGGCGAAGCCTTCGTACGTCAGGCGGCCGAGCAGCATCGCGTCGCTGGCGAACAGCTCGCGGTATTTGAACTGCGCGGATTCCTCCGACCAGAACGCAAACGCCCAGTGCCCCGGCTCGTCGATGAAACCGTCGAGCGTGACGTATGTGCTGGCGACGACTTTGCGGGGCATGTGCGGTCCTCGGCTCGAGTTGGCGACACGCTTATGCAGCGAGGTTAGCGCCGGTAGCGGCGGCAACCTCGGCATCGACATAGCGGAGCCGCTTCGCGGAACGGCAACTAGCGGTATCGTCACCGTAATCGCCGGCCCACGAGGGTCGCGCGCGGTTCGCAAGGAGGACCCAATGCCGCAGGCCGACCGGATCGCCGACGTCCTTTCGGGCCGCGTGCCGGCCGGCGCGAGCGCCACGGTCCAGGGCTGGATTCGGACGCGCCGAGACTCCAAGGCGGGTCTGTCGTTCCTGCATCTACATGACGGCTCGTGCTTCGACGCGCTGCAGATCGTGGCGCCCGCGACACTGGCCAACTACCAGGACGAGATCCTCCGCCTCACCGCGGGCTGTGCCGTGACGGTCACGGGCGTCATCACCGCTTCGCCCGCCCAGGGCCAGGCCGTGGAGATCCAGGCCGATTCGGTCGTCGTCGTCGGCTGGGTGGACGACCCGGAGACGTATCCGATCTCGGCGAAGCGCCATTCGTTCGAGTACCTCCGCGAGGTCGCCCACCTGCGCGCGCGGACCAATACATTCGGCGCCGTGGCGCGCGTCCGCCACAGTCTCGCGATGGCGATCCACCGCTACTTCGACGAGCACGGCTTCTACTGGATCCACACGCCGATCCTCACCGCCAGCGACGCCGAAGGGGCGGGGGAGCTGTTCCGCGTATCCACGCTCGACATCGCGAACCTGCCGCGCACGTCCGAAGGCGCGGTCGACTTCAGCCAGGACTTCTTCGGCAAGCCGGCGTTCCTAACGGTTTCGGGCCAGCTCAACGTGGAGACGTACGCCACGGCGCTGTCGCGCGTCTACACGTTTGGGCCCACCTTCCG